>JAGPVU010000160.1 GCA_018066825.1 Cycloclasticus sp.
AGCCAAAGGAAAGTACTGTAGAATATAACCAGCAGCCAGCGTTATAAGCATGAAGACATAAATACGGGCCGTCACTATTGCTTCTCCCACAATGTTTTAGGTGGCACATTGCCTGCACCTTTATTAAATACCAATAACATATGGCGACTGCGGTCTAAGTGCGCACTAGGGCTTGCGGTAACCGCAGCAAAGGTTTGTCCCGGTATATATTCGACTTTAGAGACTTCGGCTACGGGATAGCCTTTAGGATAACGGCCACCTAATCCAGAACTGACCAGCAGATCACCTACTTTTATATCTGCGGTATTGGGCACATACACTAGGTTAAGTTCACTTAACCGGCCAGAACCCACAGCAATTGCGCGAACACCATTACGATTGACCTGGACAGGTATAGCATGGTTTGAATCGGCAATTAATAATACGCGGCTACTATAAGGGAGTACATCAATGACCTGCCCCATCAAACCATAAGTATCCAATACTGGCTGTCCAATGAAAACGTTATCAGTAAGGCCTTTATTAATTAATATTTGCTGACTGTAGGGGTCGGGGTCAACGGAGATGATCTCTGAAATGACAACCCTTTCGCTGACTCTGTCTGCCGCTCCTAACAACTCTCTTAATTCAATATTTTCTGTTTCTAAAGAAATAAGACGCTGAATTTTTTGACCAAGAATAAGATTGCGCGCCGATAGCTCAGCGTTTTCACGCTCAAGCTCATGACGACTTTTAGCTGAATCACCAAACCATTCAGTCAAAACTGATGGTGTAGTGGCAATTTGATGTAAAGGATACAAGGAATATCCTAAAACAGAACGAACTGACTTTAATACCGGAGTATGGCTGTCTACCCACATCAAGGTAAGGGCTAAACATAAGATGCCAATCAAGCCAGAAGCGTGCAGCGTTTGTATTTTGACAGGGGATTTAATAACTTAAGCCTTCTTGAACCCGCGTAACGCGTAACTATACAAGGAAAGAAGGTTAAGGATAAGCACTAAAAGGCTAAAAGCGTTAATAAGTCACGCCTGAGCCCTTTACACTGTTTTTTTCTAATAACCGAAATTGCTTCGGTTAAAATCAGTCGCCAGCTAAGAGTTCCAGCTGGGCATCGGTAGATCCTTCCAAGAAAATACCGCCACCACGAGCAACACAAGTGAGTGGATCGTCAGCAACAAATACTGGCAAACCCGTTTCTTCGCTCAACAATTTATCAATATCACGCAATAACGCACCACCACCGGTTAATACTAAACCACGCTCGGCGATATCAGAAGCCAGCTCAGGCGGAGCTTGTTCTAGAGCCGCTTTAACAGACTGAACAATGGCTTGTAATGACTCTTGCAAGGCATCTAAAATCTCATTTGAATTTAATGTAAAACTACGTGGAATACCTTCTGCTAAATTACGGCCGCGCACATCAATCTCACGCAACTCACCACCTGGGTATGCCGTTCCAACTTCTTGTTTAATACGCTCTGCTGTTGCTTCACCAATTAAGCTGCCGTAGTTACGACGCACATAGGCGACGATATTCTCATCAAAGCGATCACCGCCCACTTTGACCGATTCAGCGTAAACAACACCACTTAAAGAGATAATCGCGATTTCGGTAGTACCACCACCTATATCAACCACCATCGAACCACGCGCTTCATCAACGGGTAAACCAGCCCCGATAGCAGCAGCCATTGGCTCATCAATCAAATAGACACGACGAGCACCAGCACCCAATACCGATTCACGAATCGCTTTACGCTCAACTAATGTCGCTGCGTGGGGTACACAAACAACAACACGAGGGCTTGGAGCTAAAAATGAATCTTGATGCACAGTTTTAATGAAGTATTGAAGCATCTTTTCAGTCACTTCAAAGTCAGCGATAACACCGTCTTTTAATGGACGAATCGCTTGAATATTGCCTGGAGTACGACCCAGCATACGTTTAGCATCAGTGCCTACGGCAGCAACACTTTTTTGACTGCCTTGAATTCGAATCGCAACCACTGATGGTTCATCCAGAACAATACCTTTTTCTTTGACATAAATTAAGGTATTAGCTGTGCCCAAATCGATAGACAAATCACTGGAGAATAAACCTCTTATTTTTCTAAACATCCGATAGTTCCCAATTGGATAAAGTAGCCTGTGTAAAAAAGGGCAAAAAATTGTGTGTAACTCTAGCAATGGCAAGGCCTTTCGGCAAGCACACAAACCGTAAGATGAGCATAAATATCGTTTTTAATACGAACAAAGTCCTTTTAGCCTGAATAAGCTCTAATATCCTACCTGCAGATGTGCTAAATTATCGCTTTATTTTACCCCTTACTATCAATATTGCCTTTTACAAATGGCACTTATTAACTAACGACACTTATTAACGGCTCTGTGCTTAACGCACAATGCCAGCATAAGCATAACCAGTGGAGTAAACCGATGTCTTTGGACACCCATCAGGTTCTTGCGATCGCCGACCGTGCGCGCTTGCAGATAGACGAAAAAAGCATCACAGATTTTCAAACCAACTTATCTAATGTTCTGAATTTAGTTGATCAACTACAAGCCGTTGATACAACCGGAATAGAGCCAATGGCTCACCCGATGGATGCAGTACAACGCTTACGTGCCGATGTGGTTACTGAAGTGAATCAGCGTGATAAATTCCAAAAAATTGCACCTAGTACCGCTGATGGTCATTACCTTGTACCAAAAGTTGTTGAATAACAGAGCTAAGAATTGAGGACACATTATGCATAACAAAACCTTGGCTCAAATCTCGCAAGATTTACAAGCCGGCGAATACTCCAGTGTTGAAGTCACCCAACACTTTTTAGATCGCATCAAAAACTTAGATGGCCAGTACAACAGTTTTATTACTGTGACTGACGAACTAGCACTTACCCAAGCAAAAGCGGCAGACGAATTGCGCGCGGCGGGTAATGCTAACGAATGGACCGGTGTGCCGATGGCGCACAAAGATATCTTCTGTACCGACGGTGTTCGCACCAGTTGTGGTTCTAAGATGTTGGATAAATTCATCGCTCCTTATGATTCAACGGTCGCTGACAACTTTAATAAAGTCGGCGCAGTCTCGTTGGGTAAAACCAACATGGACGAATTCGCCATGGGTTCTTCTAGCGAAAG
>JAGPVU010000165.1 GCA_018066825.1 Cycloclasticus sp.
ACCTGGTGCAGCCAGTTTAAGTCGCAAAGAAATAGACGATTACACTCAGTTTGTTGGTATTTACGGCGCCAAAGGTCTGGCGTATATAAAGGTTAATGACCGTAGCGCGGGTATCGACGGTTTGCAATCACCGATTCTTAAGTTTTTACCCGATAACGTTGTTGAGGATATTATGCAACGCACCGAGGCGCAAAGTGGCGATATCGTCTTTTTTGGTGCGGATAAAACCAAAGTGGTAAACGAGTCAATCGGTGCGCTACGCGACAAAATGGGTAAAGATCAGGGCTTGTTAGAGGGCCAATGGAAACCCGTTTGGGTGATTGATTTCCCAATGTTTGACTGGGACGAAAAATCAAACCGCTGGACAGCCTTGCATCACCCATTTACTGCGCCATCGTGTGACCAAAACACGCTTAAACAAGCACCGGGTCAGGCTATATCACGTGCGTACGACTTGGTGCTGAATGGTACCGAAGTGGGTGGAGGTTCGATTCGTATCCATAAAACCGACATGCAGCAGGTGGTGTTTGACTTGTTAGGCATGGCCACTGAAGAGTCGCAAGAAAAATTTGGTTTCTTACTGGATGCGTTAAAATACGGCTGTCCACCACATGGCGGTATCGCCTTTGGTTTGGATCGTTTGGTGATGCTAATGTCAGGTGCCTCAACTATTCGAGACGTGATGGCGTTTCCAAAAACCCAAACCGCAGCGTGCCCATTAACCTCGGCGCCGGCCATGGTCAGTGATGCGCAGCTTAAAGAGCTGGGTATTCGTTTAAGAAAGCCACCGGTGCAACAAGCAGAATAACGGAGAAGATTATGTCAGCAGTTTTAAATGCCATTCAAGATTATTCGTTACTCGATGATAGCGAATGCGATCAGCGTATTATTGCAGCGAAGAAAAAACTCGGCGACCGCTGTGTTATTTTAGGCCATCACTATCAGCGCGATGAGGTATTTAAACACGCTGATTTTAGTGGTGATTCCTTAAAGCTATCTAAGCACGCGGCCGACTCGAAAGCTGAATACATCATTTTTTGTGGTGTGCATTTTATGGCTGAAGTCTCGGTTATCTTATCGCGACCTGATCAAGTGACTATTTTGCCGGACTTAGCCGCAGGTTGTTCAATGGCCGATATGGCAAATTTAACAAATGTTGAGCGCAGCTGGAAAGAACTCAATAGTATGCTGAATGCCGACGAGCAAGTAACGCCGGTTACTTATATTAATTCAGCTGCCGATTTAAAAGCTTTTTGTGGCCGTCATGAGGGTATTGTGTGCACCTCGTCTAACGCTAAGCAGGTCTTAGATTGGTGTTTTGAAAAACGCGAAAAAATCTTGTTTTTCCCCGACGAACACCTCGGTAGAAATACCGGTTATCGTATGGGCATTCCTTTAGATCAAATGGTCGTGTGGGACTTTCACCAACCGATGGGCGGCTTAAGCAAAGCGCAAATTCAAAACGCAAAAATGATCTTGTGGAAGGGCTTTTGTTCAGTTCATCAAATGTTTCAGGCGAACCAAATTGATGACTTTAAAAAGAAATACCCAGAGACCCTTGTTATCGCTCATCCCGAAGCAAATTTTGAGGTGTGTGAAAAAGCCGACTACGTAGGCTCAACTGAAATGATCCTAAAAACAGTACGTGAAGCGAAGCCAAACACCCGCTGGTTAGTGGCCACTGAACTTAACTTGGTTAACCGTTTAAAAGAAGAAGTTAAAGACCAAAATAAAGACGTGCACTTTATGTCGCCCACCGTAGCGATGTGTTCCACGATGTTTAGAACCGACCCGCAACACCTTGCGTGGGTGCTAGAAAACTTGGCAGAAGGTAAAGTGGTCAATCAAATACAAGTGGCGGATGACGATAAGCTAATGGCAAAAAAAGCGTTGGAAAGTATGTTGGGACTTTTTTAACGCGTTATTTGCTCGACCTCACGGTGCCTTCTTTTAGGCGACTCATAAATTGCTTGAGTTGGTTTATTTCTTGATCACGTTTTAAGGTGCTGGCTTGATTGCTGTTTTCAAGCCAAGTTACAATTTCTTCTGCGGCACTTAATTGCCCAGATCGCAATAAAATATCTACCATTTCAAACAAGGGTTGCATAAAAGTGTGGTGTAACTCGTGTGCGCGTTGGAAGTCGTTAAGTGCAGCCAGCGGATTATTGAGCGCGCGATGCGCCCTGCCCCGGTGGTAATAATAATCGGCATTACGGGGCTCTTGTTCAATCAACTGGTCAATCCACTCCAGGTAATTGCTTTGTAAGGGCTCGCAGGCGGGTTGATGTAAGCAGGCTGCTATTTGGTGTAGGGCTAACTTGGCAGAGGCGGTAACGGGGTTGTTTTTAATGCGCTTTAATGTTTCTTTTTGCAAATTATCGGGTATCGCTTTTTTGTAAATGGCCAATATGTTTTGGTAATGCAGGGCATAAGCAATTTCTTTTGGCTCGAGCGCCATTGCTTTTTTAATTGCTTGGGTTGCGGTTTCAATATCCCCTACTTGATTGGCCGCATTGCTCAGTAAAGCTTGAATGGCAGGTGAATCAGGATGATGGGCCGCTTCATAATATGCCAAACGCTGATAGCTACTCCATTGTGTTGCTCGTAAATAAGTGCTGCTGGCTAATATTAAGACCACGGCGAAAAAGCCAGCGGCTGTTTTTTTAGTAGGTACTAAATGGCTTTTCGGGATTAAGGCAAAAATAGCCAGAATAATGCCGATAGACGGGAAGTTATTACGATGCTCATGGGCAATCTCTAAGGCGAAAAAACTGGACTCTAACAGATGCCCGATAAAAAACCAGCCGATGCCCAGTGCATATAAGGGCTGGGTTTTTCGATAATAAATAGCCGATAAGGCCAATGAAGAAATAAAAATAATAGCGAGCAGTGTTGTCCAAGGTGAAAAAATGGAAGTGGACAGGAGGATGTCATCATGGAATAAACCAAAGCTATTAATGCGCGGCAATAGTATTAAGGACAAATAAAAGCAGAGAACGCGTGGCTCTGTTAACACGCGCTCTAGCATACTAAAAGGGCGATGGTGGTAGCTAGCAGAGGCGTAATCAATAAGTATTATCAAGCCAACTATGCAAGTAAAGATTAAAAGGGCGTAAATAAACCAGCGGGTGTTTCGTGTCAGATGCTTAAAGCGAGCCCATGGGTGCTGTTGTGGGTACAAGGTTAGTTCTACCCATAAAATAATTAATGGTATAAGAGCGGCGTTTTCTTTGCTAAATAAAGCGAGCGTTAAACTCAGCAGGCTTAATGTAAAAAGAAATAAGGTTTTGTTGTTAAATCCGCTAGTAATCTGAGCCTTACGAGCACGAAGGTATAAAATAATGCAGCCTAAGCTAAATAGGGTGCTTAAGGCCGTCATACGTTGAACGACATACAGTACGCTGGTTAAGTTAATGGGGTGGACAGCCCAAATTAAACTGATACCAGCAGCCAGCCAAAAAAGAGTGTTTTTATTGTGATTGTTCCCAGTAAGGCTGTCGGTGCTTTTTAATAGCTGCAAGCAGAGTGTTAACAGTAGTATAGCGTTGAGGCTATGAATAAATATATTCGTGAGCTTAAAAGCGCTGGCATCGTAGCCACCCGCATAAAAATAATTGAGCGCAAAGCTCAGCATGGCAACGGGGCGTTTTAAAGGTCCAGCATGGCCGGATGTAGCGCTGGAATATAAAGTAGAAGGGCTGAGTGATTGAAGCTGTAAGAAATTGTTATTTGTTATATTGGATAAATCATCAAATATAAATGGCCCAGAGAGACCAGGGATGTACGCTAAAAAAATAAGAAAGATGATGCCACTTAGGGCTAAAAAATATTTTGCCAGTGTTTGTTTATTATACATGGTCAAATAAAAAGGCGGCTTTGCAGCCGCCTTTTATAGATGAATACCTGGTTTATGTTTTAGGTAGGTATTTAGTAGGTGTTGCTGTAGTACAAGAAATCGTACCTGCTGACACTGTCCACTGCAAGTTTGACCCTATGCCGCCTGTTGGTGCGGGTACATAACGGAAGCAAGAGCCATCAGCAGTCCCTATTTTATTTGTACCACTGTTTAAGGTTATTTCAAGTTGTGGGCGAGTGCCGCTTCCTGAGGTTTCAGTTTGAATCAGAATGGAAGACACGTATTCACCAGCTACTGCCGTCGTGCCTAATAAACCAGAGTTGATGTCATTGTCGGTGAAGCCATTTAAAGTACCGTTTTCACTCCAATATACTTCAATCGCTGTTTTAAATGCGCCAGATAATGAAGCGCCTTCAGAGACACGTGATTTAATGGTGTAATCTTGGTAAGCCGGAATGGCAATAGCGGCCAAAATACCGATAATTGCTACCACGATCATTAATTCAATAAGAGTAAAACCCTTTTGAACGTTGTGTTTCATTGTTTGTATGTTTTTCATGTTGATGTCCTTATTTTTATGTAAAAAAAGTTCGTAAAGCATAATTAATAAAGCAGGGACTGTGCCAAACTGTTTTTTTGACGGGTATTATTATTTAACTCGTTGAATATTAAGTTGAAAAAAATAATTTGACCTTGTCGAAAAATTCTAGGTCTACTAGTCTAGCAGACGTATTTTGTCATAATGTGACGCTAAAGGTCACAGAGTGTCAGTCGTCTAGCCCCAGTTTTTTTAATCGATAGCGCAAGGCGCGAAAGGTGATGCCCAGTTCTTTAGCGGCGGCAGTTTTGTTCCAGCGGGTTTTTTCTAGTGCGTTAACGATGGCTTGTTTTTCTAATGAGCCTAAGTAGTCTTCTAATTGCTCACCGTTGTTACTTGCCGTTGGGTTGCTATTCAGTGTGGGGCTATCGGGTAGTTGTAGATCGTGAGGAGTAATTTCAGCGCCTTCGCATAAGGTGGACGCGCGCTCTAATATGTTTTCTAATTCGCGCACATTACCGGGAAACGCGTATTGATGGAGCGCTTTGATGGCGTCGTCGTTTAATCGTTTAGCTGTCTCGTTATGTGCTATCGCTAACTTTTTCAAGACATGAAGCGCGAGTTGTGGAATGTCTTCTTTTCGCTCGCGTAAGCTCGGCAGGGCCAATTCAATCACGTTAATTCGGTAGTAGAGGTCTTGCCTGAATTGCCCTGCATCGACCAATTGGCTCAGGTTTTTATGTGTGGCGCTGAGTATGCGTACGTCGATGGCTATTTCAGTTTCGCTGCCAATCGGGCGAATGCTTTTTTCTTGAATAGCGCGCAGCAACTTAACTTGCATGTGTAAGGGTAAATCGGCTACCTCGTCTAAAAATAAGGTACCGCCACTAGCAGTTTGGAAAAGCCCCGGCTTATCGGTAATAGCGCCGGTAAAGCTGCCTTTTTTATGCCCAAAGAATTCGCTTTCCATCAGTTCTTGTGGGATAGCGCCACAATTGATTGGCACAAAGGCGTGGCTGGCTCTGGGGCCTTTTTCATGAATCAATTTGGCGACCAGTTCTTTGCCGGTACCCGAGTCGCCACTAATATAGATAGGTGCTTGGCTGCGGGCCAATTTGGCGATTTTTGCGCGCACATTGGCCATCACGACAGAATCACCGAGCAGTTGTTCTCGACTACGTCTATCGACGGGGGCAGTTGTGTCGTTTATTTTTATTGCCGAACTAACCAAGTTTTTAAGACTTTTTAGGTCCACGGGTTTTGAAACAAAATCAAACGCGCCTAATTTTAACGCGTTTATGGCGGTTTCCATGCTACCAAAGGCGGTAATAACGGCGGTCGGTAGGTTTGGACAGTGAGTTTGAATGTATTCGACGAGTTCTAAGCCATTGCCATCGGGTAACTGTAAATCGGTCAGACAGATATCAAAACGATTTGTTTTTAAGAGCTGCTTGGCTCCATTAAGGTCTTGGGCTGTTTTGCAGGCGATACCCATGCGTGACAAAGTGATTTCAAGTAATTCGAGAATATCGGGCTCGTCATCTACCACCAGCGCAAGGGATTGTTTCATGAGGTAGGCTTGGCGGTGCTAAAAAGCAAGGTAAATCGGCTGCCGCCGCTTGGGTTCTCTTCGTAGCTTAATTTAGCGTGGTTGAGTTCGGCGAGCTGGCTTGAAATATAAAGCCCTAAGCCAGTACCAGATGGAGAGGTGGTATAAAACGGTTCAAAAATTTGTTGTGCCACGAGTTTGTCGATCCCTTTTCCGTTATCGGTTACTGTTATATAGCTTTGTTGGCTTGCTAGGTGAATCCCTGTAGTAATGGCTATCGTTGTTTTATTTGAATTGGCTTGGCCGTATTTTAGAGCGTTGCTGCATAAATTGTCGATGATTTGTTTCAGGTGGTTTTTGTCAAAAAACACTTCGTTGAACTTGGCGCTCGTTGTGATGTGTAAAGGGGATATCTCTAGACCCAGTTGGTCTTTAAAGTCTTGCTCAAATTCTTTAAGCCAACTTGACAGAGTAATTGGCTCTATATGGTTTTTTTCTTGTCGTGACAATTGTAAAACGCTCTTGACAATGCTATTTACGCGTCCGCTATGCTTATGAATAATATCAAGTAAGCGGCGATCTTCTTTTTCGATCGAGGTGGATTCAGAAAGCAGTTCCCCTGCGTGGCTAATAGCGCCGAGGGGGTTGCGTATTTCATGCGCGATACTGGCGGTTAAGCGACCGAGGGAGGCAAGTTTGCCCTGTTGTATCATCTGATCAACGGAAGAGAGATCATCAAGAAATATAATATAGGCATTATCAGCCAGGCTGTCTAATTGGCTAAAGCTCAGCTGGGTCCGTGGTGTTTCATTGGATGCAGCGATAATGGTTGTATGCTCGCTTGGCGATCTGAGCCAGCGTTTAAACAACTGACAACACTCAGCTGAAATCTGGGCCAGATTGTTACCTTGGATAGTCTTTTGCCCCAAAAGGTTACTCGCAGACTCATTTGCCAGACGAATATTAAGGTGTTGGTCGACAACGATAATGCCCGACTGTAAGTGTTTAATAATATAGTCGTTTAGTTGTACTAAGTCGTCGATATCACGACGTTGCTGTAGGGCAATTTTTTCAGAGCTTTCAACGCGTTTAGCTAACACTAAGGCGAGTAAGCCGATGGTAAAAAAAGAGGCGCTCAACACGCCAGCGTAGGTATACGCGGTTTTGGCAAATTGATGAGCCAAATCGGCATAGATTTGTTCGCCCAGTACTGCAAAAGTTGCTATGGCGGCAAACACCAGAGTGCATTGCCCTCCCGCTAAAAGGCCTCCAGCCGCGACGCTAACCGCCAATAAAATACCTAGGCCACTAGTAATGCCACCGCTGGCGTGCATTAATAAAGTAAGAAAAGCAATGTCCGCTAAAATCTTAAATTGCACCTGACGTGTGTAAGCGATATAGGGTTTGCGAATAAAAACGGTGCTAAAGAGAGTCAGGGCTAAATAAATTAGACTGACTGTTTGAAACAGGCTTTCGTTACTTTGTCCAAAAATTGACGGTCCTGTTTGAGTAACAAACAAGCCAAAGAAGGCGGCAGATAGGACGATTTGATAACTATGAAAAACCTTTAAGGTGCGCCAAGCTTGTGCGGTGGGTAGGTGAAAACCATGTCCAAAGGGGCAGGTTTTTACAAAGTTATCTTGTCTATCGGTTGAAATCATTCACTTATTATAGGCGTTCGGGTAGTTTTATTAGAAATATCGCCTAAAATACATTTAACAGACAGTCATTGTTAAATAACCAAGGAAATTAAATGAATTTACACGAGTATCAAGCAAAGCAGGTGTTTGCCGAGTTCGGCGTGCCTGTTCCACTAGGTAAACCAGCACGTTCAGCAAAAGAAGCTGTTAATGTTGCCAAAGAGTTAGGCGGTGATTGTTGGGTGGTTAAAGCCCAAGTACATGCGGGTGGTCGTGGTAAGGCGGGTGGCGTTAAATTATGCAAGGGCATGGACGAAGTTGAAGCATTTAGTCGCCAATTGTTGGGCACGCGTTTAGTAACCCCACAAACAGGTGCAGAAGGCCTGCCCATTGAAACGTTAATCGTTGAAGAAGTAAAACCGATTGATCGTGAACTGTACTTGAGCGCAGTCGTCGACCGTGGCAGTAGGCGAATCATGTTTATGGCGTCTGAAGCAGGCGGTATGGACATCGAAGAAGTCGCCGAAGAAACACCTGAAAAAATCTTACTGGCAGCGGTAGATCCTGTCGCCGGTTTACAGCCGTATCAGTGCCGTAATATAGCGTTTAAAATGGGTTTAAAGGGTAAGCAGATCGGCCAGTTATTTAAGATCATGTCGGGTATTTTACAGATGTTTTTAGCCAAGGATGCCAGCCAAGTTGAAATTAACCCCTTAATCGTTAACGGTGATGGCGACCTGATTGCCCTAGATGCTAAAGTTAATTTAGATGACAATGCAGCCTACAAACACCCTGATATGGTGGCAATGCGCGACCCTTCGCAAGAAGATGAAAAAGAGCATTTAGCACAACAACACGATCTAAACTATATTACTTTAGATGGCAGCATTGGTTGCATGGTTAATGGCGCAGGTCTGGCCATGGCGACGATGGATCTAGTTAAATTAGAAGGCGGATTTCCAGCCAACTTTTTAGATGTAGGTGGGGGTGCAACCGCTGCACGCGTAGCAGAGGCATTTAAACTTATTCTGTCGGATGAAAAAGTAAAAGTGGTTTTGGTTAATATTTTTGGTGGTATCGTTCGTTGCAACCTTATTGCCGAAGGGATTATTGAGGCGATTAAAGAAGTCGGCGTTAACGTACCAGTAGTGGTTAGATTGGAAGGTACTAACGCGGATCAAGGGCGTCAGCTACTTAAAGAATCAGGCTTAGATATTATTGCGGCAGACGATTTAACATTAGCTGCCAAAGCTGCCGTAAAAGCAGCGTCTTAGGTAAGGAAAAACATGAGTATTTTAATTAATAAAGACACAAAAGTTATTTGCCAAGGCTTTACCGGTAAACAAGGCACTTTTCATTCAGAACAAGCTATCGAATACGGCACGCGCCTTGTTGGCGGTGTAACGCCGGGTCGTGGGGGCGAAAAACACTTAGACTTACCGGTATTCAATACCGTAGAAGATGCGGTTAATGAAACAGGCGCAGAGGCAACAATGATCTACGTGCCGCCACCATTTGCCGCAGATGCAATTTTAGAGGCAGCGGCTGCGGGCATTAAGGTGATTGTGTGTATTACCGAAGGCATTCCAGTACTGGATATGCTGAAAGTTAAGGCGTCGTTGGAACAATATAAAGATACCGTGTTGATCGGGCCCAACTGCCCGGGTGTAATTACCCCTGGTGAATGTAAAATTGGTATTATGCCGGGCTTTATTCATCAGGCTGGTTGTATCGGTGTGGTGTCTCGCTCGGGTACGCTAACTTACGAAGCGGTTCACCAAACCACCTTGGCGGGTCTCGGTCAAAGTACCTGTGTAGGTATTGGCGGTGACCCCATTCATGGAATGAATTTTATTGATGTCATCTCTCGTTTCCAAGAAGACGAAAATACCAGAGGCATCATTATGGTCGGTGAGATAGGCGGTTCTGCTGAAGAAGAAGCAGCTGAGTACATCAAGCATCACGTGACTAAACCAGTGGTGGGTTATATTGCAGGTGTCACGGCGCCTCCAGGCAAGCGCATGGGCCACGCAGGTGCTATTGTATCGGGCGGTAAAGGTACCGCGGATGCCAAATTTGAAGCCTTGGAAGCGGCAGGTGTGCATATTGTAAAATCACCCGCGCAAATGGGTGCAAAAATGAAAGAAATTTTGGGTTAAATAACCCAAAGTATTAAACAAGGGCTGTACTCGTTGCGGCCCTTTTTTTATCTTATGCTTTTTAGTCTGTGTTTAAGGCAATCATGTTATGAAAATAGCCATCGTACAATTTAACCCCGTCGTTGGAGACTTGATCGGTAACGCTGATCGAATTATTGAATTTTGTTGTAAAGCTGCGGAGCAAGACGCAGTAGCCATTGTGTTTCCAGAGTTAGCCATTAGCGGCTATCCGCCAGAAGATTTGTTACTGCGTGATGATTTTATTCAAGGTGCAGAGCAGGCGTTGGCGCGTATAGCGAATAGCTGCCCGCTTATCACCATTATTTTGGGCTACCCTGAAAAAGACGAAACGGGTTTATATAATAGTGCGGCGGTGTTGCAAAACGGGCACTTGGTTGCAAATTACCGCAAGCAACAATTGCCTAATTATGGCGTGTTTGATGAAAAGCGCTATTTTGAGGCAGGCACCCAAGCAGGCACATTTAGCTTAGGTGGCCTAAAAGTCGGCTTGACCTTATGTGAGGATATCTGGACCCCCGGTGTTTGCCAGCAACTTAAAGGTGTAAATGCAGCGTTGATTATCAATCTCAATGCGTCGCCGTTTGAACTCAATAAAGCGCAGGGCCGTATTAAAACGGTACAGGCTCGGGTAGACGAAACGCATTTACCGCTGATTTATGTCAATCAGGTGGGTGGGCAAGATGAATTAGTGTTTGATGGCAGTTCGTTTGTGATGGATGCCAATAAAAACATCGTTCAGCAGTTGCCTGCTTTTGAAGAATTAATGCAGCTGGTTGACATTGCGGCTGATGGGGCACCTGTGGCACCTAGTCAACCGTTGACCGAAACGTTGTCAGATAGGGCGAGTATTTATCAAGCGTTAGTGTTAGGGGTGCGTGATTACATCACAAAAAATGGTTTTAACGGCGCAGTACTTGGCTTATCAGGCGGGATCGACTCCGCACTGACCTTGGCGATTGCCGTGGATGCGATAGGGGCCGACAACGTTGAAGTGGTGCTAATGCCTTCGAAATACACGGCCGATATGAGCAATCAAGACGCCATTCAACAAGCGCAGACAATGGGTGTTAAACACCATATTATCCCTATTGAGCCTGCGGTATCGGCTTTTTCTGAGATGTTGTCAAAAACGTTTACTGGGCTTGAGGCCGATGTAACCGAAGAAAATATTCAAGCGCGTAGCCGAGGGGTTTTATTAATGGCGATCGCTAACAAAAAGCGCATGATTTTACTGACTACCGGAAATAAGAGCGAAATGAGTGTGGGTTATGCCACCTTGTACGGTGATATGGCCGGTGGTTTTGCGCCGTTAAAAGACGTGCCTAAAATGATGGCGTATGCCTTGGCAAATTACCGTAATACACTGTCAGACGTTATTCCAGAACGGGTTATACAGCGTCCACCCTCTGCGGAGTTAGCGCCAGACCAAAAAGATGAAGATAGCTTGCCGCCTTACCCAATACTGGATGATATTTTGGAGCGCTATATCGAGCAAGATCAGTCACGAGATGAGATTCTACACGCGGGCTTTGAGCAACAAGCAGTAGATAGGGTGTTGCGATTGGTGGAGCAAAATGAATATAAGCGGCGTCAAGCACCGCCAGGGGTTAAAATCACTACTCGGGCGTTTGGGCGTGAACGCCGTTTCCCGATGACCTCAGGTTTTAGTAAGCTTTTATTTCGCTCAAAATAGCTTACTCATCCAACTCAAGGTAGTCCCAGATTTTTTCTGAAACGGTTTTTTCGTGCGCGAATTTCGGGTTATCTACCGGTGGCGTACCGTTCGGGTAATTAAGTTGGTAAATGCGTTCGGCATCTACTGCTAGATCGGGCATACCCGCTTGTCTATACGCCTCAGCCATAAGTAACAACGCACGAGGCACGGCGGTCGTTTGCGGGTATTTTTCAATAATGTGTTTAGCGCGATTGATCGATGCGACATAGGCTTTGCGTTTCATATAATAGTTAGCCACATTTAGGTCGTATAAGGCCAGGTTGGACTTCAACGCAATAATGCGTTGTTCAGAGTCGGCGGCGTATTTACTATTAGGGAAACGGCGTAGCAGGGTTTCGAAGTCGTCCAGCGACTTGACTGCAGCACCGGGATCGCGCTGTGACTTATCCGTCGGTAAATAACGTTCTAAAAAGCCAATCCCGCGATTAAAATTAATTAAGCCCTTCAGGTAATAAATATAGTCAATGTTCTCATGCCGTGGGTGTATACGGATGAAACGATTGGCGGTGGCAAGAGCCGATTCCGGTTCTTCGTTTTTGTAATAAGCGTAGGTCAAATCAATTTGCGCTTGTTGTGCATAGGTGCCGAAGGGGTAGCGAGATTCTAGGCTTTCATACAATTCAATCGCAGTAATAAAATTTTCGTCGCTTAAGGCGGATTTTGCTTCGTTATAAAAATCAGCCGCTGACCAATTGGCTTTTTCATCCGGGGCGTCTTTGGGTTTAACTACATCTATGATGGAGCAAGCGCCAAGCGTGGCGAACACAAAGGTCAATAAAATTCGTTTAAGGTGTGAGTGAGTGATAAAAGTCATGAGTTAAATAACAAGTTAGGATAAATTAAGCGGTTATAATGCCGTAGCGTGTCAATTATTACAATCTTATCAGCTTGAAAACAGAACAAATAGAACTAATTATTCCACAAGAGTTGGCTGGGCTTCGGTTAGACCAAGCATTGGCCGAGCTTTGTCCTGAGTTTTCTCGCAGCCGCCTGAAAAGTTGGGTGAAAAGTGGCAATGTATTGATCGATCAGCGGGTGTTACGTCCGCGAGACAAAATACACGGGGGTGAGTCGATCAGTATTAACCCGATAGCTGATACCTCGCTGGAGGTAAAAGCAGAGTCAATTGAATTAAATATTGTCTACGAAGATGAGTCAATGATCGTGGTTAACAAACCAGCAGGCCTGGTTGTTCATCCGGCCGCGGGCAATTGGGCGGGCACCCTACAAAATGCGCTACTGCATTATGATCCAAACTTAGAAGGCTTACCACGCGCCGGTTTGGTACATAGGATTGATAAAGAAACCAGTGGTTTGTTGATGGTTGCAAGAAATTTAACCTCGCATAAAACCTTGGTAGACCAGTTGCAAGCGCGTGCGTTTCAGCGAGAATACTTAACCGTTGTTAGAGGGTTTATTACAGCCGGTGGAACAATCGAAGAACCCTTGGCTCGACACCCAACAGACCGCAAGCGTTATGCTGTGAAAGCGGGTGGTAAAGAGGCGATTACCCATTACCGGGTTGAAAAACGCTTTGCTAAACACACCCTATTAAAAGTTAAGTTAGAAACAGGCCGTACCCATCAAATACGGGTGCATTTAAGCCATCGGCACCACCCTATTGTAGGCGATCAAGTGTACGGCGGTCGTTATAAAGCCATTGCTAACGCTAGTGAGCTGCTCACAGAAACCTTACGTGGTTTTCGGCGTCAAGCCTTACACGCGGCTAGGTTGGGGGTGATACACCCGTTAAGCGGCGAAGAAATCTCGTGGCAGTGTGAGTTACCCGACGATATGGCGAACTTAGTTAAGGTGCTGCAGCAAGAGTCACCGGCACCCTAGCGTGGCGATGGACTTGATTTCCCCCAGTTGGCCTGCGCCTGAGTGCGTTAAGGCGTTAACAACTTGTCGCCAAGGTGGGTTTAGTCAGGCGCCGTATGCCAGTTTAAATTTAGCCTTGCACGTCGACGATGATCCGACTACGGTGGCTAAAAACAGGGCGCGGGTTTCACGGCGTTGTTCATTACCTTCGGAACCCATTTGGCTAGAACAAGTGCATGGGGTTAAGGTGGTTGATCTAGATCGAATCGATAAATCATCGACCCTGCAAGCAGACGGTTCATTGTCGCGACAGGCAAACACCGTGTGTGCGGTAATGACCGCGGACTGTTTGCCGATTTTATTATGTAAATCAGATGGTTCGGCAGTAGCGGCGATTCATGCGGGTTGGCGTGGTTTACTATCCGGCGTGGTTGAAAACGCCATTGCCTCGTTGGGTGAGGCAGAAAAAATTCTTGCTTGGTTGGGCCCAGCCATCGGCCCCGGTCGTTTTGAGGTGGGTGAAGAAGTTAGGCGAGCGTTTCATTTGAAGAGCAATGTTATGGCGCAGGCGTTTAAAGCCAGCGAAAATTCAAAATACCTTGCTGATTTATACGCGCTGGTTAGAATAACGCTGATTCAACAGGGCGTAAAAAGAATATATGGTGGCGACTATTGCACGTATAATCAGCCCGATAAATTTTATTCTTATCGACGCGAGCCCATAACTGGCCGAATGGCCTCGTTCATTTGGCTACAACCCTAACCTACAATAACTATTGATGAGTACATTAAGCTGGATTATCTTCTTTACCTTAGTGGGTGGCGTGCTGAGCGTTGCAGCGGCATCCTTGGTGTTGACTTTACCGAAAAAAATTATCGCTAAGGCTTTACCATTTAGCGTTAGCTTTGCGACTGGCGCATTATTGAGTGTTTCGTTCGTTGGCCTAATTCCTCACGCCTTAGAAGAAGTGGGTGCTGAGAACTTTCATACCTTGTCGATCACTATTTTGGCGGGTTTGATGGTGTTTTTTGTATTAGAAAAACTGGTTTTGTGGCGGCATTGTCACCACGATGATTGTGAAGGGCATGTTGATGTTCACGCGCACAGTCATAAGTCAGCAGGCACTCTCATTTTGGTTGGCGATAGCGTGCATAATTTTGTCGATGGTGTGTTGATAGCAGCGGCATTTTTAACCGATATTCATTTAGGCGTGGTCACTGCATTAGCGGTAACAACGCACGAAATTCCACAAGAAGTGGGCGACTTTGCGATTTTATTGCAAAGTGGTTTTAGTCGTAAAAAGGCGATTATTTACAATCTTATTTCTAGCTTCGCCACCTTAGTGGGTGGTTTACTTGCTTATTTTTGGTTGGCGGACTTCCAAGACTTATTGCCCTATGTGTTGGCCTTTGCCGCGGCCAGTTTTATTTATATTGCGGTCGCAGACCTGATTCCCACACTGCACAAACGGGTTAACTTATCAGCTGCAGTTGAGCAAATAGCGTTGATGCTGTTTGGCATAGGCGTCATTAGTTGGTTGCACGGCTTTATTCATTAAATCTAAGCTTAAGCCGTTCAGGCCGACCTGATCTGTATCATTGACTTGTTACAGCATCGTCCCCATTAATAGCGTATTCAGAATACTAATGGGGATTTAACAATGAGAATGGATAAACTCACCAGCCAGTTTCAACTGGCGCTGTCCGATGCGCAAAGCCTAGCGGTAGGCAAAGACCATCAATTTATTGAACCAACCCACTTGCTAATAGCGATGTTAGACCAGCAAGGCGCTAGCGTGCGGCATTTATTGCAACTGGCCGGTGTTAATGTTAACCAGTTACGTTCATCCTTGGGTGATGCGCTGGATCGTTTGCCGACTGTTGAAGGCGCTTCAGGTGACGTGCAGTTATCGAGCGATCTTGGACGCTTATTAAATGTTGCCGACAAACTCGCGCAAAAACGCGGTGATGCCTATATTTCCAGCGAATTATTCGTGTTGGCTGCCTCAGACGATAAAGGCCAAGCGGCTAAGATGCTACAGCAAGCGGGAGCGAGTAAAAGCTTGCTTGAAAAAGCCATCGACGACCTACGAGGCGGCGAGGCGGTGACTGACCCAAATGCGGAAGAGAACCGTCAAGCGTTGGAAAAATACAGCATCGACCTCACCGAACGGGCTGAACAGGGTAAGTTGGACCCAGTGATCGGTCGCGATGAAGAAATACGTCGTACCATTCAAGTGTTGCAACGACGCACCAAAAATAACCCGGTATTAATTGGCGAGCCGGGCGTGGGCAAAACGGCGATTGTCGAAGGTTTAGCGCAACGCATCGTTAACGGAGAGGTGCCGGAAAACCTAAAGTCAAAACGTTTATTGTCGTTAGATATGGCCGCATTGGTTGCGGGGGCAAAATTTCGTGGCGAGTTTGAGGAGCGCCTAAAAGCGGTATTAAATGACGTTTCAAAACAAGAAGGGCAAGTCATCTTGTTTATTGACGAGTTGCACACCATGGTGGGTGCGGGCAAAGGCGAAGGTGCAATGGATGCCGGAAATATGCTTAAGCCAGCACTGGCACGCGGCGACTTGCACTGCGTGGGTGCGACAACGCTGAATGAATACCGTCAATACATTGAAAAAGACGCAGCGCTCGAACGGCGCTTCCAAAAAGTACTGGTCGAAGAGCCCAGTGTGGAAGACACAATCGCTATTTTGCGGGGCTTAAAGGAACGCTACGAGGTGCATCATGGCGTCGCTATAACGGATCCGGCAATTGTGTCGGCAGCGACCTTATCGCACCGTTATATTACCGATCGGCAGTTGCCAGACAAAGCGATTGATTTAATCGATGAGTCGGCTAGTCGTATTCGCATGGAAATGGACTCAAAACCGGAGTCAATGGATCGCCTGGAACGCCGCTTAATTCAATTGAAAATCGAGCGCGAAGCGCTAAAAAAAGAAAGCGACGAGGCCTCTAAAAAGCGTTTGCAACTACTCGAGTCCGATATTAATGGGCTTGAAAAAGAATACGCCGATTTAGACGAAGTGTGGAAGGCTGAAAAGGCAGCAATGCAAGGCAGCGCGCAACACAAAGAAGAACTAGAGCGTGTGAAGCTGGAAATGGAAACTGCACGACGCGCGGGCGATTTAGCGCGCATGTCAGAACTTCAATACGGTGAAATTCCACGCTTAGAAAAGGCCATTCAAGCCGCCGAACAAGGTAGCGATGACCAGGTGTTTACCCTGCTGCGTAATAATGTGACCGAAGAAGAAATCGCCGAGGTGGTTTCTAAGTGGACCGGTATTCCGGTGTCTAAAATGCTTGAAGGCGAGCGTGAAAAATTATTGCAAATGGAGGCTAATCTTGGCCAGCGAGTGATTGGACAAGAAGAGGCCGTTAAAGCAGTGAGTGATGCAATCCGACGCTCACGTGCGGGCTTATCAGACCCTGATCGGCCGAATGGCTCATTCTTGTTTTTGGGCCCAACAGGGGTTGGTAAAACTGAGTTGTGCAAAGCACTGGCAGAGTTTTTATTCGATACCGACGAAGCCATCGTGCGCATTGATATGTCTGAATTTATGGAAAAGCACTCAGTTGCACGTTTAATCGGTGCACCTCCTGGTTACGTGGGTTATGAGGAAGGCGGTTATTTAACCGAAGCCATACGCCGTAGGCCATATTCAGTAATATTGATGGACGAGGTTGAAAAAGCGCATCCCGACGTGTTCAATGTTTTGTTGCAAGTGCTGGATGACGGTCGTCTAACTGATGGTCAAGGACGGACGGTAGATTTCCGTAATACGGTGATTGTAATGACGTCTAACTTGGGTTCTGACCGCATACAAGAGTTGGCTGGAGAGGCTAATTACGACGAAATGAAAAGCGCGGTGATGGCTGTGGTGGGTAACCACTTCCGCCCTGAGTTTATTAACCGGATCGACGAGTCGGTGGTATTTCACCCGCTTGGACGTTCACAAATCAGAGCGATTACCACAATACAGGTTGAGGTTCTACGCCAACGTTTAAAAGACAGGGATATGGATTTACAAGTGACTGACTTGGCCTTGGATAAGTTGGGTGAAGCGGGTTTTGACCCCGTGTATGGCGCTAGACCGCTTAAACGGGCGATACAGCAGCGTTTAGAAAACTCGCTGGCGCAAGATATCCTGTCGGGCCACTTTATGCCCGGTGATGTTATTAAAGTTGATCTTGAGGGTAGCGGTGAAGAGGCAACTTTAATATTCACTAAAGCCTAGTGCTTATTGGTCGCTAAACCAAATATCACCAAACCATGCTTGTGTGGCGGCACCTGTTTGATCGGTGTCCGTCATAATGGCGATGGCCTTAATTTGTGTAATGCTTTTGCCAAATACAGTTTGGATGTCGTGTTTCACGTTTCTTGATTCATATCGCCATTGTTTTACATGCTGCTCCCCTGATTGTAAGGCAAACATGTGTGCACTATCGGTATACGGATTTGGCCAGTGCGCATCGATAGGGGATTGGTTTGCCCAAACGTAATTAAGTGTTTTAGTTTGCCAAAAAAAAGGGCCGTCGGAAAATACGATATAAATTCGTGCGCTAAAATCATCGCCAGATTTTTTGCGCTCGTTATTGCTAAGCAAGGTGTTGTTAATTTTCCAAGACCAATGCAACATCGGTGTTTTATTTAGGTCAACCGAAATGGTTTTAAACAGCCCAGAAGCGGCGTTTGAACTGACAGCGGTTAAGACGGTTCGTTCGCCATCTTGTCCCAGTGTGTACCGTGTTTGACCATTAAATTGCTTTTCTTGCCATGCCGACAGCTCACCGTTAGAAAAATTGCCCACGTGCAAGGTCTCCGCTACAGCAACTGTTGCGATAAGGAATAATACTAAAACGGTCTGTAATTGGCGTTTCATGGTGTCGTTTGTTTTGTCGGCTCGCTGGAAATGATACAGTGAATGGGGCTGATAATTTTTTACACAACCTTTACGCCTGTCATAATTCCGTCATAAACTTCGTGTATCTTATAAATATCATTATAAAACAACAGTTTTTATGCAAAAAATAAATGTACTCTTGGTTGAAGACGACGAAGACATCGGTGAAATGTTACAGCTTGCCTTGCAGTCAAATGACTTTGAGGTGTCGTGGTGTATTGATGTAATGAAGGCGCAAGAATCGCTTCGAGATAGTGTGCCCAATATCATCTTGTTGGATTGGATGTTGCCGGGCATTAGTGGCCCAGACTGGGTTAAGTCTTTAAAAAACCAAGACGAAAACAAAGACATTCCCATCATTATGCTGACCGCGAGAAGTGATGAGGACGATAAAATTAAAGGCTTAGAAACAGGCGTTGATGATTATGTCACCAAGCCTTTTTCTGTGCGCGAACTGGTGGCGCGGATACATGCAGTTTTGCGTCGCGTGGAAACAAAGGGAAACGGTAATTTATTATCATTAGGGCCTTTAACAATAGATACAGAAGGGCATGACGTAGCGTTAAATGGTGTTGAAATAATGATGAGCCCAACCGAATATAAACTGTTATATTTTCTAGCCTCTCACCCAGATAAAGTGTTTTCAAGAAATCAGTTATTAGACAATGTGTGGGGCGATAACGTCTATGTCGAAGACCGAACAGTTGATGTACATATCAGGCGGTTAAGAAAAATACTTGAGGCCCAGGATTGTGCTGACTTAGTACAGACGGTTCGAGGTTTTGGCTATAAATTGACGGCGATTTAATATGGAAATGGACTGGCGGTTTGAACGTAATATCTTGTTATTAAGCCTGGTTGCAGTGTGGTTTGTTGGCTGGTTTGTTGGTTATAGCGCTTGGTTTATAGTGATATTTTTGTTGTGTTATGTGGTGGTTCAGTTTTACCGTCTGCAAAGCTTGTGTGACTGGGCGCAAAACAGCGACCTAAAAAGCATACCGTTTGAACAAGGCTTATTTGGACAACTGGCGTATCAAATTTACCAGTCTAAAAAGCAAGGTGTGGCGCATAAACTTAATGTGAGAAACCAGCTTGAACGGTTTAAAAAGCTAATTTCTATTTTCCCTGACGGGGCCGTTATTTTGTCGCTATCGAATGAAATCAAATGGTTCAATGGTCGTGCGTCAGCCCTACTAGGGCTAAAAGATCAAGACACCGGTCAGCACATTAATCATTTGATTCGTTTTCCTAAATTTACTCGTTTACTTAGTCAGGCAGAACAAGATGGTGTCTTGGTTATGGCTGGACCGGATAATGAGTCAAATTTGGTGGCCGAAAAGATTGAAATACGGGTGTTGCCGTATGGTCGAAACGAACGCTTGTTGTTGGTTAGGGATGTGACAAAAGTGGAACGAGCCAATCAAATGCGTAAAGATTTCGTGTCCAACGCCTCGCACGAATTACGAACACCGCTGACCGTATTAAAAGGCTATGTTGAAATGTTATTGACCGATACATCGGCGGACAGAGATCGGGTTGAAAAGTCATTGCAAAAGGTTGATCAACAAGTGTCTAAAATGCAAACGATGGTCGATGAGCTGTTGTTATTGAGCAAGCTTGAAGAAGCCGAGATCGATAAGTCCACCGATGTGATCAATATTCATAACCTATTCGAACAGCTCGACACCGAGTTTCAACCCTTATCTAAACAAAAAAAACAGCCGTTGCGCTTTGATATTCAGCCGGGGGTAGACTTAAAAGCCAATAAGAACGCGATTCTTACGGTGTTGCGTAACCTGCTCGCTAATGCCATTCATTACACAGAGCAGCGCGGTGAAGTGCGCGTTAGTTGGTCAATAAATGCCGATGGTCAGGGCGTGATAACAGTAAAAGATACGGGCAAGGGCATTGCAGCTAGACACTTGGCGCGTTTAACCGAGCGTTTTTATCGGGTGCCTGAAAACAATATCATGCATAAAAACGGCACAGGTTTAGGTCTTGCTATCGTAAAACATGAGCTAGAGCGGCATGAGGCTCAACTGTTGATAGAAAGTAAGGTGGGTGAAGGCAGTCGCTTTCAGTGTTTGTTTCCATTAAAGCGAGTATGTCATACAGCTTAGTAGTCGGTAGTTGTCATCAAACTGTCACAGTCCGTTCATTATAATGCCACATAACGACTTTAAGATGAGTACCTAGATAAGGCGCAGCCTTATCGATGACTGTAATTATTGGAGAAACGAATGATATTTAAAAGAATCGTAGCACTAGGGTTTGTCGGTATAGCGTTAGCCACGTCTGTACAGGCTGCAAAAATTGAGGGTACCGGATCCAGCTTCGCTTATCTTGCGTATAAAACATGGAGTAAAGCGTATTATGACGAAACAGGTCATCAAGTGAACTACACGCCAACCGGAAGTGGTTCAGGTATTAAAGAAGTGACAGCTCGGCACGTCGACTTTGGAGGGTCTGATAAACCTTTAAAGCCAAAAGCATTGGCAAAAGCAGGTTTGATCATGTTCCCATCTGCGATTGGCGCGGTGACCTTTGCTTATAATGTTGCAGGGGTTAGCGACTTGAAACTAAGTGAAGCGGCAATATCGGGCATTATGCTGGGAACTATTGAATATTGGGATGATGTGCTAATCGTGCATGATAATGTGGGTGTTAAATTGCCACACAAAAAAATACTCTTTGTTCACCGCAGTGATAAATCAGGAACGACCTTTGCGTTCACCTACTATTTAAGCAAAATGAATCGAGAATGGCGTAAAAAATTCGGCGCTAAAAAAGTGATTGATTGGCCCTCGAGTAACCGTATAGCAGGTAAAGGCAACTTCGGTGTGGCGACAGCAATCAAAAGCAACGCCTTTTCAATTGGTTATGTGGATTACGCCGATGCGAAGAAAAATGACTTAGACATGGCGATCATTGAAAATCGCGAAAAAGTTTTTGTAAAGCCTACACCAGCGTCATTTGAAGCGGCGGCAACGTATGCAGACTTAGATCCCAAAAAAGACTTTTACGCTAACATCGCGTACCCACCAAAAGGCTATCCAGTGGTGACCGCTACGTTTGTCTTAGTACCTAAGGAAGGTGAAAACTCAAAGCAAGTGATTAAGTTTTTTGACTATGCCTTGACTAAAAAGAACAGCCTGATCGAAGAGATGGGCTATGTGGCTTTACCAAAAGCAGTGATTAAAAAGATCCAAGGCTATTGGCTTGAAAAAGGGTTAAAATAAACGCGTTACATAATCTAATAAATTAGATTTATCGCATGACCTCCCCAATGTAATATTGGGGAGGTTTTTGATTAATTATAGAAGGCAGTAATGGAATTAATCTTTAAAAAACTTGCTCAATTTAGTGCAAGCCTGGTGTTTTTTATTTTGGCGGCAACGGCGCTAGTGCTCTATCTATCTGCACGGCCGGCGATTGAAGAGTTTGGTCTAAGTTTTTTATTCGAATCTCGTTGGGGCGTTGAAGAAACACGTTTACAGCCCGTGCTCTCTGCGGACCAAGCGTTCGATGAAGTGCCCGTTATAGAAGATTCAGAAGATGTGTTGTTGGACGATGATTTTATAGACGACGAAGACGACTTTGTTGGCGATGACGATGATGAGTCATCGGGTGACACTCGAATAGTTTATGGTGCCTTGGTGCCCATTGTGGGTACATTGTTTTCAACGGTGATTGCGATGTTTTTTTCTATACCCATTGCGATGGGGATAGCGGTCTTTTTATCAGAAATAGCCCCTAAGATGGTCGCGAAACCGGTTGGAGTAGCTATTGAGTTGTTGGCCTCTATTCCTAGTATTATTTATGGCATGTGGGGCTTGTTTTACTTTGGCCCTTTTATTGCTGAAATTTTTGGTGGTAATACGGTGTCGTTATTAGTCGCCGGTTTAGTATTAGGCATTATGGTCATTCCGTTTATGGCAGCACTTAGTCGTGATGCGATCAGTACGGTCCCCGACATGTTGAAAGAATCAGCCTATGCCATGGGCGCTACAAAATTAGAAGTGATTAAAGACGTCGTTTTTCCGTATGCAAAGTCTGGCATTATCGGTTCGATTATTCTTTCCTTTGGCCGTGCACTCGGTGAAACAATGGCCGTTGCGTTTGTTATCGGCGGTGTGTATCAATTTGTGGGCAAGGTAACCGACCCGACTAACTCGATCCCTGTGGTGCTGGCGAATAGCTTTGCCGAGTCTAGTGGTTTAAGTCTATCGGTACTGTTTTATCTGGCACTCATTTTGTTTGCAATGAGCTTTATCGTTATTGCAGTCGCTAAATTTTTCTTTTTAAGGCGTAAATAATGCGATTAATCCTTAACCGATTATTTTTAATTTTTTCCAGTGCAGCCGCCTTGGTGGGTTTGTTTTTTCTTGCCTGGATTTTATTTACCTTATGCTCTAAAGGTTTGGCTGGACTCAGCTTAAGTGTGTTTACAAATGACTTGATTGACGGCGGTTTGCGTAACGTTATTGTGGGGCAGCTGATGATGTCGGGGGTTGCTACATTTATGGGTATCCCTGTTGGTATTCTAGCGGGGATTTACCTGCAAGAGTATGGGGGTAATTCCAAAACAACAGAATTTATGCGTGACTTGAGTGACGTTATGATGTCTGCACCTTCAATAGTTATTGGTACATTTGTATATGCCATCGTTGTTGTACCGACAGGCCATACCAGTGGTTGGGCTGGGGTGTTAGCCTTATTTATCTTAATGGTGCCGATTATCGTAAGAACCACCGACGACATGTTAAAGCTGGTACCAACCGAACTACGTGAGGCTGGCATTGCTATTGGTGCTTCTAAGTATCATGTAACGATGAACATTGTTGTACGGTATGCCAAAGCGGGTATTTTAACGGGTATTTTGTTGGCCTTTGCGCGCGTCATAGGTGAAACCGCACCCTTGCTTTATACCAGTGGGTCTAGCGAATTTTGGTCTACCGATTTAGGTGACACCTTCCCATCGTTAACGGTGTCAATTTATAACTTGGCAACCATGCCAGATGACGAAATGGTTCAATTGGGGTGGACGGGTGCGTTTTTGCTAACCGCAATGGTGCTAGTGATTAATTTATTGGGCAGATATGCCAGTAATAAAAAGAGACGTTAACTAATGAAAAATATGATGGAAGTACAAGCCTTAACGTTTACCTATAATGGTTCCACTGAGCCGTCTCTAAAAAGTATTAATTTACCCATTGAGAAAAACAAGGTGACAGCGCTTATTGGTCCTAGTGGCTGTGGTAAATCAACGCTGTTACGCGGTATGAATAGGATTCATGACTTGTACCCGGGTCATCGTTATGACGGCACGATTAACCTACTCAATTCCGATGGTGAAGCGTATACCGATATCTTGACGATTAAAAAAGAAGCCGAACTGATTCGTTTACGTCAACGCGTGGGCATGATTTTTCAAAAGCCAACGCCATTTCCAATGACAATTTTTGAAAATATCGCGTATGGGCTTAAGCTGTCGGGGGTTAAAAAACGAACGCAAATAGAAGAGGTTGTTGAGCAGTCGTTACGTGATGCAGCCTTATGGGGCGAAGTAAAAGACCGTTTAAACTTAGATGCACGTAGTTTAAGTGGGGGACAACAGCAGCGCTTGTGTATTGCTCGTGCGATTGCCCTAAAGCCGGAAGTGATATTATTTGATGAACCTACCAGCGCGTTGGATCCGATATCGACCCTAGCGATTGAAGAAATGATATCGGTATTACGTGAGCAATACAGTATCTGCATCGTGACCCACAACATGCAGCAAGCAGCGCGTATTTCAGACTTCACCGGCTTTATGTACTTAGGCGAAATGGTGGAGTTCGACAAAACAGAAACAATTTTTATGAAACCATCGGTTAAACAAACGGAAGACTACATTAGTGGTCGTTTCGGTTAAGG
>JAGPVU010000167.1 GCA_018066825.1 Cycloclasticus sp.
TTATATTTTGCAAAAATAAACATCCATGAAACCAGCGATGCAATCACCAACATAAGCATCACCAATTTTACGATTGGCCCTGCTTGGCTGATAAGGTGAACAATGGATAAATCTGTGGTCATAAGAGTCGCTCAATAAGTGTTTTAGGGATAACTTTAACCCGCATAGTGTCGGCATCTAAGCACGCGACCTTAATGTTGGCTGTGTTTATTATTTCATGATTAGGGTCGTTACGTATAATGCTTTGATGAAAAATTAATGAGGCGCGTTTTAGCGATTCTACCCGTGTTTGCACGATCAATTGATCATTAAATTTTGCCGGTTTTAGATACTCCATTTGTACCGTTCGAACAGCAAAGGCTATTTGATGGCTTTCAATTAACTCATCTTGCTCTACACCCCGTTGGCGTAAAAATTCGGTGCGCGCCCGCTCTAAATATTTTAAGTAATTGGCGTAATAGACGATACCTTGCATATCGGTATCTTCATAGTAAATTCTAATCGGCCATTCATGAGGACATTGCTGCATACGGTTGGTAATTTATCTTATGAATCACCAAACACATCATCGTTAAGTGTTGTTTGCACTTGCTGATGGGTCGGTACTTTTAAACCTAAGTGTTGATACGCGTGACGAGTGGCCATGCGCCCGCGTGGCGTTCGAATAATGTAACCTTTTTGGATCAGATAAGGTTCTAGTACGTCTTCTACGGTCCCCCTCTCCTCACTGAGCGCCGCGGCCAAGCTATCAACGCCGACAGGACCACCATCGAAAGTTTCGATCAAGATACTGAGCAAACGTCGGTCTAACTTATCAAAGCCACTTTCATCTACATCAAGCATTTGCAATGCCTTTTTAGCAATATCAGCAGTGATGGTGCCATCACCTTTTACATCGGCATAATCACGCACACGACGAAGTAGTCGGTTGGCTATACGTGGCGTTCCGCGTGACCGTACGGCGATTTCTTCTGCCCCATTTTCACCCGACTTTAAGGCTAATATACTCATCGAACGTTTAACGATTTTCGACAAATCTTCGTTATTATAAAACTCTAACCGTTGCGTAATACCAAAACGGTCACGCAAAGGCGAAGTCAGTAATCCCGCCCGCGTGGTGGCTCCAACCAAGGTAAACGGTGGCAAATCTAATTTAATCGAACGCGCTGCAGGGCCTTCGCCGATCATGATGTCTAATTGAAAATCTTCCATTGCTGGGTAGAGTATTTCTTCTACTACGGTGCTCAAGCGGTGTATTTCATCAATAAACAACACATCGCCTTCTTCAAGGTTTGTCAGTAGCGCTGCCAAATCACCCGCTTTTTCAAGCACCGGACCCGAGGTTTGTCGCAGGTTAACGCCCATCTCATTTGCAATAATATGTGATAGGGTCGTTTTTCCCAGCCCGGGTGGGCCAAAAATAAGTACGTGATCTAAGGGTTCAGAGCGCCCTTTTGCCGCCGACATAAAAATCTCCATCTGCTCACAAATCGTCGGCTGACCAATATACTCATCCAAGGTTTTGGGACGAATTGCACGGTCTACCGCCTCGTCATCCAGCAAATTATCAGAACTTATTAATCGGTCACTTTCTATCATAATAATGCGTCTTATCGTTTAACCGCCGCTTGCAACGCGGCACGGATGATTTGCTCACTGTTATCGTCTTCGCTGGCCACAGCTTGTACGCGTTTATCTGCCTCTTGCGGTTTATACCCTAGGGCAACCAAGGCGCTAATGGCCTCTTCTTTAGCCGACATCATGGCCCCTTTCATACTGGCTGCTGGCAACGATCCGCCAACTGTTTGCTCTGGCAAGCGGTCACGCATATCAATAATTAATCGCTCGGCTGTTTTTTTACCAATCCCCGGCAAACGTACCAGCGCAGTAACATTGCTATCACTGATGCACGAACAAAAGTCTGCAACGCTCATGCCCGATAAAATACCCAAGGCCACTTTTGGCCCTACTCCATTCACTTTAATTAGGTGTCTAAATAACGCACGTTCTTGCTCGCTTAAAAAACCGTACAAAATATGCGCGTCTTCTCGCACCACTAAATGTGTGCGCAATAACACCTGCTCGCCCGTTGCCGGTAAGCTAAAAAAGCTGGACAGGGGTGTTTCAATGTCATAACCCACACCATTAACATCTACCACTACTAGAGGCGCTTTTTTTTCATGCACCAAACCTCGAATAAAACCGATCATGATAAGGCCTGAGTGGCCAAATGAGTCTGATGGGTATGCATATGACAAAGCGCTACGGCTAAGGCATCACTCGCATCCATTTGCGGGTCGCCTTTTAGTTTTAATAAAATTTTCACCATATGTTGTACCTGCGTTTTATCTGCGCTTCCCTTGCCCACTAAAGCTTGTTTAATTTGCCGTGCGGCGTATTCATATACGGTAATGTCGTGGTCAAAAACGGCACACATGGCGGCCGCTCGAGCTTGGCCTAACTTTAACGCAGAACCGGCACTTTTATGCATAAAAACTTGTTCTATCGCCATTTCTTGTGGCTGGTAGTGCTGTACTATTTCGCGCACCCCTAAATGAATTTTTTTTAGCCGTTCCGGCAAATCACCTGCACCTGTTCTAACGCAGCCACTATCAACATATTTTGCGATACGGCCAGATACATCGATAATACCGTAACCGGTAACGCGTGAACCTGGATCAATACCTAAAATACGCACCTAACTATCCCGCCTAATGCTCATCGGTTTCCATCGCTTGTTCAGGAATGTCTGCGTTAGAATACACGTTTTGCACATCGTCTAAATCTTCTAATGCGTCTAATAGCCGGAGAAGTTTTTCGGCCTCTTTGGCGTCTATCGGGGTTAGATTATCCGCGCGCTGCGTTACTTCGGCGTATTCTGGTACAAAGTTGGCTTGCAGCAAGGCGTCACGCACGACTATAAAATCTTGCGCTTGGGTGAGTACTTCGAATGAGCCATCGTTATGCGTGACCACATCATCTGCACCCGCGTCTAAGGCCACTTCCATCAGACTGTCTTCGTCCAACTCAGCCGATAAATTGATAGCACCCACCTGCTGGAACATGTAGTCAACCGACCCACTGGTACCAAGATTTCCCCCGCTTTTATTAAAGGCGTGACGTACTTCTGCAACGGTGCGGTTTTTATTATCCGTTAAACAGTCCACCATAACGGCTGCGCCTGCTGGGCCGTAGCCTTCATAACGCACTTCATCAAAGTGTTCAGCATCGACCGACCCACTGCCTTTTTTAATGGCGGTGTCTATCGTATCGCGCTTCATATTGTTTGCTAAGCCTTTATCAATCGCACTTCTTAAGCGTGGATTATTATCGGGATCGGCCCCGCCGGCTTTGGTAGCAACCGTTATTTCGCGAATAAGTTTGGTGAATAGCTTTCCCCGTTTGGCATCTTGCGCGCCCTTGCGAAAACGGATATTTGCCCACTTACTGTGCCCAGCCATAACACGACCTCTTCACCTAGTTTGTCTATGTGAAGAGTGTATCACTACCACTCGGTTTGATTAAGTGAAACGCGCGACGAATTAGCGTTTCATACGCAATCGCGTGCCCTGCGTCAGTGAAAGCTTAATTTCTTCTGCGCTTAGCTCAGGTGGAAAATACACACCGCTTATTTTAGCGTTCAGCAAACTACAACCATCTAGATTGCAACCACGTAAATCTGCGCCTCTTAAATCGGTGTTTTTAAAATAACTACCCGATAAATCTAAACCCGATAACTCGGCACCGCGCAGATCAAACGCCCTGAATTTTGCGTTACTCAGATCGACCGGCTCGCCATTTTTACGCCCTTCATTAAAGGCGGCTATATCTTCGTTTCTTAGGTATGCATACATGGCATCCGTTTTTTCTTCTAGCATAATCGCGTCCCTTTAGATTTTAGTATTCATTGTTTTCAGTGCTATTTTCAGTGTAGCTGATAATCCTAAAATAACCAGCCCATCGTCCCACACATAAAAAACCCCGCTTAGAGCGGGGTTTTTTATACTAACGTCGGGGGGACGTCGGTTTACATCATGCCGCCCATATAGCAAACAACCATTTGATTTAAATGGTTTATATATATCTTACAAATCATGATACCCCACTTTATACCCCTATCGCATTTTATCTTTTATGTCTAATTTGTGAAATGAGATTATCACGGAGACTAAACCCTTTAGAACGAGTGAATTGATTATAGCAAAGTAAGGTTTGAATTTAGTCTCAATTAAGGCTCATTTGCTTTCGGACAGCGCCAGCCCGAAAGCCAGGTTTTTTGCACTAAACATACAGATACACTGAACGCACTCTCTGCGTCCAATGCGTGCCTGCCCCCTCAATGCGCCCAAAATACGTGAACTTTTTGGTATCCAGTCTCAACTGTAAAGATATCCCCGCTCATTTCCATATCGCGCCCCATACGTTCATAGTCGATGTAAAGCTCTAAATGCTTGGGTATATCGACCATACCTTCTGTTAGCTCCTCGGCATAGTCAGCAAGGGAGCTGTAACAACCGTTATAATTTTCTTTTAAAGCTTTCCTGGCATCTTCCAGATTATCACCAAAGTGGGAAAGAACATCGCCCGCAACCTCTCCATGCTCTTCTAAGAAACACGCCACCTCATGCACGCTTTCAAGTCCTTCATATTCACTGACACCATATGCTCCAAAGCCTTCATAATCATGGATTGCATATTCTTCTGCCGCTTCCTCGCACGGACTAGCTTTCAACATCTCGCTGACTTGCTCTTGCATGTCGTCCAAGTCTTGTGTCGCATCAACCCAAACACCATGTAAAAACCCATTATTGTACGCCGCTAAATCGGCAACATATACTCTCACTTCTTCGCTCATGTTTTAATCTCCTATGTCTAAAAACACACCCCTTTTGGGGTTAAAAACCCCAGACAAAAAGCGAGAAAAGCGAGCGAAAGATCATGTCTTTTTTTAGAATCAAGGCAGGGGGAACCTCCCGTTTTGCACGAAGCCTGATTGTAGGCGCGGAAAGACGGGGGATGCCTTGATGGAGGAAAAATACGTGATATTCTTTAGTCCCCCCAAAAGGAGAACCTAAAAAACCAAGCCAACTCGCCAAGTCATTTGCGGTGAGTTCTTCAATATTCTCTTGATAAGATATGGGTCGTTGCAAGGCGCCCCTGCTCAAATAAGATTTCGTACAATACCTTTGCGATTGACGCCCCACAGGCCTTTTTTTTGGTATTTATTGGTGTTTTTTTACTGCAAAAACACCATCGATTAAATACAGGTAAAAGAGTGAAGTAACTATCAATAAAAAAATTAACTATTTAAGTAGTCATAACTTCAATTGACTCAGTTGAGTCATAATCTGCTCCAAGGGTAACTTTTCCGTTAAGTGACCCCATGACATCCTAAGAGAGCCATTAATTCTATCCTCATCTAAGCCCATAGATGAAAGGACATGCGAAGGCGTATAGCTATTAGAGGTGCATGCAGAGCCATTTGAAAGAGCAGCAATACCTTTAAGTACAACCATAGCTGCTTCGGAATTCATTCCGGGGATTGAGAAGTTTAAGACAAAGGGAGATGTGTTTTCACCATTATATTGAGCACCCATCTTATCAAGCTCAGCAATGAGTGAAGCTTTCAAAGCAAAAGCATGCTTTTGCCATTTTTTAGCATTTTTCAAACCTAGTTCACAAGCCAGTCCAAACCCTGCAATTAGCTGCACAGGTAACGTACCAGGTCTTAGCCCTTTTTCTTGACCACCCCCAAACAGGAGCGGCTTTAAAGGAGGCTTGGTAAAACCTCTTTTACGCATAACCAGTGCACCAATCCCTTTAGGAGCATAAACTTTATGGCCACTCGCACTTATAAGGTCAATCCGTTTGTTAACCAAGTCCTCACTTAACTTACCAAAACTCTGTGCAGCATCTACGTGAAAATATGCTTCCGATAATTTAAGCACCTCACAAATTTCAGAAATTGGTTGAATACAACCAGTCTCATTATTTACATGCATAATTGAAACAAGTAGTGTGTCTTCTCTTATCAATTGTTCAAGATCAGAAACATTTATCACACCACTATCACTAACTTCCAGATAAGAAATATCGAAACCATTTTCAGCTAAATGCTCGATTGGCTCCAATACCGCCTTGTGTTCGATTCGAGTAGTAATGATATGCTTTTTATTATTTTCAATACCAAACTGCTTAATCCCTAAAATAGCTATATTGTTGCTTTCAGTTGCTCCACTAGTAAATATCACTTCTGATTTATCGGCGTCAATCACTAAGGCTACTTGACCACGAGCACGTTCAACAACTTTTTTCGCTTGAGATCCGAACTCATGTGTTCTGCTGCCTGAATTACCATATTCTTCCACCATCATCTTATAAACTAAATCAGCGACAGGTTTTAATACTGGAGAAGTTGCATTGTAATCAAGGTAAATAGTCATAAAAATTCCACTTAAAATTCAAAAAATAACAAGACATATCTATAACAACACAGTATTCTACCGCAACTGTTCGTACGAACAAAGACAACTTTTCGTGCGAACATAAAATCAACTAAGCAGTGGTTGCAATAATAAAATGAATACAATAATTTCAGGAACATCCTTTCCCGCGATCAGAGGTATACAAGCGGGCAATGAATACTACATTGTTATGTGCCCTCTAAAAAGGCTGAGAAAAATATTTACCTTTGATGAAAGTGCGCTACCTGTTGAGCAACGTGCACAACGTTGTATAAATCCTGAACGCATCCCTGAAATTACAGACTATATCCTTGCTGATAGAGAAAATTACGTATTTTCGGCTATCACAGCATGTATAGATGGTGAGAGCCAATTTACGTCGATTGGTGATGGTAACCATCAGCAAAAAATAGGCACACTAATTATTGACGAAGATGCTGAATTATATATCACCGATGGTCAACATCGTAATGCTGCAATATTAGAAGCATTGAAGCAAGACCCAAGCTTAGCTAATGAAACAATATCAGTTGTATTCTTTGCTAATAAAACTTTAGAAAACAGACAAAAAATATTTAAAGATTTAAACCTATATCCAGTAAAAACAGATAGTTCACTTAGTATTACATATGATGACAAACCAGATGCCATGCTCTCAAAAACCGTAATATTTAATAGCCCTATACTTTCAAAACTCACCCATATGGAAAGAAGTAATTTAGGTAAAAGATCAAAAAAACTAATAAGTCATAGTGCATTTAATATTGCAACTAAAAAGCTTTTTGACACAATAAATGAAAGTAACTACCAAGCACTTGTCCCAAAGGCAACTGAATTTTGGGAGTGTGTATCAAAAAATATGCCCGCATGGATATTAGTATATAAAGATGAAATATCGGCATCTGACATTAGAGATGAAGGAATCCATGCCTATTCCGTAACATTTCAAGCTATCGGCATTGTTGGCAACTGGTTACTTAAAAATGACAAACAGTGGGAAAAAACTTTAATAAAATTAAAAGATATCGATTGGCAACGGTCAAACCGAAAGGATTGGGAAGGTCGTTGCGTGTCTAACGGTGAAATGCGGAATTCTTCTGTAACAGCAAAACTTACCGCAAACAAAATAAAACAACACCTCGGCATACCGCTTAACGAAAAAGAGCAATGCGATGAGTCAAAACTAGAAGAGGCAAGAAATGGGCTCTGATCCAGTTATACAATCCAATTCTGCATTTACCCAAGAAGGATTAAAAGACACGCTCAGAGAATCAATTGAGCATGTAAAAATGCTATACAAAAGCGACCAAATACCTTGGGTTATAGGTTACAGCGGCGGTAAAGACTCCACTGCAATCTTGCAACTTATTTGGTATGCATTACAAGAATTAAAAATTGAAGGTGACTGTAAAAAAAAGGTACATGTCATTAGTACAGATACCTTGGTTGAAAACCCTATTGTTGCAATGTGGGTAGGTAAATCACTCAGTAAAATGGCTGAGCAAGCAAAAGAACAAAACTTACCAATTATACCTCACCGCCTTACTCCTGAAGTTAAAGACAGGTTTTGGGTGAATTTAATTGGTAAAGGGTACCCTGCACCTCGTTATAAATTTAGGTGGTGTACAGACCGATTAAAAATATCACCTTCAAATACTTTCATCAAAAACATGACCGCGAAAAATGGTGAAGCCATTTTAGTATTGGGCACTCGTAAAGCTGAAAGTACAGCGCGTGCGGCCAGTATGGATAAGTTTGAAAACTCTAAAACCAACACTCGTAAAGCCCTAGGTCTTACAGAAAATGGTTCGCTTGAACGCGTTTGGGTATACGCCCCTATTGCCAATTGGAGTAATGATGATGTTTGGGTGTATCTCAATAGTGTTAAGAATCCCTGGAGTTTTCCTAATCACGATTTAATGGGCATGTATCAAGGTGCAACTGAAGGTGGCGAGTGCCCTCTGGTTGTTGACAAAAGTACACAAAGTTGTGGCGATAGTCGTTTTGGCTGTTACGTCTGCACTATGGTATCTGAAGATAAATCAATGAATGCCATGATTGCCAACGATGAAGAAAAAGAATGGATGTATCCACTTGTTTCTCTTCGCAATGAAATTGAAGTAAATGATGCTAATCACCAGAAAAAAATAGAAAAATTAACTCGTGATAAAGCTAATCGTGACTTTAGAAGAATGAATGGTCGTTTAACCGTGCATATTTCTAAACATGGTGCGGACCTAGTGCCAGGACCTTACATTCAAAGATTTAGAGAGCACTTACTAACAAAAGTACTTGAAGCACAAATTGCCGTACAGCAATTAGGACCACCAGAAGTTAAGAATTTAGAGTTATTACCCTTAGAAGATCTTGAAGAAATTCGTCGTATCTGGCTCGAAGAAAAACACGAGGCTGAAGATAACCTACCTAAAATTTACCAAGACATATTCAAAACAGACTACCCAGGTAAGAAACGGGCGCACCACCCTATTTTGAATATAGATGTACTAGAAAAACTTAAACAACATTGCAAAGAGCAAGGTGACGAAGACGGGTTACTTTACCAACAAATGCGTGCAGTAATATCTATTGCTAACAAACATAAAAACCAGTTACGCCGTGCAAACCTAGCAAAAGAACTCGATAACAGCTTAGACAAAGGCGCGTTTGACAGCCTATTTGAGGCAAAAAAGTTTGCCTTAGAGCGCGAACGCCATCGCCTACAAATACATTTAAACAATTCTTCTAATCTAGATGATACCGAGAAAATTGAGCTCAATGAAAAAATCATTATGGTAACCAAATCTATTAAAGAGCAAGGCTACAGCTCAATGATTATCGATTTTGAAGGGGTTAATGATGATAATTAAGCAGTTAACAATTGAAAACTTTGGTGTTTATTTAGGTCAACATATTGTTAATTTAAATGTTGACGATAACAAACCAATTATCCTATTTGGTGGCCTAAATGGCAGTGGTAAAACCACATTTTTAGATGCATTACAGTTAGTTTTATACGGTAAACACGCCAAATGCTCTAACCGTGGAACTGAGCCTTATCACACCTATTTAGCTAATACTAAAAATCGTCATAGTGATAAAGATGACATAGTCGAATTATCATTAACCTTTAGTCACACTACCGGTACTGATAGCAATGAGTTTAGAGTTGTGCGGAGCTGGAAAACCAATATTGCAGAATCAAAAGACAAAGTAACGGTTTATTGTAATGGTAAAGAAGATGCTCATATCAGCCAATTTTGGGACGATTTTGTTAATGAATTCATTCCATTAACATTGTCAGAACTTTTCTTTTTTGATGGTGAAAAAATTGAAACCCTAGCAAACCCTGAGCGCAGTGCCGAATTAATTAGAACAGGTATAGAAAGTTTGCTTGGTCTAGATTTACTAAGCCAGTTACATACTGATTTAGGCAACGTTGAGCGTAAAAGAAAAAGTGACAATTTAGATAACTCAGTTATTCACAAAGTTATCGCGCAAGAAGGTGAAATAGCTGACCAAACCACTCTAATTTCAGTATTAAAAACTGACATTGCTAAGTTGGAGAAAAAGACTAGTGACAATAACTTAGACATCAACAAATCTCGTCAAAAAGTACGTAGCGC
>JAGPVU010000169.1 GCA_018066825.1 Cycloclasticus sp.
GGCGTAGCTGCGTGTTTCGTCCGTGTGGGTGGAGTAAAAGTTATCAAAGCCGACGTTAAAATCACTGAAATCAGCGTTGTGCTGCGTCCAGGTGTCTGCAATCAATTGTTCGGGTGTAATGCCTTCTTGCTGGGCTCTAAGCATAATGGGCGTGCCGTGGGCATCATCGGCGCAAACGTAATGACAAGTGTGCCCGCGTTGCTTCTGAAAACGCACCCAAATATCGGTTTGGATGTATTCGACCATGTGTCCAATATGGATCGGGCCATTGGCGTAAGGCAAAGCACTAGTAACAAGGATTTTTCTGGTTTCTTTTGACATAGATTGCTGGTGTGACGGCTAGTTACTTAAATAAAATTAATAACATAATAAAATGTTATTTAATCATAATTTTAAGCGGGTATTGTCCCATAAAACTTGTGTGATAGGAGGGCGCGTTGTTAAAGCGCGATAGGCTTTAAGTCAGTGATTGGAAAGAGTCCACACAAAAAAAAGCGCAATGCCTTTGGCATTGCGCTTTATGGTAAAAAATAAGTTACTTTTCGAAGTTTACTTTAATACCCATAAATGCCTGATAGCGGTCATATTCATAAACAGGGTCATTAGAGTCATAGTTATCGAGTCGAATGCCAGCGAAGCCAAGAACGGGCATGTCTGTTAGCTCGCTTAAGTCTTTTTCAAGTCCTAGCTTTACTGTGTAACCTTGTTTGCCAGGTAGGTCTTCGTCATTTTCATCCGTTGTGGATAAGTTGTCGTATTCGTAGTCCTCGTAACTAGATTTAACAAAGACCTTTAAACCATCATTGACGGTATAAAATAAATCTGCAGAGTATTTGATTTTATCGGTATCGTAATAGCCCGAACCATTGTCGGTTCTTTCCTCGTACTCTATGCCTACATTGGTTCTTAGGTCTTGCGTGATTTTATATCGATGGGATAGCTCGACGTTATGGTAAAAATATTTCAGATCGGATCCTGCCACTAAGGCGCCAGCTTTACTTTTTTGCCGTCTGTTGTCGTAGTCTCTCTCACCAATGCCAAGATCAAGCTTGAAGCGGCCGTCACTATTGTGCTTGAAGGTCCAGGTATTAACCAAATTGGCTTGTTCGTAATCAAGCGTGCTAATCCCCATAATATTCTGGTCGTCATAACTTTTATTGTTGTAGGTTAAGGCCAAAGCGGTACGAACTTGATCACTCAGCTGTATTGAGCTAGACCCTAACAGCCTCCAATAATCATAATCATAACGATCTTCAATTTTTTGACCGCTAAATGTACCTATGGCACCAGTTGACCGGCTGACATATGTTTTATCTTTAAAGCCCGTCTGTATACCTAGTCTTGAGACGACTTTTTTATCGCTAATGGAGTATGTTTTTTTGTACAGCGCTTTTAGTTGTCCAGTAAACACATCAGCATTATTAAATGAGCCTTCATGCGCACGATTTTTTAGTGAGCCACTGAGCGTGAGGTCAGCTAATTTTTGTTTAATAAATACATTCGTGTCAACAAACCAGGCTTCACCATTATCAAGGCTGTCGGAAAGTTTGTAAGGATTTGAGTCGTAGCCGGGTGATACTTCGGCTTTTAATGTAATAGCAGAGGCATTACTCGTTAGTGAGGCGATGATAGCGCCATAAATTAAATGTTTTTTCATTTCATAGTTTCCTTTTTGTTTTCCATGGTTTTAGTTAATAGTTTTAAGGTTGATGGTTTTTATCAGTTCAATTGCAAGTTTGTGGGCATGGTCTAACTTTAAGATATTATTTAATTCTGTAAGAGCCTGCGAGAATTGATTATTTTTGTAGTAGGCGGATGCCAGTAAATAACGCGCGTCAAGATTATCGGATTGCTCGTCAAGAAGTTTTGATAAGTGGCCTTGGGCTTGTGTATATTGAGCTCGATCTATCAGCAATGTAGCCAGTAGCTTGAGTGTGGTGGTGTCGGATGGCTCGAGCGATAGTATCTTTTCATACGTTTTAATGGCGTTAATGGGGTCGCTGATCTGAAGCTGTAACGTGGCCTTGTATCGTAAACCACGGGTGTAGTTGGGGCTTATTTCTAGAAGTTGATTAACGATTCTCATGGCTTCATTAGGCTTAGCTAGAAGCTGTAGATATCGGGCTTTTGCGAGCAGGTAGATTTTGTTTTTATCGTTAAGGGTAATAGCATGATTAATGGCTTTGAGGGCCAATTCTGCTTGTGACAAGCTCTCATGCGTTAGCGATAATTCAAAGGATAAAAATGCCGCCGCATTATTATGTTGGATTAGTTTTTGGAACATAACGATAGCTTGTTGGTATTGTTTTCGGGATCTTTTTATCCTGGCCAACTGAATCTGCGAACGCCACTTGTATGCTTCGCTATTAGATAATTTTTCAAAAATCGTAAGAGCTTTTTGATAATACCCTGACCTTCTGTTGGCGAGCCCTTTTAAGTAACGCAATTCATCGGTTTTGGATTTAATCTTCTTAATTCTTGAAAGAAGCTCCTTGTATTGTTCTTGTGCGTATAAAAGCAGGAATTCGGCATAGGTTTTTTTTAACCTAGAGGTTTCATGCTGGATTAAATAATTAATATGTTTTTTTGCGTTATTTCTTTTGCCTTGTTCCAGGTAAGCCCAGGCGAGTAAGCGATGGGTTTTTATGTCGTTTTTAGATAATAGAGTGGTTTTTTTAAAGTTCTTTGTGACGCTAACGTAATCGTAATGAATTAGTTGGGCGTTAGCTCTAGTCAGTAACAATCTGGAGTTTTTCGGATCCAACGCTATGGCTTTGTCATAGGCGCTCATGGACTGCTGATATTGTTCGCCTGAGGCCATTAATGCTTTGCCCAGTCGGGACCACGTATCGGGGCTGTCGGGGCGGTATTCGATAGATTTTTTATAGTGTTTAACGGCGTCGTCGTAGCGAGAAAGGGTGTGCTCGGTACTCGCTAAATGGGCTAAGGACTTCGCTTTTTTAAAGCCACTCGATATGTCGGTGGCCGTTGAAAAAATTAAAATAGCTTTTTCGTGAGCACCGATTTTTTTTTGCAGCAAACCCTGGTTTAGTAATGCCGAATAAGCATTTGGGTTTGCCGCGGTAAAAAATTCATATTGTTCAATAGAGTCTTTGTGACGCCCTGTTTTTGACAAAGCATATGCAAACGTAAACTGGACGTTATGTAATAGCCTTTGGTCTAAGGTTAAGCCGGTTAACAAAATCTGAATATTAGCGAAGTCTCGTTCTGTTGATAAGGCTTGAGCGAGTTCTGCAATGATGCCGGCGCGTTCTTGTTGGTTTAGCGTTGTGATTTCAGCGCCGCTTAGTAGCTCTTTAATTTGAAGCCCGTTTGATGAAATTTGACTTAGAAGGGAAGCTACTAGCTCGTTAGGTAATTCTTGGCGTGTTGCCAAATCGCTGTCAGATTCGAAATCCTCGTCTGTTGATGGGGCGATTTTAATAACTGGGGGAACACTATTTTCTCTTTCTAAAAAAAATTCAGTATAAATAATGGCGGCGACGAATAATAAAGCTAGCCCCAGATACGGGATTCCAGTTTGAAAAAATCGTGATCGGAACATTTAAAAGGCTCCTAAGGCGACGTCGTGGATGCCTTCTTTATTGATGTTTTGTATTTCAAGGCCAGGGCGTCCATTGACTTCTAACACCAGGGGCCCTACGTTTTCATCAAGACAAATATCGACGCCCATGTAGCCGAGAGGAATAGAGATATAACACTGTATAGCAATATCATTTATTTCTGGCCAAAAGGGTAATTGAACAAGCCCCAACAGTTTGCCGCTATCGGGGTGTTTTTGTATCTCTTTACCATAAAGCAAGCTGCGACCTGTTAAGCCGGTTTCTAAATCTACCGACACCCCAATCGCCCCAAGATGAATATTTGCCTTGCCCTTGGACTTGAGTGTTGGAACACGGAGCATGGCGCTGATTAATTGGCCATTGCAGATGATTAAGCGAATATCACATAAACCTAACGGTGCGATTGATTTGAGTGATTGGTGCTGTTTAATCATGGGTTCAATATAGGCGTCGTCTTCATCACCATTTTGTGAAAAGCTGCCCGAAAGAATTTCTTCTACGTGCTGCTTAATAGCGGGCTTGGGCCAGAATTTTCTAGAAGTACTTAAAAATCCATTGTCTTTCTTTTCGGCGAGTAGGAGTATTCCACTGCCTCGGGCGCCTTTGTTTGGTTTGATGACAAAGTCTTGTTGTCCGCTCATACTAGCCAGAAACGTATCGACCTCACTATACGAGTGGCAACTCGAGAGCGTGCTTGGGCAAGGAACGCCGGATTGAGTCAAACATTTTTTTGTTTCTAATTTGTTGGTGGCCAACTGTAAGAGTGTTTCAGTATTGTGCTTATATATTAAGTCCCTATTACGTCCATTAATGCTGAGAACCTGGTTTTTTTGATGGCCCATTAAGTGCCTGAATCGAATAATTTCAGAGATACGCATGCCGGACCAACTACCAATGAAAAGCTGTAGGGCAAGAACAGTCAGTAACAGTTCGGGATACAGGGAAAAAATACCTTGAAGTAGAAAAGAACTAAAGACCAGGTAGCAAAGGGAAAGGGTTAATAGAGTGCCTGCCGCACTGTAAAGTAGGTCGTGCCAATTACTTTCGTTGGCCATTTGGTGAATACGGTCGACAGCAAAACTGATAATGACCACAGGAAATAATGCTAATAGCCCAAACTCGATATTCTGCGATATGGCTATATTCGATACGCCGATTAAAGAAACGATAGTCGTGATAGTGATAATGGATGCGAGCCTCGGTATTTTCAGGATATTAAATTTACCTAATACGGCGTGACTAATAAAAGCCAATAGCAATACCATAGAAAAGCCCAAAAGGCCGACAAAAAAACCGGTGTAAACGCTCGCCGCAGCGATTAGCATGGGCATGAAAATACCAAATGTTTTTACGCCTACTATATTTCTAAGGAAAGTTATTAGCAGCGTACACATGGGGAATAATAAAAAGATATAGGTGGTTTGTAGCGGCAAACCCAATTCCTTCATTAACGTAGCTGCATTAGGTATGAAGCTTTCGGGTGTAGCAGTGTCACGATATAAGGCGGGTGCTATTTTAATTTCTTTAGAATTGAACGCGTAGTCAAAATTTATATTCGTCGTGCGTTTGAACATCGAATGGTCACCTCGATAGAGCCCTACATAATGACGCGGCAGACTAGCAAAATGTCCATTTGTTGGGTCAAAGGGAACCCAGTGGTCTTCTATGTAAATCTCAATCCATTGGTGAGAGGTTTTTTTCTTTTCACCGTTTAAGATAACGCCCCCCACTAGTCGAGCGGGTAAATTATTCAAGCGTGCAAGGCTGGCAAATAAGCGGCTTTTTCCATTGCAGCTGGCCACGCCTAAACGTAAGGCGGTTAGGGAGTCGGTGAAGCCTTTAAACGGTAATGGTTTGATTTTATGATGCGAGTAGTTATAAATGGCATGAAGTACGTCATAAGTGCTACTCGTGTCATTGGGCTTTATTTGCGCCCATAATGCTTTTATTTCGGCGTGATTGACGGGTACTGCCGAGGTCTCTTTTAAGTAGACTGTTAATTCGTCAGCGTATTCTTTTGGTATCTCCAGGTTTTTAGATATATCAAAACGAACGCCTTGTAAGGATACTAAGGCGCGGTAAAAAATTGTTTTACTAACTGAGTTGCCGCTCCACTGGGCGTAACGTCCATCAGTGCCAATTCTGTACTCTACGTCCATATCGCGGGAGATAAGCTTTTCGTCGATAATTTCTACGCGATCGCTATTGTCGGGCAAGTATGTCGATATGCCAATATCACCCTCAGCATCAAAAGACATGGAAAGGTTATATTGATAGATACCTTCAGGCAAAAGAAATGAGGAAAGCTCTCCGTTTCGGGTTGTATGTATCGTTAGAAGTAACAGTGAAATGAACAATAAGCCGGTGTCCAGGCGAAAGATCCATCTAAGTTGCTTTTTAAAAAAGGCCATGAAGTTGTATATTAAATATAGTCGAGCTTATACCGCATCGTGTGATGCGATATAAGGAAGTTGCAGGGGTTAAATCTTAGGGCAAGTTTAAATGAATGGCGTGATTGAGTTTATGATACAGCTCACGAAATGAAAGGCCAGTTGGCTAGATAGTTATTATAACGGGGTTTTAGTTGAAAATAAAATTTTTGGCAAAGTTGGTTATTTGATTAGCGCTCCAATCTGCTTTTCGCTTTTCTTTCATATCCGTACACCATTGTTCACTACCTACTTCAGGCGTGCAGGCCGATACTGAGAATACGAACATGGCAGAGAGAGCTTTAAACGCGTATTTTTTATGATGGTCATCGAGTACTCCTCATTGATTGCTGTTGAAAAAACGAATCTTGATGGCACTAAAAGCAGGCAATCAATACCATTTAATAACACCGAGATGGTGCTGTGCTATATTTTTAAGTAGCCGGCTAAACGCGAGGCTAAAGTTAACCCAAGCCCATAAGAAACGTATAAAATGGCTCGTTTTAGTAAAGCCGTATTGGAGCGAACATGGGTGATTTGTCTGTAACCGACATAGAGAGTAAGTTAAAAGAGTTTATTGATCCTTTAACGGGGCAAAGTATTTTGACCG
>JAGPVU010000178.1 GCA_018066825.1 Cycloclasticus sp.
GGTAGTGTTTGTGATTTTGCCGCATCAGCCAGCAACGGTAGCCCAAACCGAAGATAAGTATATGGCGACCACCATGCGCATGGGTTGGGAATGGTTGTTGACGCCATTATTGGTGTACCAAAATTATCACTTAATTCATCACCTTTACCCCGAAATCCCTTTTTATAAAATGCATAAAGTGTGGTATTTGAAATACGATGAAATCAATGCGCAAGATATTAGTGTGCAAACGGCTTTTGGTTTAGAGCCTGCTAATATAGAGTCGCATAAAAACTTTGATCATTCAAAGTACGCGCCGCAAGCATAATTTGCTGGCTAGTTAGATGCGAAAGCCCCTGCATACAGGGGCTTTTTTATGTTTGTGTTTAAGGGCGAATAAGCATCTTTAGCGCCTGATCAGACTTTTGATAAAAGGTCTTAAAGGCTTGGTCGATATTATCTAAGCTATAGTTATGAGAAAAATATTCGGCAGGGTTAATCACGCCGCGTTCCATTAAACGGAGGCCTTCCCACATAGATGGCTGCACGTTAGCAAAGCCATTCATGTGTAGGCTGATGTCGCGTAAGAAAACATCGGCGAGTACCAAGTTAAACTCTGTATCACAAAATACACCGATGGCAGCGATGGTGCCGCCGGGGCGGATAATATCTAAACTCATTTGTAGCGTTTCAGGGTAGCCGACCACTTCTATCACCTTATCAAACCCACGGCCAGAGGTGAATGCGAGTGCTTTTTCTTTCCACTCCTCTCTGTTTGAATTGACGGTAGCGGCACCTTTTCTGGCCACGACATCAAGGCGATAATCGAGTGTGTCAATACACACGACATGGCCTGCTGACTTGCCTAAGGCAATATCAGTGGTCAAAAGGCCAGTGGGCCCACAGCCAATAATGGCGACATTTTCACCGGGTTGAATATCGGCGAGTTTATTCGCAATAATGGCCGACGGTAAGCTGCATGAAAGTGATAAGGCAGAGGCGTCATCAATGGCATCAGGCACTTTAATCACATGGCCATCAGCATGTGGCAAAATCAATGCCTCGGTATGCGTGCCATTTAGGTCTCCAAAAGGTATACCAAAGCCATACACGGCTTTTTGCGTTGTTTCGCAGTGTGCCGTTTGCCCTACTTCACACATATAGCATTCGCCACAAGAGCATGAGTACGCCATAGAAACGCGGTCGCCCACTTTAAATTTACCAACACCCTTTCCCACACCACTAACGCGACCAATCAGCTCATGGCCGGTTTGTGAATGGCCGCGCTGCATAAAGGAGTCCAACGCACCGCGGTATAAATGAAGGTCTGATCCACAAATAGAGGTAGCGCCCACTTCTACTAAAATTTGATGGGGCTCGTTAATGCTTGGGTCAGCTTTCTCGCCGCAACGAATATCTTCGGGACCATAGTAAATAGCTGCTTTCATTCTGCTCTCCGGATTAATTTTTTTGATAATTTTATCATTTGATAAAAACTAGACGATTTAATCTATAAAGTCTAGGAAAGTGTAGTTAGCACGAAGGTTGCGCAAAAGCGTATATTTAATGAGCTTATATAAGAAAAACCTAACCTTATTCCTTTTGGCACGCTAAATGCTTTAGGGGATAGATAGGTCTTTATAATAAGGGGAATCAATGGGTTTTCGTGTGGCATGGGTATTGTTGTGTTGGGGTATGTTGGCGTCTTGTGAGGCGCCATTAATGCTAGACGGCGTGGCAAAAGAAAGTGCGAACCCTGTTAGACGTACGGATCGTATTCAGTCTGCTGCCTCATTAGGTGAAGAGGTCGTGGTCGTTGGTGTAGGGTTTTTGTTGAACTCGTCTGATGCAGGTTTGACATGGCGACGCACAGTACCTAATGGCCTTCCTACGTTTATTGGTGTGGCGTTGTGTCCTGATAAAACACAAGTAGCGGTGTCAGCTGAAAAGCAAGCATGGGTGTCGACTGATAGCGGACAAAGCTGGCAAATACATAACCTAGGTACAGAAGAATCGCCGCAATATATTAGTTGTGGTTCTGATAATCGCCTATGGGTAGCGGCGAGCTTTAGTACCTTATTAAACAGTGCTGATCAAGGAAAAACGTGGCAGCAGACGTCACTGGATGAGGACTTGATTTTCACCTATGTTAATTTTTTCGACCCGCTAAACGGACTGGCTATCGGTGAGTTTGGTAGTGTATATAAGACGCAAGACGGCGGTGAGAACTGGCTTGCTAATGAGCAAGCGATTGCGGATGAATTTTACCCCATGGCAGTGAGTTTTTTGGATAGCCAAACTGGCTGGGTAGGCGGTTCTAGCGGTGTAATTTTTCACACCGCGGACGGTGGAATTTCTTGGGCTAAAGAAGAAACCGGTTCTGAAGCGCCTATATTTGGTTTATTGGCTGATGGCCTAGGCGTCTATGCGGTGGGTGGTTTTGGTACCTTTTTAGAAAGGCGTTCAACTAGTGATGGGGATGTTAAGTGGCTTCGATCAAACGCGGTTTCTACACGTTTTTACCTTCGCGCGTTGGCGCCAATAAAGGGTAATAAAATTTTATTAGGTGGTGGTGCAGGCACACTTCAGTCGTTAATTAATAACGGCTCGGGACTGTTAGTCGCTATCAAGCCAGATCAGGGAGCGTAGGGTGGGTGCTTTAACGAATCAACTTAAAAAAATAGATCGCTTAGTCTTTGCTCACCCTAAAGTAACGGTCGTCATTATTTTAGCCATCAGTGTGTTTTTTGCGATGCAAATTCCAGCGGTCAAAATGGTATCGAATTTTGCTGACCTACTGCCTCAAGAACACCCCTATATCCAAACGCATAATACCCTGACTGAAACGTTTGGTGGGGCGAATACTGTCATCGTTGCGATACAGGTTCATGAAGGGACTGTTTTTACCAATGATGTGTTGAAACGAATCAAGCGGATCACCGATAAAGTGGATGCACTACCTGCGGTTAACCATAACTTGGTGAATAGTTTAACGCATAGAAATACGCGTCGTGTGTGGCTAAATGAGTACGGCACGATGAAGTCAGCCCCTTATTACGACCCCTTGCAAGATCACTATACCGAGCAAGAACTCAAGGTGATGCAAAACCAAGTGGTCTCTAATCCACGCGTGTACGGCTTATTGATCTCGCCGGATCTAAAATCGGCCCTTATCAAAGGTACGCTCAACGAAGGCGACTTAAATTATGAAGAAGTCTTTACAGCGTTAAGCAAACTCCGAGAAGAGGAAAAAGCTGAAGGGTTAACGGTATATGCCAGTGGCCAGCCAGTTTTGGTGGGCTGGGTCACCAGTTACGTAAGTGAAGTGATCCAAATTTTTGGCTATACACTCGCCATCCTACTTATTTTATTGGTGGCGTATTTTAGAAAGTTTTATGGCCTGTTATTACCGTTTGTCGGCATTTTACTGACCACGACCTGGGGTCTGGGGATGTTGTCTTTGTTGAGCTATAACCTCGACCCTTTAATGCTGGTGGTGCCATTTTTGGTATCGGCCCGAGCGATGTCACACGGGGTTCAAATTGTTGAGCGGTTTTATACCGAACTGGCTGAAAGCGGTGATAAGCAACTAGCCGCAAGAAATACGTTTGAGGGCTTATTTAGACCGGGATCCTTAGGTGTTATTTCAGATGCCATTGGTTTGTTATTGATTTCATTGGGCTCGGTGCCGATAAACGACAAACTGGCTATTTATGCGTCACTATGGGCGGCTAGCGTGATTGTTACCGTATTAATTTTATTACCCGTGTTGTTGGAGATTTTGCCACAACGGGCATCTAAAAAAACAGAGCATCGATTACTACAAAAAATATTTCCGGTGGTGTCTAAAATATCATGTACCCGCAGAGGGGCTATTAGCACCTTAGTTGTCTCCTTAGTGCTGGTTATCGGTGGTGGGTATTTAAGTTCTAAAGTACAAATTGGTGAGTCTGAAGCAGGCTCGCCGTTGTTATACCCAGACCATGATTACAATAGGTCGTCCAAGGCGATCAACGAGGCTTTTCCCGGCTCCGAAGAAATGTTTATTTTGGCGCACTCGGATAAACCGCACGGCCTGAAAGACCCAGCTGCAATAAAAGCGTTAGCAGACTTTCAAAATCATATGATGTTAGACCCTGAGCTGGGTGGCACTAAGGGCCTGCCAGATTTATTAACGCAGGTGAACCGAATTATTCATAACGATGATCCGCGTTGGCTTGTCTACCCTAAAGATGAATTTGAGTCCGGCGGCTTGATGTTCGCCTATATGATGTCCAGCCCAATCCCGGGCGCTTTGTTAGAGTTTATTGACCCCGATGAACAAAATGCCAATATGGTTTTTTATTATAAAGACCATAAGGGTGAAACGATTCGCCGTGCTATCCATATGGTTAAACAATGGACGGCTAGTAGTGCCGCACAAGTCGAAGGCCTGTCGCTTAAATTAGCGGGCGGTTTGATTGGCGTGACCGCAGCGGTTAATGAGGCGTCTTACCAAACAAACATCATCGTTATCCCCTTGGTGTTTTTATTGATTTTAGCGTTTGTAACGATGTTCTATTGGTCATTGCACGCGGGTTGGTTGATGTTACTGGCGATGGGCTTTGCAACCACGCTAACCTACGCCTATATGGGTATCGTTGGCCTGGGTATTAATGTAAATACGGTACCTATTCTGGCTGCCGGCATCGGCATCGGGGTCGATTACTCGATTTATATTATGGATAAAATCAAAGAACAATACGCCAAAGTAGGGAGCTTTGAAGAGGCGATTAAAATTGCTATCAATACCACTGGAGTCGCGATTGGCTTTACTGCTTTCTCATTAATTGCCGGCGTGATTATGTGGGTTTTATTATCCACCATGCGCTTCCAAGCCGATGCGGCGATGCTGCTAATTGTCATGCTGTTACTGAATGCGCTAGCGGCAATGTTTTTGGTGCCGGCTTGGGTCATGACCTTTAAGCCTAAATTTATTCAGGAGAAATAGTACATTTATTTATTATCTAAGCCACTGTTTTTATTAATTTTATACCATGCAAGGTTGTTGCTTATTTTGTATGGAGCGGGATAAAAAGCAACGTGATGTAAGTTTTTTTATACCAGAGTATGACGGTATAGATTATGTATTTAACTAAAGGGAGAGGAGATTGTATGAAAAATAATAAATGGTATACCAAGCCATTATCGGTCGCTTTTGCGTTTGCAGGGCTGATGGCTTTAATGGTACCGCAGCAAGTACTCGCTGGGATTGATACGGGGGACGATTCGCTAGAAATTAGTGGTTTTGTCGAAAATGCCACCTATATACGTAACGACGTTGGCTTATCTAAATTCCGTAATACTCTGCAACTAGAAGGCACAAAAATACTTGGTAATATCGGTGCGTTTAGCGAAGTCAGCATCAACGGCACCTTTCGTGCGACTTATGATGGCGTATATGACCTAAATTCCGATGAATACGGTGATGGTGCCGGAGGTGCGATCACGTTAAATAGCACAGCTGTTTTGCCAAGTGAAGTACCTTTGGGCGGGGGTATACCACTTGCAGCACCAATCAGCGCTTCGGGTTTAAATAATAGCGGTTTGATTGTTTTAGGCGAGCAACTACATGATGCCGATGGCGGTGTAACCTTTGGGGTGCCTGTGCGCCCTTGTGATAAAGACTCACGGGGTTGTTTAAGTAATTACATGGACGACGATTTAGACGATTTACGTTATACAGATTTTAATGACCGCTGGGACTTTATTCGTGAGTTATACGTTAACGCGACGATCGATATGGATAGCGGCACTACGTTTAACCTGAGTGTGGGTAAAAAACAAGAAGTATGGGGTCGTACCGATTTATTCCGTGTTTTGGATATTATTAATCCAGTCGATTACTCACGTAACAATATCTATGATGAATTAGAGGATATTCGTATTCCGTTATGGATGGCGACCGCAGAGTGGCAATTTGGCGCAAATAATTTGTTCGATGATATGAATCTGCAGTTTGTGTGGGTGTTTGATAAGTTCCGCCCGAGCAAATTAGGGCAGGCAGGTACGCCCAACCAAATTTTGGATGCGGGGTCACTATTCCGTGGGCTCAATAACTGTTGGGAAAATGGTTGTACAGTATCGAATTTTGCCGGTGGAGCGATTGCCACAAACTTTGGTCCGGGTGTTCTAGGTATACGTGATGTTGAGTTACCTGAGTGGTCTCTCGATAACACCCAGTTTGGCGCTAAGTTTGAAGGGGTATTGGGCGATGTTGGGTTTTCATTAAATGCATTTTATACGCGTTCGCAATTACCCTCCTTGCGTGGCGGTATTCCATCAGACAATCCGTTTACCGGGCCTGTTGAAAGTGAGGTTTTTCCATACCTGATTTCATTTGATATGCATTTTCCAAGGGTATTTTTGGTCGGTGGTTCATTGGATTATTATTCAGACCCGCTTAAAACAGCATTCCGTGTAGAAGCAGCTTGGACTACAGGTGAGGAGTTTGCTAACACCTTAAAACCACGCCTGTTCTCAGAATCTGAAGTGGCCCGTTGGGTGATTGGTGCGGATCACAATCTGTTTATACGCTCAATCAATAAAAACAAAGCCTTTCTGATATCTTTCCAAACCTTTGGGCAGCATATAC
>JAGPVU010000001.1 GCA_018066825.1 Cycloclasticus sp.
TTTGGGCGTGCAAAGGAACGTGCTCTATCACGGTCGAGCCGACAGCTGAGGAAATGCTTTTGACCCTATCATTAGCATCCCAATCTTTAGATTTTTCATTAAATAAGTCGGGCACTTTGATATCCCCCGTCGTTTATTTTAGTTGCAACTAAATCATCTCTTTGAAAACCTTAACATAAGCCAGCTTTACCTCATCAGTCCCTAAAGCTATAACCCAGCAATACCAAAAGTATTTCTTAGAGTATAGCCGGTAAGGAAAGCAATAGCCTCTGGTGATGTTCCTGAAACAGTTTGTTATAACTACTGCTTTTATTTAGATTAAAGCCTAAGGGAATGACTTTTAAACACAAGTTTTTACCACACCGCCATCTACCCGCACGGCGGCTCCGGTAGTCGCCGAGGCTAACGGGCTACATAAATACACCACCATATTGGCGACTTCCTGTGTGTCGGCGAAGCGCTTGATCAGCGATGAGGGTCTGATCGATTGGAAGAACTCTTTTTCAAACGCTTCAAAGTCCTGACCGTCGCTTATTTGGTTGACGAAATCCACCACGCCTTCTGATTTGGTCGGCCCAGGCAGTACTGAGTTAACGGTAATGCCGGTACCTGCACAGGCTTCAGCCAATCCACGAGACACAGCGAGTTGGGCCGTTTTGGTGGTGCCGTAGTGAATCATTTCTAGGGGTATTTGCAAGGCGCTTTCGCTGCTGATGAACAGAATGCGGCCCCAGTTTTTTTGCTGCATAGCAGGTAAGTAAGCACGGGACAGTCTCACGCCAGTGAGTACGTTGACGTTAAAAAATCGTTGCCAATCCTCGTCAGGGATATCAAGAAAGTCTTTAGGCTCAAAAATACCCAGCGAGTTGACTAAAATATCGACGTTTGGGTATTGCGTGACCAGTTCTTCGGTGGCTTTGGCCTGGCACAGGTCGGCACAAAAAGCACTGACCTTGGCGCGTGGGTGCTGGGCTAAAATTTTATCTTTTGCGATACGCAGTTTTGCATCATTGCGGCCGTTAATAATGACGTGGGCGCCTTCAGCGGCAAGGGTGTTGGCTATGGCAAAACCGATGCCTTGGCTCGAGCCCGAAACAAAGGCCACTTTATCGTTCAGTTGCAGATCCATTAGTGGTTCCCCCCCAAACGAGCAGCAGTGGCACTGGCCTTATCCATAGCCGCTGAAAAGGTCGCAGGGTCGGCCAAGGTGGGTTCGATAATAATGCTGTTGATGTCTTTAAATCCAATAAAACCTAGCACCATTTCTAGATAGGGTTTTTGGAAATCCATGCCGCTTGCCGCCTCATTATCATATTCACCGCCGCGTGAATAAATGGCGGTCACCGGTTTACCGGTGACTAAACCTTGGAAGCCGGTGTCAGGTGAAAAGCTGAACGTCAGTTCGGGTTGGGTGATCACATCAATAAAGTGTTTGAGCTTGTAGGGGATAGAAAAATTCCACATGGGCGTGCTGATTAAGTATTGGTCAGCGCTTTTAAAGTGTTCCGCAATGCTAGCGATTTGTTGCCAAGCCGCGGCTTCAGCGTCAGTCGGGTTTTGGCCATGCAAAAAACTGTATTTGGCATTAAGGCGCTCAGCGTCAAATTCGGGCAAATCCATGTGCCATACATTTAACGTCGTTACCGAATTGTCTGTGGAGGCTGATTTAAAGGCATCGATATAATGCTCAGCGACGTCGCTAGAGCTTGAACGTGCACCCCGCGGTGAGGCCTGAATGTACAATAGTTTACTCATGAGTTTGTCCTTGGTCGATTAACCAAATTGATAGGCAGATACAGTAGCACCCATCACCTTGTCTGTGAATACGTTTTTGCCGACCTCATCGTGGGCTGAACCTGCGATGACCATTAGCGGAAGTAAGTGTTCCTCACGTGGGTGACAGGCCTGTGCAGACGGAGCGGCTTGCCATGTTGATAAGCGCTGATTTCTTTCTCTGGGAGCAGCCATGCAGGACTCGTTAAGCCATTGATTAAACTGTTCGGAATGGTTTTGTGGGTCGTGGCCTTGCATCAGTATTTGCATATTGTGAAAGCTCATTCCACTGCCTAATAATAAGATATTGTCTTCCCTAAGAGAGTTGAGTGCAGCACCCATTTGTAAATGAAATTCGGGGTCTAGGCCAGCCTGTAATGAGACTTGAACAACGGGGATGTCGGCGTCAGGAAACATGAGTTTGAGTGGTACAAACGTACCGTGGTCAAAGCCGTGTTCGGGGTCTAGTTCGCTGGTTATATTGGCCGCTGAAAACAGGTTTTTTATTCTTTCTGCTAATGCTGGCGAGCCGGGCGCAGGGTAGCTTAATTGGTACGTGTGCTCGGGGAAACCGTAATAATCATAAAGTAAAGCGGGGTTTGGGTGGCTATTGATACGGATAATATCGGTTTCCCAGTGAGCCGAAAAAATCACGATTGCACGCGGCTTTTGTGGCAGGCTACGCGAGAAATTTTCTAACCAACTAGCCATTTTATCCCAAGTGTCAGCAGGTCCACGGGTCCAATCCATAAAAAAACAGGGGCCACCCCCGTGCGGAATAAAAATAACAGGGTAAAGGTCGTTTTTCATAGAGGTAAAAAGCTAGTCACTAAGGGGTAATATGATATATCATTTAACGCTAATTAATAACAACGGGGAAGGAGAAAAGGT
>JAGPVU010000004.1 GCA_018066825.1 Cycloclasticus sp.
ATGATTCAAATTGAATGAGACACAACAAAACCTATCGTTATACGTCTAGGTTGGAAACCTCAAGCGCATTTTTTTCAATAAATTGGCGTCTTGGTTCAACCTCGTCGCCCATTAGCGTGGTAAACACTTCGTCTGCGCCAATAACATCTTCAATCCTTACTTGCAGCAATCGTCTATTGTCGGCATCTAAAGTCGTTTCCCATAACTGTTCTGGGTTCATTTCACCCAAGCCTTTATAGCGCTGTATCTGCTGCCCTTTCCGAGCCTCTTTCATTAACAAGCCAAAGGCTTCCTTAAAGCTAAACACCTCAATAGTTTTATCGCCAATCAATAATGACGTACCCTCTTCAAACAAATCACTGACCGTTTTACCAAAGTGAACGAGCTTTTTATATTCCGATGACTTGAAAAATAACGAGGTCATTTCAAACTCCTTTTCAACCCCATGCGATACAGTTGAGCAGGTAATGGTCCATTTACCCTCTTCATCATAGGCAACGGATAATTTATATGTCGTTGGGCTAGTATCTACTGCATTTAAATCAGCTTCTAACTTGCTTAACCACACTTCAATCTCTTGCTGCTTTGCTTCAGGCAATAGTTCAGCTGAGACCAATAATTTATTAAGAACCAACTCATCATAACGGCCAGATAATCTTGTAATCATGCCTTCTATTTGCAGGTGTTCTTTTGCAAGTTGTTCTAGCGCCATACCCGCAATCACTGGACTACTATCGTTAACCATTAAACTGGCTTTTTGTAAGCTTAATTGCAACAGGTAGTTATTAAGCTCGTTGTCGTCTTTTACATAATGCTCTTGTTTACCTTTTTTAACTTTATATAACGGTGGCTGTGCAATATAAATATTGCCATTTTCAACCAACTCAGGCATTTGCCGATAGAAAAAAGTAAGCAGCAAGGTGCGGATATGTGACCCATCAACGTCAGCATCCGTCATAATAATTATTTTATGGTAGCGAAGGTTTTCTGGTTTATATTCTTCTTTACCAATACCGCAACCCAGCGCAGTAATGAGGGTTCCCACCTCATCGGATGAGATCATTTTATCAAACCGCGCCTTTTCTACGTTCAATATTTTACCTTTAAGGGGTAATATCGCCTGGGTGCGCCTGTCGCGCCCCTGCTTGGCTGATCCACCAGCAGAATCACCCTCCACTAGGAATATTTCAGATAATGCCGGGTCTTTTTCTTGGCAGTCGGCTAGTTTTCCAGGTAAGCCCGCGATATCTAATGCTGATTTGCGTCGCGTCATCTCACGTGCTTTTCTTGCTGCATCCCTTGCCCGGGCGGCCTCTAACATTTTATTGGCAATCTCTTTCGCTTCGGATGGGTTTTCTAATAAAAACTCATTCAAAAACTCTGACAGAGAGGATTCAACAATAGGCTTAACCTCGGATGACACCAATTTATCTTTGGTTTGTGAAGAAAACTTGGGGTCGGGCACTTTAACTGACAACACCGCAGTTAATCCTTCTCGCGCATCATCTCCAGACGTTGCTGCTTTTTGTTTTTTAGCTAAACCGTGGTTATCTATAAACTGATTCAGCGTTCGCGTTAAGCCTGAACGAAAACCAGCTAAGTGACTACCGCCATCTCGCTGTGGGATATTATTGGTATAACAAAAAATATTCTCTTGATAAGAATCATTCCATTGCAGCGCAATTTCAACATTTACATCATTTTTATTAACATTGATATAAACAATCTTTTCGTGAATAGGTGATTTATTTTTATTAAGGTGGCTAACAAACGCTCTAATGCCGCCCTCGTATTGGAACACCTCTTCGTTAGCTGTTCTCTCATCCGACAAACGAATCCGAACCCCTGAGTTTAAAAAAGACAGTTCGCGTAAGCGTTTAGCTAATAGCTCAAAGTGGAATTCAATATTAGTAAAGGTATTGGCACTCGGTTTAAACCGTACGCTGGTGCCCGTTTTATCGCTATCCCCTATTATTTTTAACGCCTCAACTGGCTCACCATTTTTATATTTCTGGTAGTGAACATGCCCTTCACGCTTAATGGTTAGCTCAAGCTCGTCAGACAAGGCATTAACAACCGACACCCCAACGCCGTGTAAGCCGCCTGACACCTTGTATGCGTTGTCATTAAACTTACCCCCAGCATGCAGCACCGTCATTATAACTTCTGCGGCTGAGCGGCCTTCCTCAGGATGAATATCAACCGGTATACCTCGACCATCATCGGTGATGGTAACGGAGTTATCGTCATGAATAATAACCCCCACCTCTGTACAGTGCCCCGCCAACGCTTCGTCGATTGAGTTGTCAACCGCTTCAAACACCATATGATGCAAGCCCGAACCATCATCCGTATCACCAATGTACATACCTGGTCGCTTACGTACCGCATCAAGCCCCTTTAAGACCTGGATATTTGAAGAATCATAGGTTGGTTCTTTTTTATCTTCTGTGCTCACTCATCATCCCCTTTAATTACTCGGCCGTGTTTCACGTGAAACACCTTTGAATCCTTGTGGTTTATATACTCTAAAAATGGCGCCTCATCGGTCGTTGTTACAAAAACCTGAATACCTAAACCCACAAGAAACAACATAACTTTCTTAAAATTCACAGCGTCTAACTCTGACGCCAAATCATCCATCAACACACAAATCGACTTATTTCCTTGGTCTCGCATCATTTTTATTTGCGCCAAGTACAAGGCTATAATCAACAGCTTCATTTGCCCTCTAGACAAATGGTCTTGGGCAAGCCGACCGTCAACCAACACGCGAATATCAGATTTGTGTTGTCCTACCGTGGTATAACCATATTGGGCGTCACGCGCAAACGATTTTGTCAAGGCCTGCTCATAGGACAACCCCTTATCCCATCCTTTAACGTACTCAATACTAACCATCACCTCGCCGAGCAGGCCTGATGATATAAGGCGCATCGCCGACTCAAGCTCCGAAACATAACGCTCCCTGTGATTGCTGATTATTATACCGTATTCGACCAGCTTATCACTCCATACATCTAAGGTATCAAGCCGCTTAGATTTAAGTAGTTTATTCCTTTGTTTAAGCGTGTGGTTGTATTTTTTTGAGGCATCTAAAAACTCATGTTCCACGTGAAACACCCCCCAATCAACAAAAGAGCGACGTAATGACGAGCCGCTTTCCAATAAGGCCTGAGACTCGGGTCGAATTAAGTGGGCATGAAAAAACCTATTTAGCTCTGAAGACTTTTTTTCGGTTTTTCCATTAATTCGGATGGTCGTTTCTTGAGGGTCTTTTTTTATAGCTATGTGGTTATTAGCGTCTGTGTGGTCCAGTTTTGCAAAAACAAGCAGGCTGCTTGTCTCGTTATTAATAACCTTTTTGATATTATGTGTACGGAAAGAGCGAGCCCTGCTGAGCAAATATATGGCTTCTAAAAAACTGGTTTTTCCACTGCCATTGGCCCCAACAAGAACATTAAGCCGTGAAGAGGGTAACAAGTGTGCGCTTACGATATTCCTAACATCTTTAATGCGGAGCTCAGATAAAGACATTATTACAACTCAAGCGTGTGTTTATATTCGCATTGGCATAATAACAAAGCGACTGCTGTCGTCTTCGGGATTTTCGAGCAAGCAACTGCTATTTGTATCTGTAAAAGAAACCTTAACGTTGTCCGACTCTATGACATTAAGCGCATCCATTAAATAACTAGAGTTGAAACCCATACTCATTTCGTCACCCGTATAATCAATTAACACCTCTTCCTCAGCCTCGTCCTGCTCGGGGTTGTTTGCATTAATGGTCATTCCTTGATTAGATAAATCGAGGCGGATGCCCTTGTACTTTTCATTAGATAAAATAGAGACTCGAAGTAAAGCCGCTTTAAATCCTTGTTTATCTATATTAAAACTATGCTTACTTTCTTCCGGTACCACGTTTTTAAAGTCAGGAAAGCGCCCATCAATCAGTTTTGCATTAAGCTGAACATCACCTAAGGTGAATTTTATGTTGTTTTTAGCAACCTTAATAAAAACTGAGTCTTGGTGTTTTTCAATTAATCTCAACACTTCTTGCGCGGCCTTCCTAGGGATAATGACTTGATTAATTGACTCAACATCCGCACCAATGTTGTTTTTAGACAGCGCTAAACGATGGCCGTCAGAGGCTACCGTTAACAACTTGTTATCTAGAATTTCAAACATCAGGCCATTTAAATAATAACGAACATCTTGTTGCGCCATACAAAAAACCGTCTTGCTAAACGCTTTAGTTAACACAGCACTATTAACGGTTACTTCATTAATATAATTAGATTCATCAAACAACGGGTAATCATCGGCGGAGAGCACCCTTAAGTTAAAACGACTTTTACCGGACTTTATAACAACCTTATCTTCGTCAAAGTCCATGGTGAGCTCTGCTTCATCGGGTAAGGAGCGGCAAATATCCAAGAGCTTCCTTGCAGGGATCGTGGTTTTATAGTTTTCCTGAGAACTTATCGACGCTTCTGCCGACACCTGAACCTCTAGATCTGTGCCCGATAATTTTAGCCGACCTCCCGCTATCGACATATAAACATTTGACAATATAGGTAGCGTTTGTCGCCTTTCAATAACGCCGAAAACTTTTGATAAAGGCTCGAGTAAATCAGTTTTATTTATTTTTAACTTCATATTTAGTTATGCAGGTTGGTTTAAATTTAACGCAAATAGTCCTTAGTAAGACAGCGTTCTCAATAAGTTTTTGTAATCCTCATCTGTTTTTTGATCCGACTCTCTTAATTCTTTTATTTTTCTGGTCGCATGCAAAACAGTTGTGTGGTCCCTACCTCCAAACTGCCCTCCTATTTCAGGCAAACTACACGTCGTTAGCTCTTTTGAAAGGGCCATCGCTATTTGCCGAGGCCTCGCTATAGACCGAGTTCGTTTCGCCGACAACAGGTCAGCCATTCTTATTTTATAATACTCAGCGACCATTTTTTGAATATTATCTATGCTAACCCGTTTGTTTTGTAAAGCAATAAGGTCTCTTAGCGCCTCTTTAGTGAAGTCCAGCGTGATGGGTTTGCCGGTGAAGTTTGCGTTTGCTAGCACTCGCCTTAGCGCACCTTCAAGTTCGCGTACATTAGATTTAATACGATTACCCATAAAAAAAGCAACCTCATCCGCTAGATCCACACCGTTTTGTGCCGCCTTGCTCTTTAAAATAGCGACCCGGGTTTCTAAATCAGGGGGTTCAATCGCTATTGGCAACCCCCAACCAAACCGAGATTTAAGTCGCTCTTCTAGGCCGTTAATTTCTTTAGGGTAACAATCACAGGTAAGAACTATCTGTTTATTGTTTTCAATAAGCGTATTAAATGTATGGAAAAACTCTTCTTGTGAGCGCTCTTTTTTAGCAAAAAACTGAATATCATCAATTAATAATAAATCAAGTGAGCGATAGTAATTTTTAAACTCGTTGATGGTGTTTTTTTGCAACGACTTAACCATGTCAGAGACAAACCTCTCTGAGGATAAAAAACTAACTTTCGCATTTTTCTTTTTGCTAAGAATATTATTACCAATAGCATGCATTAAGTGTGTTTTACCTAGGCCAACCCCTCCGTAAATAAATAACGGGTTATAGGTGCTTCCAGGGTTTTCAGAAACCTGAATAGAAGCGGCTTTTGCTAACTCATTCGACTTACCAACAACAAAAGAATCGAAAGTAAACGTGTGATTTAAATTGTTTGGGTTCGGTGTATTTAATACCGTGTTTTGCTGCTTCGCAGGTGACTTTTTTGTGTTGACTTGATGAGCTTTAGAGCTTCCAATTTTCAATAAGACCACTGTCTCTTTTTTTTCCAACCCATTGATAATACTGATTATTTTATTAAAATAGTTATCCAAAACCCAGTCGAGAACAAACTTATTAGGGGCAAATAGACACAGCTCTCCATTACTAACGTGTGGCTGCAACGGTCTAATCCATGTGTTTATTTGTTGAGTTGGAAATTCCCCCTCAAGATGCTGCAAACACTTTTCCCAAAGTAACGACACTAAAACCCCTCACAAATTATTATTAACGTTAAGGATATACCGTAAAAAGAAAGTTATCCACAGAAAACTAAAGGTAAAGCCACTTACAAGCTGTGGATAACTTTAAGGCCCGACTTATCCACATTTAGCCCACAAAGTAAATTCACTTTATCAACCACCCTGTCATTCTTTTAAACACATGGTTTTAAAAAAGAAAACGTAGTTACTAACCGTTATATCTAACCCTAATAGTAATAATAAGTATTTAAGAATAAACATTTATTAATAAAATACCGATAAAAACACGCGCCAAAAAGACCGCTTTGTTTAGGGTGATAAACATTGACTTTTGCGTGTAAAAAACGTACTCTGCGCAATCTTTTTCTCGAAAGAATTTAACAAACACTTTCGGAGAATTTAACAACGTCTATTTACAAGGTACTTCAACATGAAAAGAACATTTCAACCTAGCAACCTAAAAAGAGCTAGAACACACGGCTTTAGAGCAAGAATGGCAACCAAATCAGGTCGTAAAATTATAAATGCCAGACGTGCAAAAGGCCGAGTTCGTTTATCAGCCTAACAAACAACAAGCTAACCACAAGCTCCTTCTGCAAATTAGATCGACTAAACAATGCTGCAGATTACGCAACGGTCTTCAAAGGAGCTAGCAGAAAGACCGATTTGTTTTTTACCATTTTATCAAGGGCTAATAACGGCAAACGCCCTAGACTTGGCTTAGCAATAGCCAAGAAAAACGTAAAAAAAGCGACGCAACGAAACATAATAAAGCGCGTGGTTAGAGAATCTTTTAGACGACAAAAAAACGACTTAAAAAAGCAAGACTTTGTTGTTTTGTGCCGCAATCAAGCAAACAAAGCAAACAAAAAAGAACTGGCCGATTCAATACAAGCTTATTGGGGAAAAATGAAATCAGATGAATAAACTCTTTATTTATTTGATTAAGTTCTACCGGTTTTTTATAAGCCCTATGATCGCTAGTCGTTGTCGTTTCTACCCGACATGTTCTGAATATGCACTGCAAGCATTTCAAGAGTACGGTTTTTTAAAAGCCTTATTTTTAACCAGTAAGCGGCTGTTACGTTGCCAACCTTTATGTAAAGCAGGCGTTGACCCCTTACCAATAACCCGAAAAACAAATGGATAATCAAAGAACTTTACTTTTTGCGGCCCTCGCTTTCGTCTCAATACTTATTTGGCAAGCATGGCAAAAAGATTATGTTATTCCACAAGCACCGCTGTCAGCCGAGCAACAACAAAAAGAAAGCACGTTAAAGGGTGTTGTACCAAACAGTCCGGCAGCAGGGGGCCTATCAACTAATACAGCGAACGATATAAACGGCAGCGCGCTTGCGGCTAAAGGTGAGATTATAAGCATCAAAACCGATGTGTATGACTTAGAAATAAACACCTTAGGTGGTGGAATTAGTCAAATGCAATTAAGTCAGTACCCAGAAGAAAAAGGCAAAAAAAGAGTTATTCAACTTTTAAACGGTCAAATGCCGAAGATTTTTGTGGTGGAATCCGGCTTGATTTCAGACGGCGCAGAAAGCCCTAATCACCATGCTTTATGGCGAGCAGAAAAAAAGCACTACACCTTAACAGCAGATGAAATAAAAGTACCGTTAATATGGGAAAACGAGCAAGGGATTAAGGTCATAAAAACCTATGTCTTTAGTAGAGGAAGTTACAAAGTTGATGTTGAAACACGCATTGTCAATAATACAAAGAAAGACTGGTCTGCACGTGAATACCTGCAACTTAAACGTAATAATTACACAGAAAAAAAGGCCAACTCGTTTATTTACACCTATACCGGTGGGGTTTTATACACACAAGACGATAAGTATCAAAAAATTGACTTTGATGACATGCAGGACGAAAACCTAAGTCGTGATGCTACGGGTGGCTGGTTAGCGATGATCCAGCATTATTTTGGTGCCGCCTGGATTCCTGAAAAACAAAATCAATATCATTATTACACCAAGGCGCTAGACGGTGGTTTATTTGTTATCGGCGCGTTCTCACCTAAGAAAACAGTAGCGCCAGGCGAAACAAAAACCATCTCCGCGACATTGTTTGCTGGACCTAAAATACAAGAGCAATTAGAAAAAACGGCGGAAGGTTTAATATTAATGGTCGATTACGGCAAGCTGACTATTATTGCTGAACCGATTTATTGGTTATTAAGTTTCTTTTATACGTTTGTTGGCAACTGGGGTGTTGCGATTATTCTAGTGACCTTAACAATCAAAGCGTTGTTTTATAAACTATCAGAAAAAAGCTATCGCTCAATGGCGCACATGAAATTAGTGCAGCCAAGAATTGTGGCGTTAAAAGAGCGTTATGGCGACGATAAGCAAAAGCTAAATCAAGCGATGATGGAGCTGTATAAAACCGAAAAAATCAACCCACTGGGCGGCTGTTTTCCCATTTTGATACAAATCCCTGTGTTTATCGCATTGTATTGGGTGTTGCTAGAGAGTGTCGATATGCGGCAAGCACCCTTTATGTTGTGGATGGATAATTTGTCGGCCCCAGACCCGTATTTTATCTTGCCGGTTGTTTATGGCATTACCATGTTTTTACAGCAACGCTTAAACCCCGCGCCGGTAGACCCGATGCAAAAGAAGATGATGCAGATGTTGCCTATTATGTTTACCGGTTTTTTTGCCTTCTTCCCATCAGGGCTTGTTTTATACTGGATAGTTAATAACGTACTGACGATTATTCAACAAACCTTCATCATGAAAAAAATTGAGTCGGCCGCAAAAAAACAAGCATAAAGACATGTCAAACGAAACCGATACGATCGCGGCTATTGCAACAGCAAGCGGTCGTGGGGGAATCGGTATTATTCGCGTTAGCGGCGCAAAAACCAGGCAGATAGCAAGAGCAATAATTGGCACACAGTTAGACCCTAGAAAAGCCTACCACAAGCCGTTTAAGGCGCAAGACGGATCGACTATAGATACGGGCTTAGCGCTGTACTTTCAATCCCCGGCGTCATATACCGGCGAAGATACCTTAGAGCTTCAAGGCCACGGTGGCCCCGTTGTAATGGATATGTTGTTAAGGCGAACGGTTGAATTAGGCGCACGTTTAGCTAGAGCGGGAGAGTTTACCGAACGAGCATTTTTAAACGAAAAACTAGACTTAACTCAAGCAGAAGCCGTCGCTGACGTTATTGATGCCGGAACCGAGCAAGCGGTTAAGTCAGCCCAGCGCTCCCTGCAAGGCGAATTTTCCTCGCACATTAACACCCTACAAGAAGCTATTACGCAGATTCGATTATATGTAGAGTCTGCGATCGACTTTAGTGATGAAGACATTGATTTTTTAGCCAGCGATGAGCTAGCAAAAAAACAGCAACGTGTGCAGCAGTTGTTTTTGCAAATACAGCGGGTAGCAAAGCAAGGTAGCCTACTACGTGAAGGCATAACGGTTGTTCTAGCCGGTAGCCCAAACGCCGGTAAATCCAGTTTACTGAACGCACTAACAGAAAGAGACACCGCAATCGTCACAAACGTACCCGGCACGACCAGAGACACCTTAAAAGAACAGATTCAACTAGACGGCATGCCCTTGCATATTATCGACACCGCAGGGTTGAGAGAAACGGTGGATGTCGTTGAACAAGAAGGAGTAAAGCGAGCCCATAAAGCGATCCAAAGCGCTGACCGCGTGCTTTTAGTGATAGACGACAGAGAACGAGAAACGGTTTCTTTAGAACAGCGATTAATCGACATACCAAAGACAATTCCTGTGACCGTGGTGTTTAATAAAATTGATTTAACAGGGGCCCCTGCGGGCCTTTTTAGCGACCGCGATGTACCAGAAATAAACCTGTCTATAAAAAACGCGACAGGCTTAGATGCATTAAGGAATCACCTCAAGCAAATCGTTGGTTTTGAGGCCGGCGATCAAGGTGTTTTTATGGCCCGAAGGCGGCATTTAGACGCCCTCAAACGAGCCGATACCCTCTATACCGAAGGGACGCGGCAATTTATCGAACACCAGGCGGGCGAGTTATTTGCTGAAGACTTAAGGCAAGTACAAAACGCCTTATCAGAGATCACTGGCAGCATGAGCGCTGATGACTTATTAGGGGAGATTTTTTCCTCGTTTTGCATCGGTAAATAAGCCGCTTAAAAACGGAAAGAGCGGATTAGCGCAAGCAGTTTTCGAACATCGGTTTTAGCATAGCGGCTAAGCAAATATTGCTGCCTTATTTGTTGTAGGGCGAGCGCTAAATCGGGCTTAAGTGCAGCAATTCGGGTGAAGTAATGTAACGAGGTCTCGGCGGGTTTTTTATATGTAAAACGCCGTCCCAGTTTTTTACAAAAGGCTAAATAAGCCGCTTGGCTCGGGTCCACTTTACGAACGCCTAAACGGTATAAAAATAGCGTAACCATTAATATAAGCCCCCCACTTAAGACAGCGAGCCAAAGCACCATTTGTTCCCAACCATCAATACCTAATGATGACAAAAAGTCGCGTTGCACCTCGGGACCATAGGCTAAAAAACCGCTTTCCCAATAATAATCAATCGCCTGCAACAAAGAAGTAAATTGTAGGGCCCAGTTGGAAAAACCTTCGCTAGGCTCGATTAAAAAACGCACTTCCCCTCCTAACCGTTGGTTATTAAAATCAATACTGTGTTGGATTCTATTCGGTGCAATCGCCGCAGTAGGGTCAAACCGAACCCAACCACGACCAGCTAACCACGCTTCTACCCAAACATGCGCGTCAGCTTGGCGAACCTCCCAAAATTCCCCCACGGGGTTATACACACCACCTTGATAACCCGCGACCAAGCGCGTGGGGATATTGGCCGCGCGTAAAACCACGGCAAAGCTGGTGGCGTAATGGCCACAAAAACCCCGTTTAGTGCTAAATAGAAAATCCGCAACCGGGTCTACACCCAAACGCGGTGGGGTTAAGGTGTAATAAAAATCTTCTTGATTAAAATGCGCCAAACCTTTGTTAATAACGGCGATATCACTGTCGGCGTCAACTTGCCAACGCGCGGCCAATTGATAAACCCGTTGGTCAGTATTTTGTGGCAAGGCCAAGGCGCGAAGACGGTCTTTATCAGTAAGTATTTCCGGTGCGGCTTGTGTGTTCGAGAGCAAATCAAAAGACCGTGTTCGCCGTAGCTTGTCTTTTAATAACAACTGATTATCCTGCGTTAAGCGCACCTGGTCAGGCGAAGCAATAGGCGTATCTAGGCTGTACAACCAGCGTTGATGGTGTGCCTCAAGCACGAGGCTATAACGATAAAGAGTATTGACGGGTGATAGATCATTAGCCGTCTCCCTGCGGGTGGCGTTTAAAGAAACAGTCCATTGCTGCCCGTCAGTCTGCCAAAAAACAGGGCCGCGCCAATACAGTTCGTTAAATGCTGGAGAAGCGTCGTTAAATCGCACCCTAAAGGCCGTTTCGTTAGACAGAGCAAGGTGGGATATTTGACCGGGGTTAATGCTATCGGAAATACCGCTTACTGCGTTACTAGCATCTTTTGGCATGGCCCAGAGCGGGCCAATCATGCGAGGGAAAAGCAAAAAACCAATTAACATCAAAGGGATTGCTAATAAGCCAATCTGCGTAGCAAAACCTGCGACGACAGCAGGCCGTATGGCCGTCGAGCTACTGGCATTAACAACCAATGCACAGAGCAACAGAAAGAACAAACACAGGCCATACAAGGCCAAGGCAATGGTTTGTTCAAAAAGAAAAGGTGTTATCAGCACAAAAAAACTAACAAAAATGACCGCTAAAACATCACGCTGACGTCGGCACTCCAATAGTTTTAAGCCGAGCAATACCAATAAAAAACTACTACTTGCCTCTCGGCCCAACGACATCCCGTGTAGTTTTAGCACTAAAAAAGCCAGCAACAAAGATAATGGCAACAAAACCCATGTACTAGGGGAAAAACGATTAAAAAAATGCACGAAGGCAGACCAAGCAATTAACGCCAAACTAATAACAATAAAAAGGGGGTTAAGCGTACCAATATGCGGTAAAACCAACAGGCTTGCGATACCCAGCAATAACCTCATTAAGGTAATATTTAAGCGGCTTTTAAGCATCAGCGGGGAGATTAAACAGCGCTAAGGTTTGTAGACAGTGTTGCAGGTGCGCGTCACCGTTAGCGGGAGGTATTAGCTTAGAAGGCAACCTTAAGCCGTACCTCAGTTGGGCTTTCTCTGCCGTTAAGGCCCATTGACATAACTCGGATAGTTTGGCTTCAGTATTGGCGCTTGAGCAGGCATGCCAATCAAGCCAAACTTGAGCGCTTTGTTGGCTAGAAAACTGTTTGCTAAACAAACCTTTTTCAGCCGCCCAAGCTTTCCAGTTTATTTGCCGGTAAGGGTCGCCGGGCTGGTAGGTTTTAAAGCCACTAAAATCATCGGCACCGGTTGATGGACTGGTGATTGAGCTGTTAGTGAGAGCAGCAGGCAGGCTAGGTATGGTTTGATTAAATGAAAGAGGCCGAGGGTACACTAAAAGTTTTTGTGCAAACAATAACGGTGACCAGGCTCTAAACACGGCAAACGGAAAAACGCTAGACAAGGTGAGTGTATTGGGCGAATACCAGCCCCGTTGGGACGGTAAAACGGGCAAATTAATCGGGTAACTTTGATGCGGCTTTAGGTGAGCAATACTCAGTTGTTGGCCATCAATAGTCGCCACTATGCCCCAGCGGTCGCGTCCTTCTGTCTCTTTAACAATGAAAGAGGCGCTAGTATTTTGGCCCAAAAAGCACGGTGCGCATTTAAGGCCGTGTACTTCAATTCCAGATAAGTTACGAAAGCTAAAAAATGTAGAAACTTGTGTCGCAGAGGCCAACAGGAAAGTAAAAACAAACCCCATGCTGTTGCTGTAGTTGATGGAGGCAACCAGCATAAACACAATCACCGCAGCAAGGGTCAAGCCGGCGCGGTTGGGTAAAATGTAAACTCGACGAAGGTTGAGCACAACAAAGGACTTTTGGGTTGGGGAGCCCTGCTTGAAGCGCTTTAAAGAAAATCGTTCTGCAAGAGTTTGAGGCATACAATCGCTGCGAATGAATAGGGAGCCACTGTAGCACTAGTATCGAAAAAACAAAAAGCCGCAACAGCGGCTTTTTGTCGTCAGCAGACCGAGTTACTTACATCGGTGGTGCAGAAGCAGTGATGCTGGCACGCTCTTCCATGCTTTTTTTCCATGCGCTAACCGCCGGATAAGCGGTTAACAAAGACGCTTCTGGCGTCATTCCAAGTAAGGCCAAAATAGGGTATAAAACAAAATCTGCCAGAGAGATTTGATCACCCGCCAGGTAGGGGGCGGTGCTTAAGCTGGCTTCAAACAAGGCGAGCTGTTCTTTGGTTTTGGGGATAGCCGCATCAAGAGTCGCTTGATCCATAGGCCGTATTTCAAAGCGAAATAAAACAATTTCGTGCACCATGGTGGAAAAAACGTAAGCGTTGATATAACTGATCCACTGGTTCATGATCGCGCGCTTTTTCGCATCCGCTGGCTGTAACGCGGGGCCAGTAAAAGCCTCGTCGATGTACTTAATCATCGCGAGTGACTCAAATAACATAAAGTCGCCGTGACTAAATGCCGGTACTTTGCCTGTCGGGCTAACAGCGCGCATTTCATCTGTATTGGGTGCGTAAGGCTGCTGTTCAAAATCAACCCCCTTTTCAATAAGCACCATATGTACCGTTCTAACGTAAGTGCTCAGGGGAAAACCGTATAAGGTGACATCGCTCATTTCATTTAGCCTATTTTTTAGTTACATTGAGCAACAGATAGTAAGCAATAGATAACACACTGTAAATAAAATAATATAAGAGAAGACTAATGACACAACGCTTCAAAGATAAGGTAGTCCTAGTAACAGGAGCAGCACAAGGGATAGGTAAGGCCTGTGCGCTACGTTTTGCTAAAGAAGGCGGTAAGGTGATGATAGCCGACCGTGCCGAGCAACAAGCACGTCTAGTGCAACAAGAGATTACCGATGCAGGTGGTGTGGCAGAAGTTTGTATTGTTGATTTAGAAACCAGTGCGGGCGCCAACGAATTAATGCAAACAACCGTCGACACCTTTGGCCGTATTGATGTGTCAGTACATAATGTAGGTGGAACAATTTGGGCAAAGCCTTTTTGGGAATACCCCGATGATCAAATAGAAAAGGAAATAAATCGCTCTTTATGGCCAACGCTTTGGTGTTGTCGGGCGGTTATCCCGTATATGCGGGAGCAGCAAGCCGGGGCCATCGTTAATGTCGGCTCGGTGGCAACACGGGGTATAAACCGTGTGCCCTACTCGGCAGCAAAAGGCGGCGTACAAGCGATGACGGTGTGTATGGCGCTGGAATTAGCAGAGCAAAACATCCGTGTTAATTGCGTAAACCCGGGCGGCGTTGATCAAGGCATAAGAGCAACACCTAGAACAACCGATGCGATGACAACCGTTGATCAAGCGGGCATGGATGGCGTTGTTCAGCAAACCATGCGCGATACACCGATGAAACGATACGGCACCCCCGACGAACTAGCCGCGGCGATATGCTTTTTAGCGGCGGATGAGTCGTCATATATTAGCGGAGAAATCCTTAATGTAGCCGGCGGTGGGATAGGCTAAAATCAACGGCATATTAAGCGTTTTAAAAAGGCTTAAATGCACGTTATACTTTTTTGTTGTAATATTGCCGGCCACAATGCGCTGCTTATAGCGGCGAAATAAAAAATTTAAAGAAGCAGGAGAAAACATGTCAAATAACAAAGGTTCACGACCAGATTACAGTCGCTATATGGATACAAAAGAAGGTTGGGTCGACCGCCGAATTTTTTGGGAGCGCGAAATTTACGAGCAAGAGCTAGAGCAAATATTTGCCAAAGCGTGGCAGTTTATT
>JAGPVU010000005.1 GCA_018066825.1 Cycloclasticus sp.
GCCTTTTACCTTGCCAGTTAACCAAGCAATTTTTTTACCTGCATTTTCTGCTTCAAAAATAGATTCAAACCATTGAGTGAAATTCAACAGATGTTGTTCGGCGAGAATTTCTGTGGGTGCCATAATTGCGACTTGGAATCCAGCATCGACCATGGGTGCTGCGCTTAACGCGGCGACTAAGGTTTTACCCGAACCGACATCCCCTTGCACTAAACGCAGCATGGGGTGCGGTTGATTTAAATCGAACTGGATTTCTTCGACAACGCGTTTTTGCGCATCGGTTGGGATAAAAGGAAGTGAGTCGATAATGTGCTGCTGGCTTGGGCCCATAAACTGTAGCTGAACGGCTTTTTCTTGCTTCACTCTTAAACGCGCACGATGCATCGAAAGTTGGTGAGCCAATAACTCTTCTAAAATTAAACGTTTTTGGCAGGGGTGCTGGCCTGCGTCTAATTGTTCTAGATTCGCTTCAGTAGGCGGTTGATGTAAATACTGTAGGGCTTGCACCAGAGAGGGTAGTTGCCATTCTTGCAGCCAGCTTTGCGGCAATAGCTCGCGTAGCTGAAATTTATCCGCCGCCAGCATTTCTAATGCTTGGCTAATCATGGTGCGCAATCGGCTTTGGCTAATGCCTTCGGTTGCAGGGTAAACAGGTGTTAGGGTTTGTTCTATCTGATCACTATCTTCGGTTACCAACTGGTATTCAGGATGGTACATTTCTAGGCCAGCCGCACCACGACGGACTTCGCCGTAACAGCGAATTTCAGCGCCATTATCAAATTGTTTTTTCTGGGCAGCGGTAAAATGATAAAAGCGTAACCCTAAGCTGCCCGAGTTATCTTGAATGCGCACACTTAAGCTGCGGCGCTTACCAAACAGAATTTGGCTGCTGCGTACAAAGCCTTGCACAACATAAGTTTGTTGTGGGCGTAACCCTGCTATTGGCGTTATGCGAGTCCTATCTTCATAGCGAAATGGCAAGTGAAACAGCAGATTTACAAGATCGAGAATACCCCAGTCAGCAAACTGTTGAGCCAATTTAGGACCAACGCCTTTCAGTTGGGTTAACGCTATCTGTTTATCAATTAAGGATTGAGAAGACATGATCCGGCGGTATCCAATAATAGGTCGATGGCTTTGCCGCGAGGAAAGCTAGCACGCCAGGCTAAGGCGACGGTTCTTGAAGGCGCAGGGTGAGTAAATGGGCGTGTAGTTATTAAATTAGAGTCTAGGTTACCAACGGCTGATTTAGGCAGAACGGTAATACCAAGGCCCGTCGCAACCATGTATTTTAGTGTTTCTAAGGAACTGCCTTGGGTAACGCTACCGATTTGGTTGCCTTTTTGATTGCTTAATGCAGGGCACATTTCGAGAACTTGGTCGCGAAAACAATGGCCTTCACCCAATAATAATAAACTTTGTCCAGGTAGCATTTCGGGTTTGATGTGGGTTAATTTCGAGAGCTCATGATCTTTTTGCATCACTACCACAAACGATTCGTCATACAGTGGGCGAGTAATTACGTCGGGTTCATTAAAGGGGAGCGCAACGATGATTGCGTCCAGCTCGCCTTCTCTTAGTTGGCGACGCAATACAGCGGTATAGCTTTCTTCGATAAACAAAGACATTTCCGGTGCCTGCTGGTGGATTTGAGGAACAAGGTGAGGAAATAAATAAGGACCAATGGTGAAAATAGCCCCCACTTTTAACGGACTTGTCAGCTGGTTCTTGCCTGAATCTGCGAGTTCTTCAATGGTACGGGCTTCTATCAATACTTTTTTTGCTTGTTCAATGATTTTCTCACCCAGAGGCGTGGGGGTAACAGAGCTTTTACTGCGCTCAAATATAGCAATATTGAGCTCGCCTTCTAGCTTTTTTACCGCTACGCTCAGGGTTGGTTGACTGACAAAACATTTTTCCGCTGCTCGGCCAAAATGTCTTTCATGAGACAGGGTTACTATGTAGCGCAATTCGGTTAGAGTCATGTTGCCTCATCAGTCAAAAGAAGAACTCTGAGTTAAGTTTTCGGTTAGTTGTACTTAATTAGAGTTGCTGTTTTGATTTATATTAACTATTACAAATAAGAATAGAAAGCCTGCTTTCAATTTAATCCCTTCTCTCTATGTAGTAGGTGATTGCTAAGCAGTGCCGTTAAGGAGTCGCAAATGGCGCGAGTATTAGTCGTTGGTGCTGGAGATATTGGCGGTCAGTTAGCAATTAAGCTGGCCAAGTTAGGTCATGACGTATGGGCGATGCGACGCTCAGATGTACAACTTGGAAAAGATGTGAAGGTGTTTCAAGGGGATGTTTCAGATCCAGAGACACTATTATCGATCCCCAGTGATATTGAAATTGTTGTTTATACGGTAGCTTCTTCGGAATTTTCTCAGGCGGGGTATCACAAATATTATTACCGCGGAATTCGCCATGTTTTGCATGCACTAAAGGCGCAGGGGCAAAAACCTGAACATATATTTTTCACTTCGAGCACCAGTGTTTATCATCAGATGGATGCCTCTTGGGTTGATGAAGTTAGCCCAACAGAACCAACCAGTTTTGCGGGTAAAGAATTATTACTCGCGGAAGGCGCTTTGTCTGACG
>JAGPVU010000008.1 GCA_018066825.1 Cycloclasticus sp.
GGCGATTTCGATGAGTCGTTTTGAGATCAAGGGACGAGCGATGGACGTGCCTAATAGGTATTCGCCCTCATAAATAGTATTGGCACGAAACATAGGGAATACGAAGTCACGGACAAATTCTTCTTTAAGGTCATCGATATAAATTTCTTTGATGCCATAGGACTCGGCTTTTGCACGCGCGGGTTCAACCTCTTCGCCCTGACCTAGGTCTGCGGTAAAGGTTACAACTTCACAGTCGTACACATCTTCTAACCACTTTAAAATGACTGACGTATCTAATCCGCCCGAATAGGCAAGAACAACTTTTTTAACTGCTGGTTTTGACATGGTGGCTAACTCGCGTTTAATAAATGACAATACGCGAATTATACCCGATTGAAGGGGCGATTGGCTTTACCACCAAGAGCTTTAGTACAGATTAACAGCTATCTCAATCAAAAAACGTTGATTAGCTCTAACCAGCGATTGAAATATCGACCCGTCTATTTAATTGTCGACCACCGGGGTACCTATTGGTCGTAGCCGGTTTGCTTTCACCATAGGCTTTGCTGACAATTCGTTCTGTCTTAATACCCTTGGAGACAAGGTATTCTTTAATGACTTGCACTCGCTTCTTCGACATGAGTAGATTCGCCTGACGTGGGCCTTCACTATCCGAATGCCCTTCTAATACCAGCTTGGCATCTGGTTTTTGCAAGCGAATAAAATCCAACATGTAGTTAAGCTTGGCCTGATCGCGCTCATTTAGAGTCAACGAACCCGACTTAAAGTAAATGTGGCGGAATGGTTCTGGCCCCGCGACTTTTAAACGCACGCTGCCCTCTGGCACATCCAAGGCTTCAGGATCTGATAAGGCGACCACCTGATCTTCAGGCATCCCTTGTTCGATTAAAAAAGCACGGACCTTGCTTACACGTTTGTTATGCATCCGCCGCCCATCTTTAACCGAAAAGTCATCAGTACCATCAATTAAGTCGATTCGTTCTGTCTCACCCGCTTCTTTCACATAGGTAACGGCTTTGGTTAATAAACGCCTGTTTTTATGCGAAATTTCGCTACTCAAGTTATTAAACAACGATAACTGATGATGCACATCATTTCGACTAAACGGTAATAAAGCTTGTCGGCATGATTCGAATTGACCCAGCGCTTCGAGAAAGTTAACTGACGATATGGCCACGCTAACTTTATTAGCGCCGAGTTTTGATTGGTAGCTAAACTGAGGGAAACGGCCGTTAGATAGTTCCTGCAACATCCGTTCAGACAAGTCATTATTAACGACTAACTTATGTGCAGCTGGCTTAATGGAAGCCAATTTTATTGGCGACGCATCGTGCATCCAAACCGGCGGTACCGTTGATAGCATCGCCACTTGAATCGGCGGCACATAGGATTCGGCCTTAAGCGTAAAGTTAACCCGTTCACCCGATTTTTGTTCAAATACGCCAACACCGTATTTCGGTACGGTATGGCTCAATGTGCAGGCAACCTTGTTACCTTTGAATTGCCATTGCGAGTTGGTGACTGAGGCTTGATATTGCTGAGCTTGGGCCATGCCAGCATAGCTTACAATAAAGGCGATAGAAAAAATTGAGGGGATTAGTCTATTCATACCCATCATATCGGCTAATCACTAAAAAACTTTATTATTTTCTAAACGTTTAAAAACTCATTCAGACAAGTCATAAACTCAACGGGGGATTCGATATGCGGCCAATGCCCTGTATTGGGCATGGTGATTAACGCTGCCGGCGGAAAGTGTTCTTTAATTAAAGGCTGGTATCGGCTAGCCAAATAGGTCGACTTGCCTCCTTTAATAAACAGACAGGGCTTATCAAAGGTTTGGTTTGCGGATAGGTCGCTAAATCCCATAATGGTGTGCATATTAGCGTCAATACTGGCTAAATTAACCCGCCATTGGTAACCACCGGTGGTGTTACTCACCAAATTTTGCAATAAAAACTGGCGAAGGCTCGGGCTACTAATCTTTTCGGCTAAATAATTTTCGGCTTCTTTGCGTGATTGGATGCTATCCATTGGCACGTGGTAAAAGCCCGACAATACCTCGTCAAAATCATGCGTATACCTGACGGGGGCGATATCTACAATGATCAGTTTACTGAGTCTATTCGGTGCTGATAACGCCAGTTGTACCGCCACCTTACCGCCCAAGCTGTGCCCAAGAAGAATGACATCTTGCAACTTATGATGATCGATAAACGCTATAACGTCTGCCGCCATCGAGGGGTAGTCCATCACATCATCATGCGGAGAAGAGCCGTGATTACGCAAATCCAAGGCGTACACCGTGTAGTGCTCTGCTAGCTGCTTCGCGATGCTCTGCCAATTTCTAGCACTACCAAATAAGCCATGCAAAATAATCAACGGCGGCCCTTGATCGCCGTGCCGTGTGTAATTTAGATCGACAGTCACCACGCTAACACCCACAAAAATTATTTCTTTTTAATGTACAAATCGGTAATACTACCCGCTTGCATTTCTGCCGCAAAACACAAGGTTTCCGACAAGGTGGGGTGCGGATGAATTGTAAGACTCATATCATCGACGTCTGCACCCATCTCCAATGCGAGCACTGCTTCTGCGATTAGCTCACCGGCATTAGTGCCCACGATGCCTGCACCTAAAATTCGCTTGGTGTCGGGGTGCCATAAAATTTTAGTCAACCCTTCATCACGCCCAATACTTAGCGCGCGACCACTAGCGGCCCACGGAAAAACTGATTTTTCGTATTGAATACCGTCCGCTTTTGCTGCTGTTTCGGTTAAGCCCATCCACGCGATTTCTGGGTCGGTGTAGGCTACTGATGGAATGCTCATTGGGTCAAAGGCGACTTTTTCACCGGCAATCACTTCTGCCGCCACTTTTCCCTCGTGCACCGCTTTATGCGCTAACATCGGATTACCGACAATATCGCCAATGGCAAAAATATGCGGTACATTGCTCCGCATTTGTTTATCAACCGCGATAAAACCGCGTTCATCGACGTTAATACCGGCCTTATTTGCTCCGATCAACCCCCCATTCGGGCGACGGCCCACCGATAATAAAACACGGTCGTATACCTCAGAGTCAGGCACACCTTCACCCTCAAAACTTACCTTTAAGCCCTTATCGGTTGATTCAATCGCGGTGACTTTAGCCTTTAAATATATATGCTCTAACTGCTTAGATAGCCGTTTATGTAACGGCTTAACCAAGTCTTTATCACAGCCGGCCACCAACTGGTCCATTAGCTCAATGACGCTGATTTTTGATCCTAAAGCGTGATACACCGTGGCCATTTCAAGACCAATAATACCGCCGCCTATGACCAGCATATTGCTGGGAATATCCGTTAATGCTAATGCGCCGGTGGAGTCCATCAGTCGCTCATCTTCATACGGGAAACCGGGGATTTTTACTGGCTGCGAACCAGCGGCAATAATCGCGTGATCAAACGAGATGGTTTGACTCGACCCGGCCTCTTCCACCACCACTGTATGACTTGACTCGAACTGGGCGTAACCGCTAATAACCGTTACCTTACGTTGCTTTGCTAAACCGGCTAAACCACCGGTTAAGCGTTGAATAAGGCCTTCTTTATTAGAACGAATTGCATCAATATCAATCGTTGGCGCGGCAAATGTTACCCCGTGCGCCGACATATCAGCCGCTTCGTGAATCACCTGCGCTTGATGCAACAACGCCTTCGAGGGGATGCAACCCACATTAAGACACACCCCGCCTAATGATGGGTAGCGTTCGATTATGATGACCTTTTTACCCAGATCGGCTGCACGAAAAGCCGCGGTATAACCCCCAGGGCCAGCGCCAATGACTAGCACCTCAGCGTGAAGGTCGGCCTGACTGTTTTGTTGACTCATTTCAGCTGCAGGTTCAATCGGCGTTTCTTTTTCTACTATCGACGCAGAAGCTGTATCGCTCAGCTCCATTTTAATCAGCACGTCCCCTTCAGACACTTTATCGCCCAGCGAAACGGTTATTTCCTTAACAATTCCTGCGACAGGGCTAGGAATATCCATCGATGCCTTATCACTTTCTAGCGTAACAATACTGTCGTCAATTTGAATTTGATCGCCTATCGCGACCGATACCTCAATTACCTCAACGCTCGCTGAATCACCAATATCGGGGACTTTAATGTCTTCTATTTTTGCCATCATTCGCTCCTACAACAACACGCGACGAATATCGTTTAAATAACCTGCCATCGCCACCATAAAGGCCGCAGCATCTGCGCCGTCTATCACACGATGGTCATACGTTAAATCTAGCGGCAACATTAAACGGGGGATAAACTCCTTACCATTCCAAATCGGCTGCATGTCGCCACGAGTAACCCCCAAAATAGCGACCTCGGGGGCATTGACTATTGGCGTAAAGGCCGTGCCACCAATGCCGCCAAGACTAGATATAGTCATGCAAGCGCCCTGCATATCTTTTGGCATTAACTTACCGTCCCGCGCCTTGTTACTGACCACGCTCATTTGAGCGGCCAGGTCAAAAATATTGGTTTTGTCGACATCCTTAAAGACAGGCACCACTAGTCCGTTCGGCGTCGCCACCGCAATCCCCAAGTTGTAATATTTTTTATAAATAAGCGACTGCCCATCGGGGGATAAAGACGCATTAAATTGCGGAAACTCTTTTAAGGCTGCCGCTAATGCCTTCATGATAAAAGCCAAGAAAGTGACTTTAACCCCGCGTTTTTCAGCGTCTGCTTTCAGCGATTTACGGAATGCTTCCATTTCAGTAATATCCGCCAACTCATGGTGCGTTACCATCGGCACATTTAGCCAAGCCCTGGTTAAATTGGTGCCCGTTAAACGTTTGATTTTACTCAATGGTTTCTGTTCGATGGCACCAAATTTTGAAAAGTCGATCGTCGGAATCGGCGGAATTCCGCTGCCAACCGATCCGCCAGTAGCAGCCCCGCTACTGAGTATTTGTTTGACGTGGCTTTTGACATCATCTTTTAACAAGCGACCTTTAGGCCCTGAGGCCTTTGTCACTGTCGACAAGTCGACGCCCAGCTCTCTGGCAAATTTACGTACTGCTGGGCTGGCATGGATATGCGCCGCCGACACAGAGGTAGTATGGGTTTGCGTATGGCTGGCGGCCACTGGTTTTGGCCTCTCTGCGGCTATTGCAGGCGCTATTGTTTTAGCGTCCTGTTTGACCGGTTTGGCCGTTTCCTGGCCAGCCACTTGTGCGGATAAAACAATAATCAACGCGCCTTCTGCTACTTTATCGCCCACTGCAACGTGAATAGCTTTAACAGTACCGGCAGCGGTCGATGGTATTTCCATACTGGCTTTGTCACTTTCCAGTGTCAGCAAGGTTTGCTCTTTCTCTACCACATCGCCCACGGCGACATTCAGCTCGATCACTTCAACGGCATCAAAATCACCGATATCAGGAACATGAATATCAATCTCTTGCGGCGACGTTTCGGCTGGTTCTTTTTCGCCCTTAGTTGGTGCCTCTAACGCGCTATTTTGCGTGGTTTTTACGCTGTCTGACACATCGGCATTTTGCTTTAAGCGGACAACAACCGTACCTTCAGCTATTGAATCACCCACCTTGACTAAGATCTCTTCCACCACACCGATGGCTGATGAGGGAATATCCATGCTGGCCTTATCGCTTTCCAGGGTTAAAAGGGTTTGCTCTAATTCAACTGTGTCACCAACAGCCACTGCAATTTCAATCACCTCTACCGATTCAAAGTCACCAATATCGGGGACTGCAACGTCTATCAAACTACTCATTTACTTCTCCTGTCCTCTGTACAGCTTGATTACACAAGCCAAGGGGCTTCTCTTGACACATCGATGCCATATTTTTCTATCGCTTGTTGCACCACAGAGGCTTTAATCTCGCCAGTATCGGCCAACGCATTTAACGCCGTAATAGTGACGTAATAGCGATCCACTTCAAAGAATCTACGCAGGTTTTCACGTGTGTCGGAACGGCCAAAACCATCTGTGCCTAACACACTGTAGTGCTTGCGAATAAAGGGCCGAATGGAGTCTGCTAATAAACGCACGTAATCGGTAGAGGCAATGACTGGACCCTTTTGCTCATTTAAGCACTGGGATACGTAAGGCACTCGCTTTTTCTTGGTTGGGTGCAAGCGATTTTCACGCTCACAAGCCTGACCTTCTCGCGCTAACTCGGTAAAGCTGGTACAGCTCCATAGATCAGACTCGACGCCCCAGTCCTCTTTAAGCAAGCCTGCCGCCGCGATCACTTCATTAAATATGGTACCCGCACCGAGTAGTTGAACACGTGGTTTATCAGCATCGTCAGCTTGCTTAAATAAATACATGCCTTTAATAATGCCTGCCTCTACACCGTTAGGCATGGCTGGGTGGGCGTAATTTTCATTCATAACGGTTAGGTAATAAAACACATCTTCTTGTTGCTCGAACATGCGCACGAGGCCATCGTGCATGATGACCGCAAGTTCATAGTTGAAGGTCGGGTCGTACGAAACACAATTCGGCACTGAAGCAGCCCACACTAAACTGTGTCCATCTTCGTGTTGAAGCCCCTCGCCGTTGAGCGTGGTTCGTCCCGCAGTACCACCGAGCAAAAACCCACGCGCCCGTTGGTCGGCTGCTGCCCAAATCAAATCACCCACACGTTGGAAGCCAAACATGGAATAAAAGATATAAAACGGGATCATCGGTACATTATGCGTTGAGTAGGATGTACCCGCTGCGATCCAATCACACAGACCACCGGCTTCATTAATGCCTTCTTGCAATACTTGTCCGTTCTTATCTTCTTTATAAAACATCAGTTGTTCGGAGTCTTGTGGTGTGTACAACTGACCCACTTGTGACCAAATACCCAATTGACGGAACATCCCCTCCATACCAAAAGTACGAGATTCGTCCGGTACGATGGGCACAATACGTTTACCAATCTCTTTATCTTTGACCAAAATATTCAACAAACGCACAAACGCCATGGTGGTTGAGATCTCTCTACCTTCGGCCGTTCCTTTTAACATTGCGTCAAACGCCGACAAGGCAGGAATTTTTAGTGTATCTGATTTTTCACGACGAGCAGGCAGGTAACCCCCCAAGTCTTCGCGCTTTTTCTTCATGTACTCTTGTTCTGGCGAGCCTTCTTCAAAACGCAAATAGGCCAGGTTGTCGACGTCCTCATCGGATATTGGTAACTCAAACTTGTCTCTAAAGTGTAGTAACGACTCATGACTCATCTTTTTTTGTTGGTGGGTCGTATTTTGCGCTTCACCTGAGCTACCCATGCCGTAACCTTTAATCGTTTTAGCTAAAATTACGGTTGGTTTTTCTGTTTCATTACTGGCTGCGGTATAGGCTGCAAAAATTTTAGCTGGATCGTGCCCTCCTCGATTTAAATCCCAAATGTCTTTATCAGACCAATCAGCCACCATCGCTTTTAGTTCAGGTGTATTAAAAAAGTGTTTACGAACATACGCACCGTCTTTTGCCTTCATGGTTTGATAGTCGCCATCGACGCAATCCATCATACGTCGACGCAGATGCCCTTCGGCATCGCGTGCTAGCAAGGCATCCCAACGATTACCCCAAACAACTTTAATCACATTCCAACCAGCACCTCTAAACTCGGATTCTAGCTCTTGGATAATTTTACCGTTGCCCCGCACCGGGCCATCTAGGCGTTGCAAATTACAGTTCACCACGAACACTAAATTACCCAGCTTTTCGCGGCCCGCCATGCCTATTGCACCTAAAGACTCAGGCTCATCTGTTTCACCATCGCCTAAAAACGCCCAGACTTTTCTATCCTCGGTAGAAGCAAAACCACGGTCTTCTACATAACGCATAAAGCGTGCTTGATAAATAGCCATGATTGGCCCAAGCCCCATCGACACGGTGGGGAACTGCCAAAAGTCAGGCATTAGCCATGGGTGCGGATAAGACGATAAACCGCCGCCATCAACTTCCTGACGAAAACTGTCCATTTGTTGCTCGGATAACCGTCCCAACATGAAAGCGCGAGCGTAAATACCGGTAGCCACATGACCTTGCACGTACACTAGGTCACCACCGTGTGTTTCGCTGGCGGCGTGCCAAAAATGGTTATAACCCACATCGTATAGGGTCGCCGATGAGGCAAAACTAGCAATATGCCCACCCACATTGGTATCTTTGTTGGCTCTAAGGACCATCACCATCGCGTTCCAACGAACATAAGAACGGATTTTATGTTCTAGCGAGGTGTTGCCAATATATTGGGCTTGCTGCGGAATTGAAATGGTATTTATATACGCCGTTTCTGCGCTAAAGGGGATCTCAGCGCCCGCCAGTCTGGCTTTAGCAATCAAAGTCTCAAGTAAATAATGCGCCCGCTGCTCTCCTTCCTGCTCAATTACAGATTCAAGCGCATCAAGCCACTCTTGGGTTTCTTGCGGGTCAATGTCATTAACACTGAGTAAAGAAAACGAGGGGGTACTGGTCATACTGACTCCATAAAGTTCATTCTTTTTTATAAAATGTAGCGTCTTATATAAGCCGCTTTTTAAACCGCTTTTTAGCTACTTTCTTATCCATTTTTTTCAGCTATACTCATAAGTAATTCATAACATACTTTTGCTAAGTATAGTCTCATTTAATATGCCACAAACTTACTAGACTTAAAGGAATAGTGCTACATTATGTATATAAATCGACGTATGCGACACACTGTCAATGATAGTGCCAAATAATATCACCTTACTCTTTTAATAAAAAAAATACCCCTATTCATTATGACTAAAAACACTTTTTTACTTTTAGGTCTTATTCTTTTTGCTATTTCAACATCAAGCTCTGCTGGCAAGTTGTATCGATGGATTGACGAAAATGGCAAGGTATCTTTTTCCGATAAGGTACCCCCTAAAGCGTCACGACTTGAACGCGAAGAATTAAATGAAAAAGGCCGCACCATCGCCATTAAAGATGCCGCTAAAACACCAGAACAGCTAGAGCAATTAAAAAAACTTAAGATTTTAAAGAAAGAGCAAAACGAACTGTTACAAAAACAAGTCGCCCAAGATGAGGCTTTATTAAAAACGTTTCAATCCGAAGCTGATATTGACGCCTTAGCAAAAAGCAAATTTGATATGGTTGATTCGCACATTTCTATTGCGCTCAGTCAATCAGAAACGTTGAAAAAACAACTGATTACTCACCAACAATCTGCTGCCGAATATGAACGCGATGGGAATAAAATGCCCGCAAAAATTTTGTCTAACATTCAGTCTGCTCAGCAGCAATTCGATAAAAACCAGCGTGAAATTTTAGATTTCAAATCGCAAAAAGCAGCCATAGAAGAACAACTCAGCAACGATAAATTACGCTTCAATACAGTAAAAAAACAGCCGTCCCCGCCTAAAACTTTGGAAGACGATTCGACACCCAGTTTATTCATTGGCGAAATCACTTGTAGCGCTGATAGCTGCATAAGCCTTTGGGCAGTCGCGAGTGAATTTTTAACTCAAAATAGCGATACAGCAATTATATTTAGTTCGCAACACTTAGTGCTGACCTCAACACCCAAGTTAAGCAGCCAAAAAGCACTGACCTTATCTAAAATAAAAGATAACGACGTATCAAAAGTTACTTTAGATATCCGCTGCAAAAACACCAAATTGGGTAAAGAAACCTGTAAAAACGACCAAGCTCAGGCCTTGATAGACCGCTTTAATCAGCTTGGCTCTAACAGCTTAACTCCGAACCATTAGGGTACCCATCCCCTTATCCGTTAACAGCTCAAGCAATACGACATGCGGCACTCGACCGTCAATAATATGCGCGCTGTTAACGCCGGCGTTCAACGCATCCATCGCGCACTGGATTTTTGGTAACATACCGCCGTAGATCGTTCCATCCTCGATCAAACTATTCACTTCGGCTATTGATAAGCCGGTTAGTAAATCACCTTCTTTACTTAATAAACCCGAGGTATTTGTTAACAACAATAGCTTTTCAGCACAGAGGATTTCTGCCATTTTACCGGCGACGAGATCGGCATTAATATTATAAGAAGCACCGTCTTCACCCACCCCAATCGGCGCGATAACGGGAATAAAGTCACCCTGAACCAACATATTAACCACTGCAGGATCAATACTTTCAACGTGACCGACGTGCCCCATATCAATTATTTCTGACGCTTTTTCTGACACCGCTTGTTTTGATGAGATTTTTTTAGCACGGATTAAATCCCCATCTTTGCCCGTCAACCCAACGGCAGAACCCCCGTGTTGGTTAATCAAACTAACAATTTCTTTATTGACCAAGCCACCTAACACCATCTCGACTACATCCATGGTTTCACTGTCGGTCACCCGAATACCATCGACGAATTGACTTTTTATCCCGAGTTTCTCTAGGTGTTTCCCAATTTGTGGGCCACCACCGTGCACAACGACTGGATTTAAACCCACTTGTTTTAATAATACGATGTCGCGGGCAAAACCGCTTTTAAGCTGATCGTCCACCATTGCGTTACCGCCGTATTTAATAACGATCGTTTTGCCAGAAAACTTTTGGATGTAGGGCAGCGCCTCACTTAAAACTCGCGCTGTTTGTATCGGGTCAATTGTGTTTTTGCTCATTAGTTTATTCACTCTTGCACAGCGCCTATTGTCACTTAACTCCCATTAAAAGGGTAAGTTCAGCTCTGCGTTAATTATTAACATTTGCTCTCTAAAGACCTGCTTAATTCTTTCCAGCGATTGCTCATTATCAGCTTCAAAGCGCAGCACTAAAGATGGCGTTGTATTTGACGCTCTCACTAAACCCCAACCGTCTTGAAATTCAACGCGCATGCCATCGATAGTAATAATATTAGCGTCTTCAAACCGAGATTGTGACTGCAACTGCTCAATAAAAGCAACGTTTTCTCCTTCTTGCAGGGTGATATTGAGCTCAGGAGTGCTAACACTATCGGGCAAGTCGGCAAATATTTCAGACGTTGGCCTAAATTCGGCGGTCACAATTTCTAACAAACGAGAGGCAGTATATAATGCGTCGTCAAAACCAAACCAGCGCTCTTTGAAGAAAATATGGCCGCTCATTTCGCCCGCTAGTTCCGCATCAATTTGCTTCATTTTTGCTTTAATCAAAGAATGCCCCGTCTTAGACATCACCGGCTTACCGCCATGTTTGGCAATCACCTTGGCTAAATTTCGCGTACATTTTACATCATAGATAATGTCAGCTCCGGCTTGTCGTGACAACACGTCAATTGCGTACAGCATCATTTGTCTATCTGGCCAAATGATATTTCCATCGCTGTCTACTACGCCCAATCGATCACCATCACCGTCAAACGCTAAGCCCAATTCTGCATTTTCTTCACGGACTTTATTAATTAATTCTTGCAAATTTTCCGGCTTACTGGGATCTGGATGGTGGTTGGGAAAATGACCATCTATATCACAATACAGTGGAACCACTTCACAGCCCAGGGTGGACAACAACATCGGCGCCGCTTCCCCAGCTACACCATTGCCACAATCAACGACCACTTTAATCATCCGACCTAAACGAATATCCCGGGATATAGTCCCTATATAATCAGGCAACATCATGTGCTCATGGTAACTGCCTTCCCCATTCACAAAGTCACCTTTTTCTATTCGCTGGTATAAATTCTGGATCGCCTCACCTGATAGCGTTTCACCAGCGATAACGATTTTTAAACCGTTATAATTAGCCGGATTATGGCTGCCGGTGATCATAACGCCTGACTGGGTGTCTAAATGGTGTGTCGCGAAATACAACACGGGGGTAGGGAGCATACCGATATCCACCACGTCGCACCCTGTGGACTGAATACCTTTTGCTAAACTGGCACTGAGCGACGGGCTATGCAAACGACCATCACGCGCGATAACGATACTTTTTTGGCCAACACTTAAAGCTTGCGTTGCAATCGCTTGCCCGATGATGAGCACACCCTCTTCCGTAAGTGTTTCTCCCACAATGCCACGAATATCATAAGCCCTAAAAATCGATTTTGGCACCTCGTGCTTGTCAGCCACCTCGATCGAATCTTTCGGCATAAACATCCGTGGAATATCTGCTTCGGTTTTTACTTTGGCCTGGCTATTCGGTGCATTTTCTGCGCCCTCAATAATACCCGGTAGTGGACTTGCCCGTTTGCTCATCGCTTTAAGCTTAGGCCTTTTTGTCGTTGCTAGCTTTTTAACAGCTAAACGCCACCGTTGACGCTTATCTTTGTCTTGCAGCCCATCAACTGACCAAGCAATAAAAAAAATCAGTGCGATAAGCAACGAAGCGTACGTTATAACCTGTTGCTGCGTTATCGGTAGCGCTACCATTTGTCGAGTACTCGCAATGCTCCAACGCGTACCTACAACCGACACATCAGCCAGTGTTTTAGATGGTGAGTGCGTGCTATCACCGATGGATACTAGCACCAATTTATCTTGCTTTAATCTGATCCAGCCATCCTTTTCGGCAGCCAAACTTTTCTTAAAACCCCGTTGTATCGCTTCTGCTGAAAATGTTGCCATAACCACCGCTATAACCACGTCGTCGGCAATAACGGGGGCTGTCATCGCAATATGACGCACATCTTTTGCCATCAAATGCGCCTCAGGCAGTTGCATTTTTTTACTCTCGCTAGCCCGCCTAATTAAATCCAACCCAGCATAATCTAACGGTGGATTGAGTGACATATCGACGTTTAATAAACTGGCTTGCACCACCCGTAGACTGGTCATCTCACTCGATGAAGGCGTACGCTGCTCAATACTGTTATTAGGCTGTTGATCGGCCGAGCGTAAGGTTGAAATCAATGCCTCATCGCTGGCAATAGATACCAGTTCTTGCGACCATGACTGTACTCTGGCTGACAACACAAGCGAAGCCACCTTAATTCTGGCCGTTAGCTGCTCCTCTTGCTGTAACGACTGCTGCTCTAATTGGCCGATATGTACATAACCAGCAACGGCAGCGCTGATAATAATAAGTACTACGATGGGCAACACCTTTTTCATCATGCGATCACTCAGTACCCGTGTGCCCAAAGCCGCCTTCACCACGGCGGCTGTCATCGAAACTACTAACCTGTTCAAACAACACCTGCGCCACTGGAACAAACACCATTTGCGCGATACGATCACCCACCTCGATAGTAAAACTCGCCTTACCCCGATTCCAACACGAGACAAACAACTGACCTTGATAATCAGAGTCGATCAAGCCCACCAAATTACCCAACACAATACCGTGCTTATGACCCAGGCCCGACCTAGGCAAAATGACTGCTGCTAGGTTTGCATCAGCAATGTGAATAGCCATACCTGTTGGGATTAACTGCGTATCACCCGGCTCAAGCACTAGCGGTGCATCTACACAAGCCCGTAGATCCAGGCCTGCTGATCCGCTGGTCGCATAATCAGGTAAAGGAATCGATTGACCCAAGCGGTCATCCAGTAATTTAAGTTGTATTTTTTTCATGGTACCTTTTTGCTATTAACGAAATTAGTTCCCCTGCCAATTCTGGTTTAGGCTTGCTATCCAATAATTGCTCCCCGTTCTGCCAATAGACTGACAGCGCATTGAGGTCGCTATTAAAACCGCTGTCTTTTTGACCCACCCAATTAGCCGCAATCATATCCAATGATTTGTCGACCAACTTGCCTTTGGCGTACGTTTCTAACTGATCAGTTTCCGCGGCAAAGCCCACGCAAAACGGGCGATCCTTTTGCTGTGTAACCGTACTAATAATATCCACGGTTTTGATTAAATTTAGCTGCATACTCGACGCATTTTTTTTGATTTTATCGCCACTCACCACTTCGGGGGTGTAATCGGCTACCGCAGCGGTCGCAATAAAAATATCTGTCTGTTGCGCTCTCGGTAGTACTGCTTCTGCCATCTCACTTGCACTAATCACATCAATCCGCTCAACACCCGACGGTGTTGGTAATTGAACGGGCCCGGCAACCAAGGTGACTTGCGCCCCTGCATCAGCACAGGCTTGGGCGAGAGCAAAACCCATTTTCCCGGAACTGTGGTTAGTGATAAAACGAACCGGGTCTATCGCCTCTTGCGTTGGGCCGGCATTTAACAATACCTTTAAACCCGCCAGTTCACCGGTATTAAAGTGTTCGACAATCGACTGCAACAGTGACTCGGGTTGTAGCATTCGCCCAAAACCGACTTCGCCACAGGCTTGCAGTCCCTCATCTGGCCCCAAAATAAGCATCCCTTGGTTAGCTAATTGTTTGAGGTTTTTCTGCGTCTTCGGGTCTTCAAACATCGCCCGATTCATCGCTGGGGCGAGCATAATGGTTTTTTCTGTCGCCAATAAAATAGTCGTCAATAAGTCATTCGCCATCCCCGCGGCTAAGCGCGCTATAAAGTCGGCACTGGCTGGCGCCACCAAAATAACGTCTGGCCAGCGAGCCAGATTAATGTGCCCCATGCCTGCTTCTTGTTCTGCGTCGAGTAACTGGGTATGTACAGGCAGACCTGACAAGGCCTGAAAGGTTAATGGCGCTATAAACTCAGTGGCTGCTGGCGTCATCACCACACGAACTTCAGCGCCCAATGACTGACTTAAGCGTAATACTTCGGCCGCTTTATACGCCGCCACGCCGCCAGTCACACCCAATAACACCCGTCTGTGTTGAAGTTTATTCACAATATTGCATCTAATTTGGATTTTAGCGTTCTATTATGTCATACAACACGATATATTCTATCGCCATAACGCGATAACATTATCAAGGAATGATTATGCCTATCACTGACTGGCCAGAACAAGAAAGGCCACGCGAAAAACTACTTAGCAAAGGCGCCGCTGCCTTATCTGACGCCGAATTACTGGCCATTTTTTTACGCACTGGTAGCAAAGGTGTTACGGCGGTTGATTTATCCCGTTTATT
>JAGPVU010000016.1 GCA_018066825.1 Cycloclasticus sp.
ATATAGCTTTTCACCATGCTCTAAACTCGAAAACGTTCGCGTATTACAGTAGATATGAAGCTCCTTTGCGTAATTATCAAAGGCCACGCGAACAGCCATTTGTCGGTTCGTCGTAACGTCAGGTGGTGCTATTTTATGTAACACCCAGTGCTGCCTAATTTCCTCGAGTCGATAACACTCAATGTCAAAATCTACATCATTACTTTGCAGGCCATAACCTGCCAAGCGCCGGCGTTGCAGGACACAATCCAACAAGGTTTTGTATGAAAGTAAAAGCACCTGCTCATTAACGAATTCACACTGCTTGAAAAACAGTGAGCCTTTCTCGTCCAAAATATACACATGAGCAGATCGCGTTCCTGTTTGAACATAATAAAGCTGAATTAGGCCCGCTTTATGATGACCGCAGATAACCGGCAGCAACCCCTGTTGATTGATAAACTTATCAAAATAAATCGGACTGAACACCGCTTGCTGATCTGACAACGCCTTTATCAGACCCTTTTCTGCCACCGCAATCACCGTCATTTTTCGATGACTGACTTGCATAAGATAAAACGAACGACCCGATTGAATAATAAAGCGAGGGGAGTTTTGTTGGGCGTAGGATTTAAAGACCCGAGCGATGTCTTCGATCAGCCGTTGAATCCGCTTCGACACACTCATCGCTCTGGGTGAATTATAACTGGTGCATACAAGGGTGGGTGAAACTTGCTTCGCGCCGATTAACTGCTGGTCAAATAACTCACACAGGCACGACATCAAGCCATCCATCGTGTCATATTTTCCTACAACAACCTCATTCCAAGAGTTACGAAACATCATGTCCGTTGTATGCACTAAGTTTCGCCGCTGCGAACCAAAGCTCAAGGCATCTGAACGCTCACTGGTTAAATTAATACCTTGCTCAGTATAATTATTTAGCGGGTCTAAACCGGAGTTAATAACTAACATCACATCGGTAACTGCCGGCTTATAGCGGTAGACATCAAGGTCCGTTGGCATTTTGGTCAGCGCATTAAAAAAAGCCGCGACGCCCTGCAGGGTTTGCGACACTTCACGCGAACTGATATGACTTTTGCCTGGATTTAGTGCTATTTTTGTTTTTGCCCCTATCGCAGCCGAGTCAACGCACCAGGCTAGCAACTCTAACAGGCTTCTTGATTGTCGAATAGCCTGTTCTTGCGCATTAATATCAAGGCGACTGAGCTGCCAATTGGTAGCGCCTGCTGCTCCGGTGATTTGTTTCAAAACAACCTTGCTTTCTTCTCGAATTCGGGTGTTTTTTATCGAGGATCGCTCTAATTTACCGGGCCGCCTTTCTAAGGCCGCGTTTAATTTTCGCCCCAATAACGTGAGCTCTTCATTATCTCGCTGAGGCGAGTCTATCCGGTCTTTTGCAAACCGCATCAATAACCCATAATTATGCGTTAATTCTTTGGTTAAACGCTCTTTTTCTTGTTGTGCTAAGGTAATATCCCACGTTTGATTATCCAAGGCATCCACTAGATAATCTGGCAGCTGCCCCCATTCGCTTAACACCTCGTTAAAAGCCTGCTGCCGCCAATCATTTTTCAACGATTTGCTTGCTACCAAACCGCTCTCATTTAATTTGTTAAAAAAACAATAACGCATTAAATTTAAACGCTGCGGCTGATTTTTACGCCGCAGGTACTCATCTAGTGCGTCATACAAAATAAGGTAAGGATCCAGTTTATTAGGATCCAACTCGCCTGCATAGACCCGCCTTTTCATCTTCAACGCCTCCCAACCGTAATGCGGGTATTGATCTACGTAGGATTCCATCAACATCAACTTTAATAATGACTTATAGGGTGAGTCGATGGCTTTATACAAGTGCCATAGCGAGGCACCTAAAAATTCCTCGGCGGGCACCTTTTCTAAACCGCCAAAGTCAATGACGTCATGCCGCTCAATAAAGCGTTGTTTTAATAGGTTATCGACAAATTCTTGATAGTTGTTTTCGGCCTCTGGCGGTACTAACCACCAAACAGGATAACGCCCTGCAACATACAAGGCCGTGCGATAAAACTCTTCAAGTAATAAGTGATGTTGCGTACTACCACTGCTTTCGCTAGACAGCGGCGTTGCTTCGCCTTGTTTAAAACTTTCTGCGTTCATTAAAAAGAAGTGTACTTCTAGGCCTAAACTCATGGCCCATTTTTCAATGCCTGAGGCTTTCTCTTGCAGTAACGCGAGTTCTTCTACTGATAGCCCGCTTGAATAGCATAACCACAAGTCCATATCACTGCCCTTTACAAACGCAATGCTACCGACACTCCCCATCAGGAAAATAGACTCAATACCAAAACTCCGTTTAGCTTTTTTGCTATAAACAAAACCGTGACCAAACTTTTTGGCTTGATCTATCGTCAGCTTACTCGGTGAATAATCGGCAATACCCGCGGGCGTTTTGGCGGAAACGTAACCCGGCAAAACAGGGTGGTTAACGTGAAAAAATAGTGGCAACAATTCTAAGAAGGTCTTTTGCCTTGGTGGCAATGCGTCCAAGGCACGTTGCATTTTTATTTTATGTAAATTCAAAAAACGCTGCTTGACGACTTTCAGGTCTTTTTTACTAATTTCTCCTGCCGTTCCAACCAGTTGAATCGTTTCAGGCTGCCTCTCAAAAACAGATTTTTTTACCGGCTGCTTCATCGTTTAAACCGTCATAGTCAAATCTATATCCTGACGTATATTCTGCAGCATTTTTTTTGTCGTATCGCCTTTTGACCACTCAGTCAGTCCTACAGCAAAGGAGACGGGGCGCCCATCACCTTTAGAAAATAATGCGATGTGTTGATCACTGTTAAACTTATTCAGCAAAGTTAACGCGGAGGGATAGCTAGTTTCTGGCAGAATGACCAGAAACGTATGCTTATCTAACATACCAATCTGATCCGCCCAACGCAGCTGGTCTTTAAGAAAGAAAGCTATTCGCTTAATGCATCGAGCGAAAAGATGGTCATCCATGTGACTTGGGAAAACATAACTAATCCGTAATAAAGCTAACGGGTTATCGTAGCGCCTACTTCGGCTAATATGCCCGTCGAGTAGGTCTACAATCACGTCAAAATTCATCATGCCAGTGATAGGGTCTTTGGGATTTAAGTCAGTCAAATCGTGCTGCAGGCGGCGGCATTCATTACCAATAACAACCAAGTCGCTGCAGTCGTAAAAAAAGTACACATCATATTCTCGGGTTTTAATGTGCTTGCGGCGCAACCATACATCGTTATTTTTTTCAGTAGACAGCAAAAAGGGATTATCGGTACCCAATAAAACAGTCGCCAAACGATCCGTCTTGCTAACGACACTACCGCTTATGTCATCTGATTTTAATTGTAGCCATGATAGAAGGCACGGGTTGGCCCAATGTACCCGTTGGTCATCCAGGACCAACACACCAAAATCGGCGGCTTCAAGTGCTTGTTGGCCCCAGTCCCCTGATAATGAATCAAGCATTGTATGTAACGAATTATGTTGTTTGCGTTACAACAAGTATTGCCTATTTTTTAAAAAATGCTGGTTTTTTTAACGACTTAGCTTTTTTCAGATAAAAACGTTTTTGCCTCGGCTATTGCGCGACGTACTTGATTGGGTGCTGTGCCGCCTAAATGATCACGCGCCGCGACCGAACCTTCTAGGGTTAACACCTCAAACACATCGCTGCTGATCAGTTCAGAAAAGCCTTGTAACTCATCCAACGTTAGCTCAGAAAGATCGCGACTTGTTTCTGTTCCTAAGCGCACGGCCAAGCCCACCACTTCGTGTGCATCCCTAAACGCCATGCCTTTACGGACCAAGTAATCCGCCAGATCGGTGGCGGTTGAAAACCCTTGTTTGGCCGCTGCCAACATCGACGCTTTAATCGGCACCATATTGGGCACCATGTCGGCATACGCCCTGAGCGAACCAAGCACGGTATCAACGGTATCAAAAAGCGGCTCTTTATCTTCTTGATTGTCTTTGTTATAGGCCAGTGGTTGTGATTTCATTAGGGTTAGCAAGGCCACTAAATTACCATTGACGCGACCCGTTTTACCGCGCACTAATTCAGGCACATCCGGATTTTTTTTCTGCGGCATAATCGACGATCCGGTGCAAAACGCGTCGGGTAAATGGACAAAGTTAAATTGCGCACTACTCCATAACACGATCTCTTCAGAAAAACGCGACAAGTGCGTCATTAACAACGCCGAGGCCGCACAAAACTCAATCGCAAAGTCGCGATCACTAACCCCGTCCAGCGAATTGGCAGATGGGCATGAAAAGCCCAGTAATTCAGCCGTCATGTGACGATCTATTGGGTAACTGGTTCCCGCTAAGGCGGCTGACCCTAAGGGCATAACGTTAACCCGTTTAGCGCAATCGCCAAAACGTTCCGCGTCTCGTTTAAGCATTTCAAACCACGCCATTAAATGGTGACCAAAAGTGACCGGTTGCGCCACTTGCAAGTGTGTAAAGCCGGGCATAATGGTCGCCGCGTGCTGTTCGGCCAGCTCAAGCAAGCCCTGTTGCAAACGTAGCAGTTCAGACTGAATCAGCATCAGGTGTTCACGCAAAAACAGACGAATGTCCGTTGCCACTTGATCGTTACGAGAGCGCCCGGTATGCAACTTTTTCCCGGCAATACCAATACGCTCAGTTAGCGCGGCTTCAATATTCATATGCACATCTTCAAGCGCAATAGACCAGTCGAAGTTGCCGCCCTGTATTTCAGCTAAAATAGCTGTTAAACCAGCGATAATTTGCTCACATTCTTGCGCGCTTAAAACACCGATCTTAGTCAGCATTTTTGCGTGCGCAATCGACCCTTGTACATCGTATGGCGCTAGACGCTGATCAAAGTTAACCGAAGCGGTAAACGCTTGGACAAATGCATCGGTGCTTTCAGTGAAGCGACCACCCCATAATTTATTTTGTTTATCTTGTGACATGATTTGCGGATAAAAGTGAATTTTGGCCTAGTATATCACTTAAGATTAGCTTAATTTATAGCGAATAAGAATCTTACGAGTTACCGACATGGCTAACAGCGGCAGAACTGATCAGCAAAAATTTTTACCTGACACCTGTCGCGCAAAAAATGTTTTGTACATCACCTTAATTTCACAATTGCTAGCGATCATTCTTGCCTTAAATAGCAGTTTCATCTCAGGTGATTTTTGGTCTGTGTTTAGCTTAAATGCCTTATTTATTTTATGGATTGCCTTTAGCTGTGCCGCCGTATTTTGCTTTTTAAGGCGACAAACGGGCCACTGGTCGCCGATAAAAACCAGCGTTTTTGTTTTTTCCTGTATTAATCTCGTTACCTTGTTTGTTACTTGGTTGGCGACTGATCTATTGCCGCAGCTGCACTTGTTTTCTACCGCCTCGAACGGTCAAATTAACGTTTACCTTAAAAATACCGGTATCAGCCTTATCGCCAGCGTGATTTTATTGCGTTTTTTATACATTCAGTTTGAATGGAAAAAACAAATTCAAGCAGAAGCTGACGCTAGATTGGATGCCTTGCAGGCGCGTATACGCCCACATTTTTTATTTAACAGCCTAAATACTATTGCCAGTTTAACGCGGATAGACCCACCCTTGGCCGAGTCACTCACTGAGAACTTAGCCGAGCTCTTTAGAGCCAACTTACAAAGCCCTAAACGGCTGGTCACGTTTAAACAAGAAATAGACTTGGTGCAGCAATACTTAAAAATTGAACAGAGTCGATTGGGTGAACGCTTATTGTTAAACATACAATTGGCTGACATCCCTGATGACGCGCTAATCCCACCGTTGAGCGTACAACCCTTGGTCGAAAATGCCATTTACCACGGCATAGAACCTAGCGCATCGGGCGGCACCCTCACGATTTCGGGTCACGTAAAAAACAAGTTGATTAACTTGGTAATAAAAAACCCCCTTAGTGACCAGCAATCAACCAGCGCTAGGCCAAGCAATCAAATGGCGATAAACAATATTCGTTTACGCATGCAAAACTGTTTTCCCGATCAAAGCAAGCTACTCGTTAGCGTCAGCAATGGCGAGTTCCAAACGCTGCTGCAATTTCCTTTGCAAACCGAGTCACTATGAAAATTCTCGTCGCCGATGATGAGCCTTTAGCGCGGCTTCGGTTAAAACGCCTGCTCGAAGAAATTAACCCACAATTCCAAATTTTTGCCGACGCGGATAATGGCCTGCAAGCCTTACAACAATGCTTGCAATGGCAACCGGATATCGCCTTGTTAGACATCCGTATGCCTAAAATGGATGGTTTGCAGGCGGCCGCTGAAATGCTTAAAGCGGGCCTTAAAAGCCATATCATTTTTGTTACCGCCTACGATGAATACGCGCTAGCGGCTTTTGATGCACACGCGATTGACTACTTACTTAAACCCGTAAAAAAGCAACGTCTCGAGCAAAGTTTTGCCAAAATAGACCAGCTAAGCCAACTGCCCTCTTCAATAAGCAAAGCAAGCCAAACCTTAATGCAGCCACGCCAACACCTGTGTGCACACAACCACCAAGGTTTGCAAATAATGGCTATCAACGATGTCTTGTATTTTAAAGCCGAGCACAAATATGTCGTCGCCAAAAGTACTGAACAATCGGTTTTATTGGACGAGTCACTCAAAGTACTGGAAGCTGAATTTAACGGACTTTTTTTTCGCATCCATCGTAATGCCTTAGTCAATGTTCAAGCGATACTGTCAGTAACTAAATCCCATACTAATCAGTGTTCCATTCAATTACGCGGCAGCGACGAAACATTAACCGTTAGTCGTCGTCATCAAGCCGAACTTAATCGACTTTTGCGGCAAAATTTATCACCAGCAAAATAACTGACTAAACGACTGTTATAATCCCCCTTCGATTAAACAGCCTAAATGATTACATGCCATTGATTAGAATCGCCACCCGACGCAGCCCACTCGCATTATGGCAAGCCGAGCATGTCGCCACACTATTAAAAACTGCGCACCCACATTTAACCGTTGAATTAGTAAAAATGGTAACCCAGGGTGACAAAATCCTAGACACCCCCTTGGCTAAAATCGGTGGCAAGGGCCTGTTTGTTAAAGAACTGGAACACGGCATGCTGAACAACCTCGCTGACATTGCGGTGCACTCTATGAAAGACCTGCCTGCGCTATTACCTGACGGGCTTAAAATAGGCGCCATTTTGTCCCGCGAAGACCCACGCGACGCCTTTGTATCGAATAGTTTTGCGTCGATTGATGCCTTGCCTCAGGGCGCTGTCGTCGGCACATCAAGCCTTCGACGCCAGTGTCAGCTACTGGCCCTACGACCTGATCTACACATTAAGTCACTGCGCGGTAACGTGAATAGACGCTTACAAAAAATGGACGACGGGGAGTATGACGCCATTGTTCTTGCCGCTGCTGGGCTAATACGGCTTGATCTCGAAAGCAGAATTAAATTATCAATCCCGGTCAGTACAATGCTCGCAGCGGTTGGTCAAGGCGCTATTGGCATAGAGTGTCGTTCGCAAGATACATCGACTCAAGCACTCATCGACTGCCTACACGACCCGGTTACCGCAAGTCGGGTAAACGCCGAACGCGCAATGAACTTCACTTTGGAAGGCGGCTGCCAAGCGCCCATTGCTGGGCACGCAAAAATAACAGATGGCACGCTACGGCTACACGGTCTCGTGGCAGAACCCGATGGCAGTGTGATCATTACTGAACAACTAGAAGGCCCCGTAGAAGACGCAGAAAAAATTGGCACAACCGTCGGCAAGCGTCTATTAGCCGCTGGCGCGCAACAGATTTTGGCTAGGCTATACCAACATGCAGAACAATGATGTCCCTATTAATGTGTTAGTTACTCGGCCGGCACACCAGTCGTCAGGCCTATGCGCACTATTATCAGTGAATGGTTACCAGCCGATTTGTTACCCAACCATCGAGATTCAAACACTAGAAGACGCTGCGGCTACCACACAAAAACTATCGCATTGTGACGACATTGATTACCTGATCTTTGTTAGCGCAAATGCCGTAACGAACGCCAATACGCTGCTTAATAATGCTTGGCCTCTGACTAACGCCCGCATCGTAGCGATTGGCCCTAAAACAGCTAAGTCGCTGCAGGCTATTGGATTAAGGCCGGACATTATCGCCACCAAACCCTTCGATTCTGAAGGCTTGTTGGCTCAATTATCAACACAGCTGCATGGCCAGCGTTGTTTAATTATCAAGGGCGAGGGGGGGCGCACCGCTTTAGCCGAAGGCTTGCGCCAACGCGGCATGCAAGTCGATTTTGTTGATGTTTATAAACGCGGCCTCGCGCAGAACAACACGGAGCTATTAGAGCAGCCAATACATTACATCACCATTACCAGCCAGCTAGCCCTAGACAACCTCTTCCTTCTATTATCGAGAAAAGCCGCCGAATTAAAACAGCACAGTATTTTTGTCGTGTTCAGTCAGCGTATCGCCGATCACGCCAAGTCCTTGGGCTGTCAACATATACTCATTAGTTCGGAGGCAAGCGATAAAGCCCTACTGACCTGCATTAACAACTCAAGCAAGAGTGTGTGTTTTTGATATACAGCAACCGCGTCATCGCTGTACTATAGACAACATAAGCCTTTAAGGGTTATTTTCAGGCTGGCTTTAATTTCTAACTTATGGGCATCAGTTATGACCGACGAGCAAAAAAAAACCGCACCAAAAAAGGCGCCTGCCACAGATAGCACAGCGGCAGCCAAGGGCAACAAAAAAACCTTAGCAAAAAATACCGAGGCCGAGACCAAGCCCGCACCAAAAACCGGCCGCTTACTCGCCTCGTTCGCCATTATTCTTATCCTACTTGCCAGCGCGGTCGGTTATTGGGCATTTTTGCAACTCAAACAATCGGTCGATCAACTGTCTGCCAATACCGTTAACAGTGAAAAAAATACCTCGCAGTTAGCGCAAACTATGCGCTCAAGCAGTGATCAACTATCTGAGTTAACGACACAGCTTAAGGCCTTACAGCTTGAGTCCAATGAACAGATCAACCTGTTACAAAAGCAAGTGGGTAAAAACAAGCGCCAATGGCTAATCGCTGAAGCCGAGTATTTAACGCGCCTTGCCAATACACGGTTGCGCTTAGTCGGTGACGTGGGCACTGCCATTATTGCCTTACAAGCGGCGGATCAGCGCTTAAAAGAAAACGGTGACCCATCTACCTTCGCAGTGCGCGAGCAACTAGCAAAAGAAATTCATGCGCTTAACAGTGTGGCCCTACCCGACATCGTTGGTATTTCATCCCAATTATTGGCATTGGAATCCGCCATCAGCCATATGACCATTAGCGAGCCCCACGCAGGTCGGGCACAGGCCGCTGAAATAGGTAAAGGCGATGTCTCGCCCGTGCCAGAAAACATACAACAAACACTGAATGACGCTTGGCAAAATTTTAGTAAGCTGATCGTCGTACGTCGCCACGACAAACCCTTGGCCGCGATGATGACACCTGAGCAAGTTGAACTCATTAGGAAAAACCTCGCGTTAAAACTAGAAGCTGCACGCTTGGCTTTAATTAAGGGTGATGAGACCCTATATACTGCGAGTATTGATATTTCAATTCAATGGCTGAGCGCTTACTTTGATAATGATCAGCCTTCAGTTAAATCAACCTTAGACCAGCTCAATCGCCTTAAAAACACACCCATTACCGTATCGCTGCCATCGATTGATGCCTCGCTTAAGCTGTTACGTGACATTCCATTACTGGCAATAAGCGAACACGCCCCTATACCACCAAAAACTGTTGATACAGCCGTCGACGTTAAAGAATAGGCGCCCCATGAAACTGATATTGATTATTATTGTTGCATTAGTTATCGCAAGCGGACTGGCCTATCAAGTCCACTTAGACCCCGGCTACGTTCTTTTGACTTATGGCACTTGGTCGGTTGAAACGTCCTTAGCTGTATTGCTATTTTTACTGTTTGTTTTATTTATTGGTTTTTATCTAATGCTTAGATTTTTGTTGGCTGTTAAGCACGCACCCAAAAGCATCAGTCAATGGCATCATCTACGACAACGTAGCCGCTCTATGGCTGCGCTAAACAAAGGTTTAATTGATTCCGCAGAAGGAAACTGGCAGCGATCTGAAAAATTGCTGATCAAATCAGCTCAGCGCAGCGAGACGCCATTGTTAAACTATTTAACTGCCGCCCACGCTGCCCAATCTCTGGGTGCTTACGATCGCAGAGACACTTACCTTCTACAAGCAGGCGACGCGCTACCCGAGCACATGCATGCTATACATTTAACACGCGCCAAATTACAACTGGCCGCAGCACAATACGAACAAGCCTTAGCCAGCTTACAACAATTGAAGGTTGCAACACCCAAGCACCCGATCGTACTGACCTTATTAATGCAGAGCTACGCCCATTTAAAAGATTGGCTCGCATTATACGAACTGTTACCTGCTATCAAGAAAAATCGCGACATAGACGACAGTCAGTGGTTACCTTTCGAACAAAAAGCCTTGCAGCACCTATTAAGCAAACCAACAAATCAGGATGCGATTGAGTCGGTTTGGCAAAATTTAGATAAAAAACAAAAGTTACAGCCCAACTACCTGCTGCCTTACATCAATTATTTAAACGCTTCGAAGCAATACCTATTGGCTGAAGAATGGCTCGTAAAAGCGCTTAACCAGCAAACTCACGCTAATTTACTTGAAGCCTATAATCAGTTAACGATTGAACCTAATAAAAAAACAAAACAACTCGAAAAGTGGCTTAAAAGTTCAGCTGATAATACTGACATTCTCAACGCCCTTGCAGCACAGTGCCTAGAGCAAAAACTTTGGGGTAAAGCAAGGTCTTACTTAGAACAAAGCATCAGCATCACACCCACTCGTGCCGCTTACTTTTTATTCGGCAAGCTACTAGAACAACAAGGCGAACCAAGCGAAAAAGCCGTGGCGTATTACAAGCAAGCCTTAGAGTGTGGCGATAAAAACCCACTCGCCAACCTACTAAGCAAACCCGCCGACGAGAACGCTTAATCGATCCCCAACGACGCCCAGAGCTCGTCCACTTTTTGCTTAACGCTCGAAGACATCGCTATCGTCTGACCCCATTCACGACTCGTTTCTCCGGGCCATTTATTGGTTGCATCCAAACCCATTTTTGAACCTAAGCCTGACACAGGTGAAGCAAAATCGAGGTAATCAATCGGTGTGTTTTCAATCATCGTAGTATCACGGGCTGGGTCAACCCGTGTGGTGATCGCCCAAATAACTGACTGCCAGTCTCGCACGTCTACATCCGCGTCGGTGACGATCACAAATTTGGTGTACATAAATTGACGCAAATAAGACCACACGCCAAACATAATGCGCTTTGCGTGCCCCGGGTATTGTTTATTAATGCTAACGATCGCCATCCGGTAAGAGCAGCCTTCCGGTGGTAAATAAAAGTCCACAATTTCTGAGAACTGTTTTTTAAGAATTGGCACAAACACTTGATTTAATGCAAGCCCTAGTATTGCTGGCTCGTCCGGTGGCTTGCCGGTATAGGTCGAATGATAAATGGGATTTTCTCGATGAGTTATTCGCTCAACGGTAAACACGGGGAAGCGCTCTACTTCATTGTAATAACCCGTATGATCGCCAAATGGGCCTTCGGCCGCCGTTTCATCTGGGTAAATAAAGCCTTCCAGCACAATTTCGGCGCTCGCAGGCACCTGTAGGTCATGCGTTAAGCAATCCGCGAGCTCGGTTTTTGAACCCCGTAACAAACCGGCAAAGGCATATTCAGACAAACTATCTGGTACCGGCGTCACCGCCGCTAAAATGGTGGCTGGGTCTGCACCTAAGGCAACGGCGACTGGAAAAGGCTCGCCCGGGTGCGCTTGCTGCCACGCTTTAAAATCAAGTGCGCCACCGCGATGTGCTAGCCAGCGCATGATCAGCTTATTACGGCCGATCACCTGCTGGCGGTAGATACCCAAATTTTGACGTTTTGCACTTGGCCCTTTGGTGATAACTAATGGCCAAGTAATCAAGGGTCCCGCGTCGTCAGGCCAACAGGTCTGAATAGGAAATGCAGCCAAATCAACGTCCTCACCGACGATCACTCGTTGTTGACAAACCGGCTTTTTCACCAACTTTGGCGCCATATTAAGTACTTGCTTGTACAGCGGCAGCTTTTCCCAAGCGTCCTTCATGCCTTCAGGCGGCTCTGGTTCTTTCAGTGTTGCCAACACCTCACCCACCTGGGATAGCGCATCAACGCTGTCTTGCCCCATGCCCAAAGCCACCCGTCTAGGTGTACCAAATAAGTTGGCTAATACCGGCAGCGAGTGGCCTTTAGGGTTTTCAAACAAAAGGGCCGGACCCTGTTGCTGCAACACACGATCACAAATTTCTGTGATTTCAAGGTGCGGGTCCACTTCGACAGAAATTCGCTTTAACTCACCTAATGCTTCTAATTTTGAGATAAAATCACGCAAGTCTTTATAATTCATTCTGAGCCTTGTTACTCTCACTTAAATTAGCCGACAAAATAACATTTATCACTAAACTAAGATATGCAATACGACGTAGTT
>JAGPVU010000065.1 GCA_018066825.1 Cycloclasticus sp.
TGGGTTTTATTGTTCATGCTAAGCTAAAAGTCACAATGTCCGTTTAAGATACTTATCCTAGATTAACTCACGAATAATTAATATACCTTGTCCGTTTTAGGTAATTATTTAGCCTTTTATGATATTGCGCGGCGTAAATAATTTAGCCACTATCTAGGCATCACTATAATTTAGACATAGCTATAAATATAATAACGAGGTTTTCAAATGGATATTCAAGGTGTACCCGCAGTTGTTACTGGTGGCGCTTCTGGTTTAGGGGAAGCAACCGCAAGATTCTTAGCCAGCCAAGGCGCTAAAGTGGCCGTATTTGATGTGCAGATGGATAAAGCTGAGGCCGTTGCCAAAGACATTGGAGGCATCGCCGTTTTTTGTGACGTCACAAGTGCAGAAAGCGCTGAGCAAGCCATGCAAACCGCTAAAGGCGCGCATGGTTTATGTGGCATTGCGGTAAACTGTGCCGGCATTGGTAACCCAGGTCGCATCATCGGCCGTGAAGGCCCAATGACATTGGATTTTTTCAGCAAGGTTGTGCAAGTAAACCTAGTAGGTTCTTTCAATATTTTGCGCTTAGCCGCCGACCAGATGAAAGATCGTGAAGCCAATACCGATGGCGAACGTGGTGTAATTATCTCCACTGCATCAGTAGCCGCCTTTGAAGGCCAAATCGGACAAGCCGCTTACTCAGCATCCAAAGGTGGCATCGTCGCTATGACCTTGCCTGCTGCTCGTGAACTGGCCAAATTTGGCGTACGTGTTTTAGCCATCGCCCCCGGTTTGTTTATGACACCCATGATGGAATCGTTTTCCCAAGAAATCCAAGACAGTTTAGCAGCGACGTTACCTTTTCCATCTCGTTTAGGCGCACCTGCTGAGTTCGGACGTTTAGTTCGAGACATTGTGGAAAACCCAATTCTTAATGGTGAAGTGATTCGCATCGATTCGGCATTGCGTATGGCGCCTAAATAGAACGGTTCAATAATAAATCGTTTTTGAAACCAGATTTATCGTCAACTTAAATTAAGCGTGAGATAACCCATGACAACTGAAGCGTATATTTTCGATGCAATTCGCACCCCACGCGGGCGCGGCAAAGCCAACGGCGCATTACACGAAGTAAAACCTATTACTTTGTTGGCGGATTTATTAATCAGCCTACAAGAACGTAATCAATTCGATACCCAAGCCGTTGATGACATCGTCATGGGTTGTGTGACCGCCGTTGGCGATCAAGGAGCAGTAATTGCAAAAACTGCAGCCCTTGCCGCGGGTTGGGATAATGATGTCGCTGGTGTTGTACTCAACCGCTTCTGTGCATCAGGCTTAGAAGCAGTCAATACTGCCGCGATGAAAGTACGCTCGGGGTGGGAGCATTTAGTGGTTGCAGGCGGTGTTGAATCCATGTCGCGCGTGCCGATGGGCAGCGATGGCGGCGCTTGGGCAATGGACCCAGAAACCAACATTGCCACAGGATTTATGCCACAAGGGATCGGTGCAGATTTAATTGCCACGCTGGGCGGATTCTCCCGTGAAGACGTGGATGCTTTCGCCATGCGCTCTCACCAAAAGGCCGCTGCAGCGTGGGAAAAATCAGCGTTTCAAAAATCGATCATTCCGGTAAAAGATCACAACGGCTTAACCATTTTGGATCACGATGAATTTATTCGTCCAGACAGCACAGTTGAAACCTTGGGAAAATTAAAACCGTCGTTCAAAGCCATGGGCGACATGGGTTTTGATAACGTTGCCAGAGAAGTTTATCCACAGGTTGAGTTTATTAATCACATTCATAGCCCGGGTAATTCCTCCGGCATTGTGGATGGTGCCGCTGCGGTTTTAATTGGTAGCGAAAGCGCAGGCAAACAATTCAATATGAAACCACGCGCTCGCATTGTTGCCACCGCCGTGGTGGGCGCAGAACCTACCATCATGCTCACCGGCCCAGGACCTGCAGCGCGCAAAGCCTTAAAAGTTGCAGGCATGGAAGTGTCTGATATCGATTTGTTTGAAGTGAACGAAGCCTTTGCTTCTGTGGTGATGCGCTTTATCGACGAGATGGGTATCAGTGAAGACATAGTGAACGTCAATGGCGGCTCTATCGCCATGGGTCATCCGTTAGGGGCAACCGGTGCCATGATTTTAGGCACGCTACTAGATGAGCTTGAAGCAAGAGATTTAAAAACCGGCCTAGTGACATTATGCGTTGGCGGCGGTATGGGTATAGCAACGATTATTGAGAGGGTTTAACGGATGACTTCTGTAATTTACGAAAAAGATCAGGACAATATTGTTCACCTGATTCTTGATAAACCCAACGCCAATGCCAATTTAATGGATCAAGAATTCACCACGTCATTAATCGCAGCGGTGGAAAAACTGCGTGAAGATGATTACACCGGTGTGATTTTTCGATCAAATAAATCAACCTTTTTTGCCGGTGGTAATCTCGACGATTTATACGCCACGCAAAAAGAAAATGCTGATGTTTTGTACGACATGGTAAACCGTTTAAAACTGGCCATGCGCGAAATAGAAACCCAAGGCAAACCTGTTGTCGCCTGTATTAATGGCGCAGCGTTAGGTGGCGGCTGGGAGCTTGCCCTTTCTGCTCATCATCGCATTGCATTAAGTAAGGGTGTTATTTTAGGGTTACCAGAAGTCACTCTAGGGTTATTACCCGGTGGCGGTGGCGTGATTCGCATGACACGTTTATTAGGCGTACAAGCCGCGATGCCTTTCTTGCTAGAAGGTAAACAATTCAAACCCGAAAAAGGCTTAGAGCTGGGTTTAATCAACGACATTGTCGACTCGCCTGAGGCGATGTTAGAAGCCGCCATTAGTTGGATTAAAGCAACTCCAACAGCTGTTCAAAAATATGATGTCAAAGGCTACAAGATACCCGGTGGTCTTCCAACGCAACCGGCATTAGCCAGAATGCTACCGATTGCACCAGCCATGATTCGCGCGAAAACCAAAGGCACCTTGCCTGCTCCTGAATCGATTTTGGCGGTTATGGTTGAAGGTTTGCAAGTTGATATTGATACCGCGATGCGCATTGAATCGCGTTATTTTGTCGAGCTTGTTTGCAGCCAAGTCGCCAAGAATATGATTAATACTTTTTGGTATCAGCTCAATGAAATTAAAGCGGGTGCTGCGCGCCCGAAAGAAGTTGAGCGTAAAAACGTAAACAAGGTCGGCATACTCGGTGCGGGCATGATGGGCGCAGGTATTGCGTATTCTTCGGCGGCAAAAGGCATTAACGTTGTTTTAAAAGACGTAAATATTGCATCCGCTGAAAAAGGCAAAGCCTACTCTGAAAATATTGTTAATAAAAAAGTAAAACAAAAACGTTTAAGCAGCGATAAAGCCGATGCGTTATTAAGTGCTATTTTACCGACAGAAAATGCCGCGGACTTAGCCGATTGTGATTTGGTGATTGAAGCGGTATTTGAAGATCGTGGTTTAAAAGCCAAGGTGACTCAAGAAGCCGAAGCTCAATTATCTGCTAACGCAGTGTTTGCATCGAATACTTCTACTCTTCCGATTACAGGATTAGCGCGAGCATCACAGCGCCCTGAAAACTTTATTGGTCTGCACTTCTTTTCTCCTGTGGATAAAATGCCATTGGTTGAAATTATCTGCGGTGAAAAAACCTCTGATGAAGCTCTTGCTCTGGCGTATGACTACGTTCAGAAAATTGGTAAAACACCGATCGTTGTAAACGATAGCCGTGGCTTTTATACCTCACGTGTTTTTGGCACCTTCGCTAACGAAGGCA
>JAGPVU010000066.1 GCA_018066825.1 Cycloclasticus sp.
ACTATTTCTAATACAAGTTAGAATCTAATACACTTTAGAAAAATAAAAATGATTACAAAAAATACTAAAGCACAGACGAAAGCGGGTAAAACGTACCAATTAATATTGGATGCGGCAGCAAAGTTATTTAGCAAGCAAGGCTACCACGGCACATCGTTAAAAGAGATAGCCAGCAATGTCGGGATGCAGGCAGGCAGCTTATATTATCACTTCGAATCAAAAGAAGTATTAATGCAAGAAGTGCTGGATAAGAGTATCCAATTGATTTATTCAACGGTCCAGTCGGAAGTGGCTAAGCTGGATAAACAGGCAAACTTTGCAGAGTTATTAACCGCAGCGATACACGGCCACTTGATTGCGATTTTATCGTATTCTGATTACACATTGGCAAGCATCCGTAACTATGGACAAATCCCTGCGGCGGTACATAAGGCGTCGCAATCAGCCCGCGATGACTATGAGCAATTTTGGCGTGGTTTTATACGGCAAGCGGAAGCAGCAGGCGCTATTAGACAGGACGTGGATGGTCATTTGCTGCGACTGAGTGTTTTTGGTGCAATGAATTGGGCCTCTGTGTGGTTTGATAGTAAAGAAAACAACGCCGCTGATGTTGAGAAAATTGCTAAGTTTCAGGCCAATTTATTTTTGAATGGCTGCCTTCCAGAAGGAGAAAAAGATGGAGTTTAAAACAATACTAATGACTGTTGATGAGCGAGGTGTGGCCTCGGTTACCTTTAATCGTCCTGACGTGCATAACGCGATGAGTGCCTTGTTTATTCAAGAGTTACAAAAAATTTGCGCCCTTATTGAAGCCAGCAAAACGATACGTGTGGTTGTTTTGTCGGGCTTAGGTGAGAGTTTTTGTGCAGGTGGTGATTTAAATTGGATGAAAAGCAATATCAACAAACCAAGAGCAAAACGCATTGAAGAAACGGCTGAATTAGCCAATATGCTGGCTGCATTAAATGGCTTAAGTAAACCACTCATCGGTCGCATTCAAGGTCCGGCTTATGGCGGCGGTGTTGGTATGGTGTCTGTCTGTGATATCACTATCGGTGTTAGCACAGCCAAGTTTGCACTAACTGAAGTAAAACTCGGCTTAACCCCGGCTACTATTTCACCCTATGTCGTTAAACGGATTGGCGAGGCAAATGCGCGACGTAACTTCTTTAATTCACGTTTTTTTGATGCCCACGAAGCAAAACAAATCGGCCTTTTAAGCGACGTAGTGACAGCCGAACAGCTCGATGACGCCATCGAAAAAGAAATTAAGATGATTTTGAAATGCGCTCCCGGCGCTATTGCATCAACTAAAAAATTAATCGATTACGTAAACACACACCAAATGCCAGATAACCGAATTTATACCGCAGCTAATTTGGCCGACGCATGGGAAACAGATGAAGGTAAAGAAGGCATTGATGCTTTTTTAAATAAACGTAAAGCCAACTGGCTTAACTAAGCAATAACGATTTAGAGGTTTAATAAACATGAATTCAATATATTTTAATGAAGAACACACCATGCTGCGTGACCAGATTCGCCGTTTTGTTGAACAGCGCGTTATGCCAAACGCTGAGCAGTGGGAAGAAACAGGTAAAGTGCCGCGTGAAATTTTACAAGAGATGGGTGAGTTGGGGTTTTTGGGTATTCGCTACCCCAGTGAATTTGGTGGTAGTGAAATGGACACCTTAGGTTCGGTTATTTTAGCTGAAGAGCTAGGTCGCTCAACCTTTGGTGGTTTTGCGGTTACCGTGTTAGTGCATACGGACATGGCATCTCCCCATTTGGATAACTTCGGTAATCAACAGCAGCTTGCTAAATACATGCCCGATATTATTAGCGGTAAAAAGATTGCTGGTGTGGCGGTAACCGAGCCAGATGTTGGTTCAGATGTTGCTAACATGAAAACACGTGCCGTTAAAGACGGTGATGATTATGTGCTAAATGGCTCTAAAATGTTCATTACTAATGGTGTGCATGGTGATATATTTTTTGTTGCCGCTAAAACAGATACCGACGCCAAGCCCTCGCGTGGCATTACCATCTTTGCTGTAGAAAAAGGCACGCCTGGATTTACCGTGAGTAAAAGCCTTAAAAAAATGGGTTGGTTGTCATCGGATACTGCTGAACTGGTATTTGATGATTGCCGCGTACCGGCTGAAAATATCTTAGGTGAGTTGAATAAGGGGTTTTATTCAATCATGCGTAACTTCCAAAATGAGCGTTTGGTACTCGGCGCGCAAACCATGGGTGAAGCCGCTAAAGCCATTGAATTAACGCTGGACTATGTCACTACCCGCAAAGCCTTTGGCGGTGTATTGTTTGACAAACAAGTCATCCGTCAACGATTGGCCGCTCTTGCTGCTCGTGTAGAGGCGGGTCGGCAACTGGTCTACCATGCAGCTTGGCTTGATGCTCAAGGTATGGATTGCATTAAAGAAGTATCCATGGCCAAGGCCTATTGCGGCGAATTGGTGAATGAGGTTATGTATAACTGCTTGCAGTTTCACGGTGGTTTTGGCTATATACGTGAAAGCGCCATTGAGCGTATGTACCGCGATGCACGTATCCAATCGATCGGTGGTGGTGCTACCGAAGTGATGCTTGAAGAAGTATCTAAACGAATGATTAGCTAACAAGAGAGAATAGATATGTCTGAAGGATTTAGTGTAGAACAAATGCAAGTAGGGCAGTCCGCGTCCATGAGTAAAACGGTAACAGAGGCCGACATCATTTTGTTTGCCGGTATTACTGGAGATTTTAACCCTGCCCATATCGACGAAGAGTACGCCAAAAATAGTATGTTTAAAGGCCGGATTGCCCACGGCATGTTATCGGCGGGTTTTATCAGTGCTACCTTGGCAATGAAGTTGCCTGGCCCGGGTTGCATCTATTTAAGCCAAAGCATGAAGTTTAAAGCACCGGTGCGAATTGGCGATACAGTCACAGCGACCGTTACGGTGACCGAAATCAATAGTGATAAAAAAATTGTTAAATTAGATACCATTTGTAGCGTCGGCGACACGAAGGTGTTAGTCGGGGACTGCGCAATGATGAAGCCTTAATAACAGAAAATTTAACAACAGGAACAAAGACATGCCGACCAAAAAGTTGCTATCAGAAAAATCAAAAACAGCAGCCCAAGTGGCTGACCTAGTTAATAGCGGCGATAACCTAGATTACGGTTTTGGTCTAACCCAACCTGATTTGTTTGATATTGCCTTAGCAGAACAAAAAGAGCGCCTCAGTAATGTAATGATTCGCGGCACCTTGTGCGTTAAAGCACGGCAAGTGATTGAGCAAGATCCTGAACAAAAACATTTTGAATTTCAAAATTGGCATTTTTCTGGTTATGACAGGAAGAAATCTGAACAAGGCTCGATGAGCTACATTCCGTTTAATTTTGGTGAAGGCCCGGGTATTTACAGAGACTATCTTGACGTTGACATGGCCGTTATTAAAACTTCACCGATGGATGAGCACGGTTATTTTAATTTTGGCATTTCAAATACCTTTGCTCGGGCCTGTTGTGACGTAGCTAAAAAAATTGTGGTCGAAACATCCACAGAAATTCCTGTTTGTTATGGCAATCAAAACAGCGTGCATATTTCTGAATTAACCGCCGTTATTGAGGGAGATAATAGCCCTTTGTTTGAATTACCGAGCAGCCCAATCAGTGATATAGACAGACTAGTTGCTGGTCATATTGTTCCATTGATTAAAGATCGAAGTTGCTTGCAGATTGGTATTGGCGGCATGCCAAATGCTGTATGTTCGGCGCTGGCGCATTCTGATATTAAAGACTTAGGCATTCATACGGAAATGTTTGTCGATGGCATGGTTGATCTGGTTGAAGCCGGTAAAGTAACCGGTAAATACAAGCAAACATTTAATGGGGAAATCGTCTATACCTTTGCTTTAGGTAGTAAACGTATGTACGACTTTATCAATAAAAACGAATTATGCGTCAGTATTCCGGTGGATGAAACGAATTTGCCGTTTAATATCGCTAAGAATGACAATGTGGTTTCAATAAATAATTGCTTACAGATTGATTTGAGTGGGCAAGTCGCATCAGAAAGCAGTGGTTATAGGCATATCTCAGGTACCGGTGGGCAATTACAGTTTGTTCGTGGTGCGGTGGCTTCTAAAGGCGGGCAGTCCTTTATGTGTTTATCTTCAAGGTTTGTCGACAAAGACGGACAGCCCCAATCCAGAATTGTTCCGGGTCTTGATCCCGGCACCGTTGTTACTACGCCACGTACCGATACCATGTATGTGGTGACAGAATACGGCATCACTAACCTTAAAGGCAAAAGCATTAGCGCTCGAGCACTGGCGCTAATTAGCCTTGCACACCCGGATGACCGTGACGAATTGATGAAGCAAGCCCGTGATAATCGTATTATTTCTCGTAAATATTGGTGAGTCATGACCTATCAAACAGTAAAGCTGACAAAGAAAAACAAAATCGCAACGATTAGTTTAAATGACCCTAAAACACGTAATGCGATTACCGATCCACTGTTACTGGAGGAAGTTAAGGCGGTTCTTCGTGAAATACAAAATGATCCCGAGATTTCGGTTTGCATTCTAACCGGTGAAGGGCAAGGTTTTTCATCTGGCGGCAATGTCAAAGACATGCTAAATAAAACAAAAATGTTCGCTGGTAATCACCTTGAGTTGCAAAATAATTACCGTAACGGCATTCATAGTTTGTCAAAGTTGCTGTATTCATTTGAAATTCCGCTGATTGCAGCCGTTAATGGCGCCGCAGCGGGAGCAGGTTTTGACTTGGCCTTATTGTGTGACTTACGAATAGGCTCTGAAAAAGCCAGTTTCTGCTCATCATTTTTAAATTTAGCCGTCATTCCAGGCGATGGAGCGGCTTGGCTGTTGCGAAAGGCTGTGGGGCCTCAACGCGCAGCTGAGTTGATATTGACTGGAAAAACGATCGATGCAGACGAGGCTCTAGAAATGGGGTTATTGCTGAAGGTCGTGCCGCACAAGAGCTTAATGGAAAATGCCTTAGAGTTAGCGACGCTGATGGCAGAAAAATCGCGCGAAACGTTAGTAGTGACCAAGCGTTTGCTAAGATCGACAGACACGCTGGGTTATGAGGATCACCTTAATCTATGTTCAGCCAACCAAGCGATGTTCCACCATGCACCAGAACACCAGCAAGCGCTCGAACGTTTTTTTAATACCAGAAAATCTTAAAAATCTTATTTAACATCATAATGTTAAATAAGATCATATAATGCTCATATGATACTGATACTAATGAAATAATAAAATTATTTTCTTATTTTATTTTGATTCAAAGCAGGTTTAAAACGTTTAGATTTATTTTATGAAAGCAAGGGTTTTCTTTGGGTGATATAATTTATAAATCTAACTAACAGTCGATTTAAAAACACCATGGCACGTATAAAAATAACCTACCCAGAAACGACCCATTTTAGCCATGAACTGACGGTTCGAGTCAGTGATCTTAATATTGGAAATCATTTGGCGCATGATAAGTTGATTTCATTGCTGCATGAAGCACGTGCACATTTTTTTGAAGCGTATCAAATGTCTGAACTCGATGTTGAAGGGGCAGGGATTATTATGGCTGACCTTGGTGTTAACTATCGGTCAGAAGCCTTTTTTGGCCAACAGTTAAGGATTGATATCGCCTTAGGTGACTTCTCATCAAAAGGGTGTGATTTTTTCTACCGCATAACATCAATAGAGTCGGGAGATATTGTCGCCATTGCGAAAACAGGGATTGTTTTTATGGACTATTCAACTCGAAAACTGGTCGATGTGCCACAGTCATTTGTAAACATTGCGGCTAATTAGGCCTGTTATTATATTTAATTATACGGGGTGGCTTTTCATTGATTAAAGCAACAATCGCTAGACTATTATGAATCAAGCACTGGTCGAACCAGAGCAAATCCCTGCTTGGATCCCGGGAACAATTACCCTTGATAGTAAAAAACAAGGCTGGGATGGTATGACCTTGCGTGGTTACCATTACCCCGACCTTAGCGTTGATATACCCGCCATGCGTGATTATATGTTCGTCGTGTATAAGCATGGCGTGTCAAAAATGAGTCGACGACATAACGGGCCATGGCAAGATTATAAAGTTGAACCCGGTGTTATTTCCATCCTGACACGTGCGGAACAATCGCAATGGAAATGGGATAAACCTATTGATGTGTCGCACCTTTATCTATCACACTCATCGCTGGCTAAGGTGGCAGAAGACGTATTTGAGCGTGACATTGTAGATATACACTTACACGATCGCGTTAGGGTAGAAGATAAGGTATTGCCCTCCCTGGTCAGCCGGCTTGAAGATGAATTATCGTCACAAGCGATTGGTGGAGACCTGTATATTGAGGCGATAAAAAACCAACTTTGTGTGCATGTGCTAAGGCATTATTCAGACGTACAGTTTAAAGCCTTGTCAGCGGGTGGTTTTTCGTTGCCGCAAAAGCGTTTGCTTAATGATTTTATTGAAGAGTCGATTAGCTTAAATATCTCTATGGCTGAGTTGGCTAATTTGGTTCAGCTTAGCGTGTTTCATTTTACCCGCAAATTCAGCGCTGAATTTGGCTGTTCACCGCATAGTTTTATTATCAAAAAAAGGCTCGATTTAGCCCTAAAACTGCTATCAAATAGTCCCTTACCCATAAAAACGATTGCCGCCCAATGCGGTTTTTCCGATCAAAGCCATCTGACTCGTTTATTGCGACGGTTCATAGGGACAACGCCCGGAGCCTTTAGACAACAACAAAAAACCCGCCTCTAAACTTAAATATGCGTGACGATATTGAAGCAAACCGGCAGCAAGATTATTCTATAAATTATTATTATTCTTCTATATTTTACGACGTAGCCTGTTATAGGCTAACCGTAACGTAACGGCTTGTATTAACGTATAGAAAAACAAAACAAACTGAGGAGAGCTTAAATGGCATCGCAAGAATCTGATTACTTAAGAGCGTTATATCAAAATTGGACCGATCGTATGACCGCCAACCCTGAGATGGACCTTGACGGTTTACGTGCTTTATTCGATGAGTGGGGCAAACCAACCATGGAACCCGAAGCGGTTAGCTATAAAAGCGATTGTATAGCTGGCGTTGATGCTGTTTGGGCTTTACCGCTTGACGCCGACCGTTCAAAAGTACTTATTTATACCCATGGTGGTGGCTTCGCTGTTGGCTCCTCTGCCAGTCATCGTAAGTTAGCAGGGCATATGGCAAAAGCCCTCGGTGTTACTGCACTTGTTTTAGATTACCGTTTAGCGCCTGAAAACCCGTTCCCCGCACAAATTGATGATGTGGTCGCCGTATATAAAGCATTACTGGCAACTAACTTTAAAGCTGAAAATATCACGACTATTGGTGACTCAGCCGGTGGTAATTTAGCAGTAGCTGCCGTATTAAAGTTTCAACAATTAGGTTTGCCCCTACCCGCAAGCGTGATTGCTTTCTCACCCTTTATCGATATGCAAGTCAACGGTGCTACGCTAGAGACTAATGAGGCCAGCGATGCCTTAGTTAAACAGCCCTTACTTGAAGCAATGGCAGGTATGTTTTTAGCGGACCACGCCCCGACTGATCCACTGGCTAATCCACTGTACGCAGATTTCTCTGGTTATCCTGCACTGTATATTAATGCAGGCAGTGTAGAAACCTTATTGGATGACGCTCAGCGTTTACATGCATTAGCAATAGAAGCTGGGGTTAACTCTACGTTATCGATTGTCGATGGTATGCAGCACGTTTTCCCCTTTTTAGCAGGCCGAGCGCCAGAAGCAGACACGGAAATTCAAAAAATAGCCGCTTGGTATAAAGCGTTATAGAAAATACAGCGTATCAATTTAAACTTACAACTTAGAATTAGAGAGAGACTATGAGTAATCAAGATAATCATTCAGCACAAGTAAAGGCAGACTTCGATGCGGTCATCGTTGGTGCAGGTTTTGGTGGGATGTACATGACCCACAAGCTGCGTAATGAGCAAGGACTGCGTGTACAGTGTTATGACAATGGCTCTGATGTTGGTGGCACCTGGTACTGGAATCGCTACCC
>JAGPVU010000067.1 GCA_018066825.1 Cycloclasticus sp.
ACCGTCGAGCCAACGGCCAACCTGTTGTTGAGATTCACCCAGATTAGCCTGCTGGAGCACTAAAATAGACTCCAAACGCCCAGAAAGTCTTGCTCGTTCTGAACGCTGCTCTGCCAAAGCGTCACTTTCTTGATGGATAAAAGTTTGCGACTCGGTAATCTGTTGCTGACTAGCGACTAGCTTATGCTGCGTTTGCTGTAACTGATTTTCAGCTAAGTTATGCTGTTGCTGGAGGGCCTCGCAATCACTTTGCAGCAATACTTGTTGCAAGCGAGTCTGGTCTGCTTTTAAATTCGACAATCGCTGGGTCGATTGCATTAGCTGTCGTTCAAGTTGATTAATTTTTGTTTTTTCTACATCCGTCTTTCTTTTCGGCTCTGCCACTTGGTAAGTAAAATCATCCCAAGTTTTTTGCCAGCGGGTCATCTCTTGTTCGGCATTAGTTAATGCTTTTGCCGACTGACCTTCCTTCGCCTTTGCCTTAATCAAACCTTGCTCAATCGTATCAATTTGCTCAGTTAACTGTGATTGCTTTTGCTCACTATCGAGCAACGCTTGTTTTGATTCGCCTAAAATACCTTGATAACGCTCAAGTTCAGCGTGCCGCTGTTGTTTTTGAGCCTGCTGATGCTGTAACGCTTGCTCAGCTTTTGCTATATCTGAACCCACGGCGTAAAACGAAGCTTGTACCTCGTTCAACGTATCTCGCTGAGCGGTGTGTGTTTCACGCTGCTGCTCAATCTCTTTTTCAATTTCACGCTGCCGTGCTAACAGCTCGTCTACCTTATTCTGCAAAGTCTTCGAGTTCTTATGCTGACGTTCATCCTGTTCGTCCAGCGCTCGCCAACGTAAGGCTAGCAGCTGCGCTTTGAGTTGCCGCTCTTGGGTTTTGAGTTCTTTATATTTTCCCGCTGTCGCTGCTTGCCGTTTTAGGTGCCGGCATTGCTTCTCAATTTCCTCACATAAATCAGCTAAACGCTCTAGGTTTTCTCTCGTGCGTCTCATCCTGTTTTCGGTATCACGGCGACGTTCTTTATACTTTGATATCCCCGCCGCCTCCTCTAAGAACACCCTTAACTCATCCGGCTTTGCCTCAATTAAACGAGAAATAGTGCCTTGCTCAATAATGGCATAACTACGCGCGCCTAACCCGGTGCCTAAAAACAAATCGGTAATGTCTTTGCGACGACAACGCGTGCCATTCAAAAAATAAACAGACTGCCCTTCTCTATTAACTTGTCGCTTTAAAGAAATTTGTTGGTACGCCGCAAACTCACCGGCAATGGTCGCATCGCTGTTGTCAAAAACCAGTTCCACAAAAGCCTGACCCACCGGCTTGCGCGTGGTTGAGCCGTTAAAAATAACGTCTGCCATCTGATCACCACGCAGGTGTTTGGCCGAGCTTTCCCCCAACACCCAGCGCACGGCATCAATAACATTCGATTTACCACAACCATTCGGGCCAACGACAGCCACCAAATCGCTTGTAAAAGGGATACTGGTTGAGTCGACAAATGATTTAAAACCGGATAGCTTTATTTTTTCTAAACGCATCGCTTAACAATACATGATTGTTGTTTTTTCATAAAGATTGGTAGCGCAATATTACCTGTTTATTCGGCTATTCACCCCTAATTTTATTATTCGTTGTAAAATTACTTTTTATCACAACATTGAACAGAACAGACAAATGAGCACACTCCCAAGTACAGACCTTGAAACCTTCCCTAACCCCAACCCCGAGCGCGACTACACGATTCGTATTGATACCCCCGAATTTACCTGCTTATGCCCCAAAACCGGCCAACCAGATTTCGCTACCCTCTCATTAGAGTATGTGCCTGAAGCGAGCTGCATTGAGCTTAAGTCATTTAAGCTTTACACCTGGTCGTACCGCGATAAAGGTGCCTTCCATGAAGCGGTTAGCAACCAAATTCTAGCCGACTTAGTCGCTGCCTGCGAACCGCGCTTTATGCGGTTGACTGCTGAATTTAATGTTCGTGGTGGGGTCTATACAACTGTGGTAGTGGAACATAAGGCCGATAACTGGCAAGCCAGCACGCCGGTTCAACTACCCTAAGCAATTAAAAATAATTATTTTTAAAATTATTTTAAACCATTCAGCTTAAATTCATCCGCTAGGCTTATCCTTTACCTGTAAGTTAACAGTACTGCCCTTGCAGTAGAGGATAAGACTATGAATAAATTAAGCACCACCGCTAGTATTATTTGTTGCACCTTGATGATTATCAGCACATCTGCGATGGCAGACAGAAGACAAGCTGATAGGCACGCCTACAATGAACCTAATTATGTACAAACGCATGGGCAGCAACATCATTACAATAGATCCCATAGTTACAACAAACAGCATAAAAATAAAGGCCATAAACCCGCCTTTATAGCGGGCAGAAACTCGCATCATCAGGCCCACGCCACCAAGCAGCACAGTGATCGTCGATATAGTGAGCACCACTACCCTAAGCACTATGGTTACAATAAACAGCCCCGTCGGCACGATGAACATCAGTCATCTAAACACCATCGCCGCCATGACTACCATTACGAGGCCAATCAGCACGATCGTTACAGATACAAATCGAACCACTCAAACCACTATCGGTCTGAACAGCGAGTAAATTACGTAAGACAAAACCTACACGCGCTAAACCACGGCTTACGTGTTTACCTGAGGTTTTAACCTTCTTCCCTCGTGAGATTCTTTCTCACACTCAAGGCGGACCTCGGTCCGCCTTTTTTTTAACCCGTGTTTTGGCTGTTTAACTAAGGTTTGTCTATAGCAATGATTGCAACAATTTATTTAACCGCTGCACGAACGTAGCGGGGTCTTCTAATTGCCCACCTTCGCTTAGCAGCGCTTGTTCAAACAATAAGTGTGATAAGTCAGCAAATCGCTCATCATCTGACTCTTCTTTTAAGCGTTGAATTAATGCGTGCTCAGCATTGACCTCGAAAGTTGGTAAACTGGCTGGCATACTTTGCCCCGCAGCTTTCATGATACGCTCCATATGAGCGCCCATCTCGTGCTCATCAGCCACTAAGCAGGCAGGGGAGTCAGTTAAGCGAGAACTCACACGAACATCTTTAACTTTGCCCTCGAGCACTTTTTTAATCTGTTCGAGAACACTGTTGATTGATTCATCCGCTTTTTTATCTTGATCTTCTTTTTCGTCTTTCGCCTCATCCTTATCAAGGTCTAGCTGACCTTTGGCAACCGATTGTAGGCTTTTGCCATCAAATTCAGGCATGTGTTGTACCAGCCATTCATCAACATGATCAGTTAGCAACAGTACCTCAATACCTTTCTTTTTAAACACTTCTAGATGCGGACTATTTTTAACTGCCGCGTAGGCGTTACCGGTTAGGTAATAAATTTTATCTTGCCCTTCTTGCATGTTTTCCAAGTAAGTCGCAAGAGTAACCGTTTGCTTACCGTCTGTTTTAGTCGATGCAAAACGTAATAACTTAGCGACCCTGTCTTTGTTTTTGGCATCTTCGATTGGGCCTTCTTTAATAACCGCGCCAAATTCAGACCATAACGTTTCAAACTTTTCCGGTTCATTTTTAGCGAGACCCTCAATAAGACTAAGGACTTTTTTAACGGCGCCCGAGCGTAGTGCGTCAATTTGTTTGCTTTGCTGTAACAATTCACGCGATACATTCAACGGTAAGTTGTCAGAATCGATCACCCCTTTAATAAAACGCAGATACCGCGGCATTAACTCGCCACCTTCCATAATAAAGGTACGTTTTACGTATAATTTAACGCCGCTTTTAGCCTCTCTATCCCACATATCAAAAGGTGCTTTCGACGGTACGTATAGCAACAGGGTGTACTCGTTATTACCTTCTACTTTGCTGTGATTGTATGCCAGTGGGTTTTGGTAATCGTGACTGGTTTGCTTGTAAAAATCGTAATAATCGTCTTCAGTTAACTCGTTTTTTGCTTTCGCCCATAAAGCCGTTGAACTATTAACGGCCACTTCGTCGAGCTGATCTTCTTTACCTTCTTCTTTGTGCTCATTTTTCATCATGATCGGAATATTGAGGTGTTCCGAAAACTTATGAATAATAGCCTGTAAGCGGTAGCTTTCTAGAAACTCACTTTCTTCCTCTTTAAGGTGCAAGGTAAGGTCGGTACCCCGCGTGGCCTTTTCAACACTTTCAAGGGTATATTCACCTTCACCGCTGGACTCCCATTTAACACCGGCAGACGCTTTCTCACCCGCTTTACGGGTTACCAAGGTCATCTTATCGGCGACGATAAAACCCGAATAAAAACCAACGCCAAACTGGCCGATCATTTGACTGTCTTTACTCTCATCGCCTGTGAGCGACTCAAAAAACTTTTTAGTGCCTGAATGCGCGATGGTACCAATATTTTTCTTCACTTCTTCAGCCGTCATCCCGATGCCATTATCTGAAATGGTGATGCTGCGCGCATCTTTATCGATAGACACTCTGATTTTTAGGTCACCATCTCCTTCGTATAAAGCTTCATTTGAGAGTGCGGCAAAACGTAACTTATCCGCGGCATCAGAGGCATTTGACACTAACTCGCGCAGGAATATTTCTTTATTGCTGTACATCGAGTGGATCATTAAATCCAATACTTGCTTAGTTTCCGCTTCAAACCCTAAGGTTTGTTTATCGCTTTTTTGTTTGACTTTACTCATTGAAACTGCCCCTATAAAAATTACATTATTATCAAGACTTAACATATGGGGACAAGCGATTTGATTTCAAGTGCTATGGCCAAGCTCTTATTTGAATTTAAGCCGTCAGTGACAAACGAAGCTCTATTACACCTTAATTACTGCGCCCTTTATGCGACTGCTTGACAGCCTCATTCAACTGATTAAAAAGCGCAGAAAACTGTTTTAATGAGGCCAAGACCCCTTTAACACTATACGCCTGGCTTTGGCCTTGAAGTTCATTAACATACTCGCTGAGCAAAACAATCGAATAACGCTTTGCCACCCTCGCTAATAACCTTGAAAAGGTATCAATTTGTGAAAAATCATTCGTTTCCTGCAGCAGCACGCTCTTTTCTAACAGAGCCTCTAATTCAGGCAACGCCTTTTCAACCTGCAGCAACTGTTCCGTTGAGAATACGAACGCTTGACCCCTTGAGCCATCTTGGTATGACTCTATGGCAAGAAACTTTTTTAATTCATTGAATAACTCTGATTTAATTGTCGGCTTGCGCAGATAACCATCAAAATGCGTTTCTTCTAATTTTTTAAAATCACCACCCATAACAGACCCCGTTATCGCAATAATCGGCGTATTCGAAAATGACTTAATTCTTTTAGCCGCTTCATAGCCGTCCATCAAAGGCATTTTTATATCCATTAAAATTACGTCAAATTGCCTGCTTTCAGCAAGCTTTACTGCTTCCGCACCACTGTCTGCGCTTACCGTCTGAAGTGCCGTGTCTACAAACAACTCTTCCAGTAATAAGCGATTATCATCAATATCATCAACTATCAGTACCTGTGCTGGTAGAAACGTAAACGGCAACGTTTCTTCGTTGTTAGTAAGATTACTTCCAGTGGATAGCGCCGCCACATCAACGCCATATAGGCGGACAAAAAATGTGGAACCTACACCGAGCTTACTGACTAATGATAGCTTGCCCTGCATTAGGTCAACCAATCGTTTACTGATTGATAGGCCCAGTCCCGTACCAGCATAATTTTTCAGTTGCCGATCATTTGATTGCCCAAAGGTTTCAAAAACACGTTCATGTTCTGATTGAGCGATCCCTCTACCGCTGTCTTCTACTTTTATCAGCAAGTCCAGTTTACTGTAATTTGGGTTTTCACTTTTCACCTTTACGCTTATGCGTATAAAACCTGTTTCTGTAAATTTAACCGAATTGCCCACCAGATTTAATAACACTTGTCGTAAACGTTGAGCATCTATAGACAAACTATCAGGAATTCTAGGGTCCACATTCAAAGAAAAATGAATGTTTTTTGCTACCATTTGCTCACTAAAGGTCTCGCCTATTTCTCTAATAAGGTCATGTAAATTACACGCTGTTTTTCGTATTTCTATCTTGCCTGCTTCAATTTTTGACAAGTCTAAAATATCATTAATTAACGTCAACAAATTGATGCCAGCAGAATGAATGGTCTTAACAAACGTCGCTTGCTTAGGGTCTTTTACCTGTTCTTTAAGTAGCCCCGTAAACCCTAATATTGCGTTTAAAGGCGTGCGTATTTCATGACTCATATTGGATAAAAATTCAGATTTATAACGATTCGCTGCTTCAGCCACTTCTTTCGCCTCTTGTAGCTGTTGTTCCGTCCCTTTCCTTTTAGTGATATCTGCCATTGAACCACTGGTTCGGTAGGCTCTGCCATCCGCCCTTCTTAATGACTTTGCACGACCGCGAAACCAGCGCCACTCTCCTTGTTTAGTCTGCATTCTAAACTCAATATCGTAAGGAGCCTCGTTAGCCAAATGAGCGTCAAATGCGGCAAACGCAGCGTCTCTATCTTCAGGATGTATGCTCGCCTTCCAAATAACCGTGGTAAACAGCTCTTTGCCATCCCCGTACCCCAGTAATTCAATAAATCGCTGAGAAAACCAACAAGCCCCTGTATCCGCCTCGTATTCCCACAAACCAAACCCTGAACCCTGAGCTGCCAATTCAAATCTGTCTTGACTTTCTTTTAAGGCGCGCTCTATGTTCAAACGATCCGTTATATCAACGGCAATGGTTAATATCGCCGACTGTCGCTTATACACCACCGGAATAGCGGATACTATCATCGACTTTATGCTGCCATTCACATGTCGAAAGGACATCAATTTTTGATTAACCTCACCGCGTTCTTTTATCTCTACCCATAATTCAGCCCGTTCTTTTTTATTGACATAAAAAGACGTAGCATTGTATTGATCTAACTTATTATCTTGCAGGCCAAAGTTTTTTATCGCTTGCGAATTGGCCGATAAAATTTGGCCGCCAGGCGTCGTCACAAAAATTTGTTCGGGCACATGGTCGATTAGTGCTTGTGTTTGCGCTTCCAACTCTTTTCGGCGTTTTACCTCACGAGCCAGTTTTCTGTTCCAATAAATGAAAATAACGATAATATATAAAAGCACAGCAACGATTTGAAGCAACAAGGTAAAATCGAATTTACTGGTAAAATGCTGCTGTCCCCACCCGTCTAAAATAGCCTGCCGTTCTTCTGCAGTAATTGAATCCAATGCGCGATTAAACAAGCCAAGTAAGAGCCCATAATCCTGCCGAATACCAAAACCCAGCTGCGTTGTAAACTCGGTGCGCCCCACTATTTGCACATTATTAATGCCCAGCTCGGCTATGTAATAACTGGCTTGTGCCAAGGTGGCAATCAAGGCATCTGTTTCACCCGTTGAAACAGATAATAAACCTTGCTCAATGTTGTCAGACCACTGGAATGAGGTATTGGGGTAGCGTTCGAGTATTTTAGGTACATAGCCGTAGTTTTTTAGAATGGAAATTTTTTTATCTTTAATTTGGTCGATGTTCTCAACAAAAAACGGTCCCTGTTTCATTACGATAACAATAGGACTCGCTAGATAGGGATCGGTAAACGATAGGAAGGAGGATAGACTAGAGTCGCTTGTTTCCGAAAGAATATCTACCCCACCTCGCTCGGCAAGCGCGACGGACTCGGCCCAAGTTTTTGTATTAATGATCTCAATATTGATGTTTAACTTTTTCTCAATTAAACTCAAATAATCAGCGACTATACCAATATGTTGACCTGTTTTATGAAACGCCTCATACGGCAGCCAGCTAGGGTCTCCTGTAAAACGGAGTGTTTTATGCTCGTCAAGCCATTGTCTTTCTTCAACACTAAAAACAAGTTGATCATGTTGCTGATCCATGGCTATTTTTCGGTTTTTAGCTCTCTCCGGTTTTTTCTCAGCCATACCGGCATTCACAACAACCACACACAAAAACAAACAGCTTAGGAGTCTAGTAAACGGGTTTATCCACATTTTTTGGACTTATCTTTTTTGACTTATCATAATCGTGTAGGTAAAAATCAGACCATACGGGAAGCACAAACGTCGGTTTAAAAGTTCATTATTGAATAAGCAAACTTAACGCATCTCAATAATAGCTTTAAACTGACCGATATGGGCCATCATCAAGTCGACCAACTCCGGATCAAATTGGCTGGCGCGACGATCAACGATGTAGGCAATAGCATCGTCGATGTCCCAGGCCGTTTTGTAACAACGTTCGTGCGTCAACGCATCCAGCACATCGGCCAACGCAACAATTCGTCCGTAAATATGTATATCTGACCCACTTAATTGTCGCGGGTAACCCTCCCCATTCCATTTTTCATGGTGCTCGTGGGCAATAACAGCTGCAGCAATCATAATCCTACGTTTAGAATGACGCAGTAAATTGTAGCCGTTGGTAGTGTGCTCCTTCATCGCGCAAAATTCTTCCTCTGTATAGCGTCCCGGTTTATGAAGGACTTCGTGCGCAATCGTTATTTTTCCTATATCGTGCATTGGCGAGGCGTGCATTAAAGTATCTGCGTCTTCATCAGTTAAAGCGGGGTGTAGTTGAGCAAGCAGGGAAGCTATTTCTGACACCCGACGAATATGCTTACCTGTCTCGTCAGAATTAACTTCGACCAATTCTGTGAGTAGCTCAATCATCTCTTTTTGAGTTTCTTCCAACTCAGACAATAAGCGTTTATGAACGCGTTCAACCTTGTACTCTAAAACAATATTATGGTATTCAAGTAACTGTTGTGCGGCATAGAGGTTTACATGCGTACGAACCCGTGCCAGTAATTCATCGGCATGAAAAGGTTTTGTAATGTAATCTACTGCACCTAATGCAAACCCTTTACTCAAGGCGTCTAGGTCGGTTTTAGCAGTCAGAAAAATAATGGGGATTTCGCCGCTATTTGATTTCGATTTAATGGTTTTGCACACCTCGTACCCATCAATACCTGGCATCATAATATCGAGCAAAATGAGGTCAAACTTTCCAGGGCTTTGTTGAACAAGTGACAGCGCTTGCTCCCCATTGGTAGCGAATGAAAATTGGTAACCATCTTCTTTGAGAATATTCATCGCCACCTGAATATTATCTTCCACATCATCTACTATCAGTATGTGTTTTTTATCGAGCACAATCATCTCCTTGTCGTCTAAATCCTTCTAGCACGCTTGAGAATACTTTTAGTACAACATCGGCTGATTAATGAATCATTAACTTTGACCCATTCATATTTTAGTCAAGCCGACTACGATTAAGTATATGAGTATTGATTATATCTTCTTTAAAATGAACGCTAACTTAACCATCTCATTTACCGTATCTTTGAGTTTAAACTCTGCATCGCGTTTTACATATTACTCGCATTTTGTAAATTAGGCGATAGGTAGGTTGCATGTAGATAACTCGTCGACAGGCGAGCTAGATGGTGGAGAGAGAGGGATTCGAACCCTCGGTACCTTGCGGTACACACGCTTTCCAAGCGTGCTCATTCGGCCACTCTGACATCTCTCCGGAGGTGCTGGCTTTTTCAGTGATAAATTATATCAGCTAATCCTGTCTGACGCTGGCGATAAATGATTACATCGACTCCACTTCATCCCATCGTTGGTACTTGGCTTGTAACTGTTGATCCAGTTGTTTTAGCTCATTCATTTTAGCTTGCACAACAGTATGTTCTTGGGCATGAAATTCTGTGCTGCTGGTCAACTCTTGTAACTGGGCCAGCTCAGTTTCCAGCGCCTCAATTTGTTTTGGTAGCTCGTCGAGCTCTTTTTTAATTTTAAAGCTCAGTTTCGGCTTGGCGCTCTGTTTTTGCGTTATTGCAGCGGCTTTATTACTTTTACTCGCTTGCTCTGCCTGTGCATTATCTTTAATAATCTTCGCCCAGTTAGGCAGCTCACCAACGTATTCAGTAATCTTACCCTCGCCTTCAAAAAACCAAAAACTAGTCACTACGTTTTCTAAAAACTTACGATCATGGCTGACTAAAATTAAGGTGCCATCGTAGTCAATCAACAGTTCTTCGAGCAGCTCTAAGGTTTCTACGTCTAAATCGTTGGTCGGCTCATCCATCACGATGAAGTTAGCCGGCTGACTGAACAACTTTGCCAACATGATTCGATTTCGCTCGCCGCCAGATAAAACCTTAGCCGGTGAGCGCGCACGCTCTGGAGCGAATAAAAAGTCACCTAAATAGCTAATAATATGGCGGTCTCGGCCATTAATGGTAATTGTATCGCGACCACCTGACACTAAATCAATCACCGTTTTTTCCAAATCCAATACATCACGGTGTTGATCGAAATAAGCCACTTGAAGCTTGGTCCCGTGCTTAACGACCCCCGAATCTAATTCAATTTGTTGTAACAAGGCCTTAATTAAGGTGCTTTTGCCAATGCCGTTTGGACCCACTAAGCCAACTCGGTCGCCGCGCATAAGCCGGCATGAAAACTGATCCACCATTTTTCGACCGTCGTAGGCGATGCTTATACCTTCAGCCTCAATCACTAACTTCCCGGAGCGTTCGCCTTGCTCTACTTCTAGTTTTGCAGGGCCCGCTAAATTGCGCCGTTGGGCGCGATCTTTTCTTAAGCTTTCGAGCGCTCTAACCCGACCTTCATTTCGCGTTCTTCTGGCTTTAATACCCTGCCGTATCCAGACTTCTTCACGCGCTAGCTTTTTGTCAAACTCCGCATGGGTTTTGGCTTCTGACTCTAAGGCCGCCGCTTTACGTTCCAAATACTGCAGGTAACTACACGACCAACTGGTGAGTTGCCCGCGATCTATTTCTATAATCCGTTTACTTATATTCTGCAAAAACACCCGGTCATGGGTAATACAGACCACGGCACCGCGAAAGGTTTCCAACTGTTTTTCTAGCCAAACAATGGTTTCCATATCCAAGTGATTAGTCGGTTCATCCAACAACAACACATCAGGCTCCATCACTAAGGCTCTGGCTAACCCTACTCGACGCTTCCAGCCGCCTGACAGCTCGCTAACTTTTTTATCAGCAGGCAAGTTCAATCGGCTGAGCACCGAATCGACCCGTTGCTGGATAGTCCAACCATCTAAGGCTTCAAACTGATGCTGCAATGAACCTAATGCGTCAAGGTCGACATTGGGATCTAGCAGCATATCGTGGTATTTGGCGATTAAATGCCCGACTTCACCTAAGCTATCGGCCACGGCCTCATAGATAGTTAACGCTTCTGGTAAAACCGGCGATTGCTCCAAGGTCGCGACTACCACACCCGATTGTCGCCATAGTTGACCTGAATCGGGCAGCAGTTCACCCGCTAACACTTTTAATAAGGTCGATTTTCCCTCACCATTACGGCCGATCAGGCCGATGCGTTCTTGTTCATCGATTTGCAGGTCGGCGTTATCCAGCACCGGCTTTAATCCAAAGGCGACAGTAACATTGTCAAACTTAAGTAAGGGCATATTTTTTACAGACCTAGCAGGTATTTTCTTAAAAGGTTGAGCGCCATGGCGGAGGCAACGATTTGTTGTCGTTGCGGCCGACCACGGACCGTTTTACTACTAGACAGGGGATATTGAGCACCCATAATCGCGGTGTAAACGTTAACACCGGCTTTATCATCAGTTTCAAATAATTGTACTAGCGTTAGTTCAGCCGAGTGTTTAGCGTGTTCTTTTTGCGCGAGATTAACCGCAATAGACTCATCGCTGCATAACGGTTCGTTGTCAAGCCGCGACATTATGCCAGAGCGCTGGGGAATTACTACTGATTTCACTAACCAATCTGCGTGGCATTGAGCGGCAAGCCCGCCTTGTGAGATGGTTTCAATAACAGTTAGCGACTGTTTCTTTTCACGCATCAGCTGATCAACACAATCTGCCAAGCCACTGACCTTTTGGGCAAAGCCATCGACAGCAAAAACACTTCCGCGCATAACCGTCTCTATTTCATCAATATAGTGTTTAATTTGTTGCTCAGAATACGTATTTGGAAAGAGGAGTTTTAATTCATTTTCTGGCAAACCCGCCCTAAAACTAATGCGGATATCCGGGCTGATATTCAATTCATTGATCGCTTGTTGGATATCAGACTCGCCCATCCCTATACTTCTAAAGGTAATCAATCGCAATGGCTCAATATTAAATTGCTCGCGCAGGTCATTTAGCACAAACGCACCCATCATCTGTTTCATCTCAAACGGCACGCCGGGCATAAAATAGAACCGGCAGCGCTGGCCAAGCGCCATAAAACCAGCGGCTGTACCCCAATGGTTATCGATACGGGTTGACTGTTTAGGCAGTAACGCTTGTTTATGATTAACTGCAGCCATGGTCATATTCAGTTTTGCAAAAAAATCGCTCATCATCTTTAATGCAACATCGTCAATTTCCAGATCCACATCAAAAGCCTTAGAAAAAGCCTCTGTGGTCAAGTCGTCTTGAGTCGGACCCAAGCCACCAGTGCATAAGCAAACGTCGGCCATACCATCAATGTCCTGTAACACCTGAACAAGGTCAGCCATATCGTCTGCAACCGTAATATGCCGCACAATATCAAAACCCAGTGTTCGACAATGGTCCGCTAGAAAAGCGGCATTGCTGTCCACCAAGGCACCGGTTATTACCTCATCACCTTGCGATAAGATAATCGCCTTAGGCGTGGTTGAGCTAAGCATCGAACTGAATGTTGTAACTGCTGAATTTTCGAATATTCAGCACACCCACGTCGAGAATAAGGTACTGGCCTTTAATGCCTAATAAACGTCCTTCAATAACCGGTGTTTTATCAAAATTCAATGAACTGACTTTGACTGGGTATTCAATCACCGGGTATTCAATTTCCACCGCCTTGGCATCGCTTAATAGTTCAATTTGCCCTTCGCCGTTAACCACTTGAACCTTAATGATCTCTTGATGTGCCTCTTGCAACAAACGACCCCTTTCATAAAGTAGGTCTTTTGCCTCGGATTGGCCTTTTAACATTTTTCGCCAATCGGTTTTATCCGACACGTATTTTTTTATCGCCATTTCAATTTCACCCGATTGCAGGCGCGTTTTAACCTTAAAGATCGGTAGCGCCTGAGTGGCCCCTTGGTCTATCCAACGCGTGGGCACTTGAGTATGCCGCGTAATACCAACCTTTAAGCCAGATGAATTGGCCAAATAAACATAATGATCTTGAAAACAATGGCTTTCACCCCACTCAGGTTCGCGGCAGGTACCCAAATGGTAATGACAGGTCTCCGGCTTCATAATGCATAAATCACACTGCGCGAGTTTTGTCATACAGACGTAACAAAAGCCTTGGCTATAACTTTTTTTGGTTCGTTTACCGCAATGAGAACATTGAATATTACCGAGGTAAGACAATTTAATGTGCTGACCCAGATACTGGTTTAGCCCTATCTGCTCGTTATCAATGGGTAGCGAATAGTCAACTGGCGACCCCAGTACTGCGCGCATTTTTTTTATTTGTCCTGAAATCATCAATTTGCCCCATTCATTAAAAAATCAACTGTTTTATCCAAAAAGTTCTCGTAGCCATCAAACGCGTGACTACCGCCTGTTATTACGATTTGCTCACTGCCCTGATAATACTCCACACCCTGTTGGTAATCTAAAACCTCATCCGCCGTTTGACTCAATAGCAACATGTCTTTTGGGTGCTGCAAACGTGGGTTATACATGGCCTTCAATTGTGTTAAATGCTGCTTGGTGAAGACAAAGGTTTGATTTGAATGGTAGTTCTTATTTTCCCCCAACACAGCTTCTAGTAATAAATGAGGCCTTACCGCAGGATTGATTAGCACCGCTTTTTTGCCATACTTATCACCTAAGTAGCTGGCATAAAAACCGCCTAAGGAACTACCAATTAAACCCCAATTGGGGTCATCCAAGTTCGCTATATACGATTCCACCAAGGCCATGGCTTCGGCTGGCGCATAAGGTAAATCGACAAGATATAAAGAATGTTCAGCCTGTTGTTCAATAAATTGCTTCACTTGCTGCGCCTTAAAAGAAGCCGCCGAACTACAAAAACCGTGTAAATAAATAATGTGCACTAAAAAACTCAACAAAAATAAAACGCTAGGATAACCGACCCTTTACACACTTGTCATTAGCGCGATCACTAAGCTTACTGGCTAAGGCTCGAACTGACTCACAATGCTGTTGAGGCAAGCATCACGATTAAAGTACTTTTAAGCACTTAGTAGATGGTTATAATAACGGCTTATTATCAACCTTACGGAGTGACACAGTATGTCATGGATTTCAAATAAGCCCATCCCAGTTAATGAACGCCTAATTGTCGCGTTGGACGTGCCTGATATTCCAGCGGCAAAAGCCCTGGTAGACACATTGGGGGACAGCGTTGTGTTCTATAAAATTGGCCTTGAACTGTTTATGTCAGGAAATTATTTTGAACTCATCGACTGGCTAAATGAAAAAAATAAACGCATTTTTGTCGATTTAAAGTTTTTTGATGTCCCTGCTACAGTGGGTCGTGCCGTCAAACAACTGAGCGATAAAAAGGTTGATTTTGTTACGATCCACGGTAATAACGCCATCATGCAAGCCGCCGCCGAACAAAAGGGTAAACTGAAAGTGTTAGCCGTTACTGTGCTCACCAGCTTAGACCGAGGTGACTTAGACGATTTAGGTTTTCAGTGTGACGTAGAAAAACTCGTCACCTCGCGTGCCAAACGCGCCATTGAATTGGGTTGCGATGGCGTGATTTCTTCAGGTCTTGAAGCACCTGGGCTGCGAGACTCTTTAGGCCATAATTTTTTAGTCGTTTCACCCGGCATCCGCCCGGTAGATAACCGTCCTGAAGACGATCAAAAACGCGTTGTTAGCGTTGAGCAAGCGTTCCATAATGGTGCTGATCACATTGTTATAGGACGGCCTATTCGCGACGCCAAAGACCCTCGGCAAGCGGCTTTAGCCATCCAAGACAGCATACGAAAAGTATTCCAAAACAATTAACACACCCACGAGGTGATTATGGTTAACAACATACTAGGTTTTACCCAACCCATTTCGAAGCTTGTTGAGCTGAATACCCAGCACTTTGACACCTTAATGAACACACAGAAACAAGCCGTTGACGATTACCGTTCGCTGGTGCAACAGCGGATGCAGTCCGCATCAGACATTAAAGACCCTGTCGCCTTAGCTCAGTTCGTTACTGAACAAATGGTGATGGCGCAAAGCAACTATGAAAGCATGGTCAATAATAGTCGCGCGTTATTTGAAGCAATGACAGGCTATAACGCCGAGGTTATCCAGTTGTTTCAAGAAAGCACTCAACAATTAAAACAACAAATTCAACAAGAAACCGAACAAAAACCATAGGGTTTCTTTTATTCTAAGTCACTCAAACGGCTCACTCCAGCGGAAACCGGACCGGCATGGAAAGCAATAAATATTTGTTGCAGTGCAATATTTAATTGTGTAAACTGGCATCAACAAATTATAATTGGAGACATCCCATGAATGACTTTAACGCACTCGCTGAACCCATTAAAAAACTGATTGAATTAAATAAGACTCAATTTGAGAAACTCGCAGCGGCACAGCAAGAATCAGCAAAAAATTATATCGCGCTGACTGAAGCTCGAATCAAAGCAGCGTCGACTATCAACGACCCTGAAGCACTTAAACAGTTCACTAACGAACAAATTAAATTAGCGCAAAGCGGCTATGAAAAAATGGTCAACGACGGCCAATCTTTATTCAAAGACGCGAAAGACTATAATGAACAGTTATTAAACATCATAAAACAAAGCAGCTCGTCTTATACTGACAAAAAATAAGGCTCAGCTAAAAGCGGTACTGATTTAAAAACCACTCTCCTATGAGAGTGGTTTTTTTGTGCCTAATCGTTTATTTAAAATAGTAAATAAGGCCTGTAAAAGTTAAACTACCCACCAATAACCCATTCACACAGTGAATTTGGAAAAGACACTATTATCTTACAAGGAGATTTCTTATGGCCTTAATTTCGTTACGCCAACTACTCGATCACGCAGCTGAAAACAACTACGGCGTTCCCGCTTTTAATGCAAACAACATGGAGCAGGTACACGCTATCATGCAAGCGGCGGCTAAAACGAATAGCCCGGTCATTATTCAAGGTTCTGCAGGCGCTAGAAAGTACGCTGGCTCATCCTTTTTAAAGCACTTGATCATCGCAGCGGTTGAACAATACCCGCAAATTCCCGTGGTCTTTCACCAAGATCATGGTACTAGTCCAGCGATTTGTCAGCGCTCGATTCAACTTGGTTTTACTTCGGTAATGATGGACGGTTCTTTAGAAGAAGACGGCAAAACGCCCAGCAGCTATCAATACAATATCGAGGTAACCCAAAAAGCCGTTGAAATGGCCCATGCTTGTGGTGTATCTGTTGAAGGTGAACTAGGTTGTTTAGGCTCTTTAGAAACAGGAGAAGCCGGTGAAGAAGACGGTGTTGGTGCTGCAGGAATATTGACGCATGATCAAATGTTGACTGACCCTGAAGAGGCCGCGGATTTTGTCAAAAAAACCCAAGTAGACGCCTTAGCCATCGCTATTGGAACGAGTCACGGCGCGTATAAATTCACCAAACCACCAACTGGCGACACCCTAGCTATTCAGCGCATTAAAGAAATTCATACACGTATTCCTAACACCCACTTAGTGATGCACGGCTCATCTTCGGTTCCCCAAGACTGGTTAAAAATTATTAATGAAAACGGTGGTGACTTAGGTGAAACCTATGGCGTACCGGTTGAAGAAATTCAAGAAGGTATAAAATATGGTGTACGTAAAGTCAACATAGACACCGATTTACGATTAGCTAGTACTGGCGCCATTCGTCGATATCTAGCAGAAAACCCGAAAGACTTCGATCCACGGAAATTCCTAAAAGTATCTACCGATGCCATGCAAACTATTTGTGAGCAACGTATGGATTCATTTGGCACCTCGGGCCAA
>JAGPVU010000074.1 GCA_018066825.1 Cycloclasticus sp.
ATATAAATATTGTGATAACCCGACAAAACACTGACTAAACCTTGTTCTTGCGGGCACCACGCAACTTGATCAGCACACTGCTGATATAAGGCATTTAACAAACTGGTTTTTCCGCCACCAGAAGGCCCTAATAATGCGACCTTCTCGCCCGCATTTAGGGTTAACGTAATATCCTGCAGGCGATTGCCTTGGCTGTAATGCTCAAGTTTAAACATAAATAATTACTGACTAATCTCTACTAATTGGCTCTTCTAATTTAATGCTTCTAACTTAATGGTTCTAAATTATTTTTTTAACTTAATCGATAAGGCCAATAGCGCGAGCGGTATTTTCAATCGGTGCATAATCGTCATTACTGGCAGGAATAAATGACTGACGAGGGAAGCTTGCTAATAAATCTGGATCTTTCATATTCAATAATGCGCTGCGAACTTTTTGCTTAAACTCAACACCAAAACGCTGATCAACATCATTACGAATTGTCCACTGATAATCAGGGTACGTTGGCGTTACCCAAACGACAGATACTTTGGTTAAATCGATTTTTCCTTCGGCCAATTCTTTTTCCCATACTTTAAAATTCACCGCGCCAACCTGATATGCACCTGCTTGAACTTGAGCAATGGTCGCGCTGTGATCGCCCGAAAAACCAACCCGTGAAAAAGTATCGTTAGGTGATTGCTTAAAGGTTTCGCGTAAATAAAATTCTGGCATCAACCGACCGGAAGTTGACCCTTTAGAACCAAAGGTAAAGGTCATATCGGTAGTTTTAACCAAAGCTTGTGCATCCGATGCAACCGTCGTTAATGCTTTAGATAAATCGTAATGAGGCTTCAAACCCGTAGAGTGATGGGCAATGATGTAGCTTTTAAACGACTGATCTTCAAATCCCTGAGCAATGGCTTCCGAACCGGGCACCAAAGTACGAGCACGTACACCCGACAAACCACCAAACCAAGCTAACTGCACTTGGTCGTTACGAAACGCGGTTACTGCCGCAGCGTAAGACTTAACAGGAATGTATTTAACCTTTACCCCCAACTGCTTTGATAAATACACCGCTACTTTATTAAAGCGCTCTTGTAAGCCCGATTCATCTGCGTCAGGAATGGCGGTAAATACAAACGTAGGCTGCTCGTTATCGGCCGCATAAACCGACGTGCTGAATACGCTGCTCAAAACTGTGACAGCGAATAAACTCATTGCTACAGAAAAAGTCGTTAAATATTTCTTCATTTGGGTTATTCCTTCATTCATTTTAATTTCTATTTTAATTTCTTTTTCCAGCTTCTAACTTATGCAATTAAACTTATAAGGTAGGCTTCAACTTCTTCTGAATTGCCGCGAAATACTATGCGATCTTTGCGTTGTTCTAATAAATAATCATACTGAGGATCGTAATATTCCTTCAACAAAACACGAATCCATTCACGGTGCTGGCTATCATCACCGGCTTCATGCGCAGATAAAGCATCATCTAATAGCGTGGTTAAGTGTTGATGACGAACGCCACCTAAACGCTTACGTATATTAAACATCGATTTTTGCAGCTCTTCTGCAAACAATTCAAACGCGCTTTTTTCAGGCTTGTGAATCACAACCCATTCTTGCCACTCGGCTAATTTTTGCAAAATGTAATTACAAAAAGAATGCTCAACCCGTGATTCTAAATCAGCCTCTACTACCACAATCGGAGATTCATGCATGGCGCTGCGTAATTTAAGAGGCATCGCGCAACGGCCAATTAAATGGCTTTCATCTTCTAAAAATATGGGTGTATTGGGGGATTTATGGTGTTGACGTAAAAATTGAACCCCCATATTATTTTCAAAATCAATTTGGCTCGGTTGCCCTGCAGCGCGCTTACCAAAAGCACTGCCACGGTGATTGGCTAAGCCTTCTAGGTCGATGGTATTGTCAAACTTCAATAATAAATCGGTTTTCGCAGCACCTGTTTGACCAGCTACAATGTAGAATTTCTCTAGCTGCGAGGGATCAACCGCGGCCTCACAAATGCTATCAAGGCGGTCGATTAAAAAACGACGCATCGCTTTATAACCACCTTTCACCAATGGATAATAACAACCCGCTTCGGCCAACCAAGCTTGAGTTGTATGAGAACGTAAACCACCGCGAAAACAATACAAATAGCCGTTTGGGTTTTTATTGGCAAAGTCCAGCCACAATGCCATCCGCTCGTCTTTGGTTTTTCCAGAAACTAAACGATGCCCTAATTTAATCGCCGCTTCTTGCCCATCGCGCTTATAACTAGTCCCCACTTTTGCGCGTTCAATATCCGTCATTAATGGCAAGCTCACCGTATGAGGAAAGGCGCCTTTTTTAAACTCAATCGGCGCACGTGTATCAAACATCGGCGTATCGTCTAAAAAAAGTGCTTCATAGTCATCTGTATCTAGACGGGCATCTGTATCTGGGCGCTGGCTTTCTTCTGACATAAATTAAACTACCTCAACAAGGTAACCAGCATTACCATTAATAACGCTTGAATCTTCTACTAATTCACCAATCGGATGAGCGTACAAACCAGAATTGGTTAATAAGGTTTCTAATTCCGATTGGGCTGCTGGCTCAACGGCAATCAACAAACCACCGCTGGTTTGTGGATCACACAATAAATTGCGCTGCTCTTCATTCATCGGCGCTAATTTATCACCATAAGAATCAAAGTTACGCAAAGTACCACCCGGCACACAGCCCAAGGCTAAATACTCTTTTACTGGCTCTAAAAAGGGAATAGCATCGAAGTTAATCTTGGCTTTAACGCCACTGCCTTCACACATTTCAATCAGGTGGCCCATTAAAGCAAAACCTGTAACATCGGTCATCGCCGTGACCCCAGAAATATCGGCGACATCAGCACCAATTTTATTTAACTGGCACATCACCTCAACGGCTAAACCTTCGTGCTCAGGTTTTAATTTTTTCTGCTTTTGCGCCGTTGTTAAAATGCCCACACCTAACTTTTTAGTCAGATACAACTTACAACCCGGCGTTGCGGTATTGTTCTGCTTCAATTTATCTTTTGCTACTTGCCCAGTAACCGCCAAGCCAAAAACAGGCTCCGGCGAATCAATACTGTGACCACCGGCGAGCATAATGCCAGCGTCCATACACGCCTGACGTCCGCCATCAACAACCTGTTGCGCGACCTCGGCCGACAACACATTAATTGGCCAGCCCAAAATCGCAATCGCCATCAACGGCTTACCGCCCATGGCATAAATATCACTGATCGCGTTGGTCGCCGCAATACGACCAAAATCAAAGGCATCGTCAGCAATCGGCATAAAGAAATCCGTGGTACTTAATACCACCTGACCATTGCCCATATCGTAAGCGGCAGCATCGTCTTTACTACTATTGCCCACTAGCAAATTCGGATCCATCTTTACATCTAACTTAGACGCCACAATGGTTTCTAAAACTTGTGGCGATATTTTACAACCGCAACCAGCGCCATGGCTGTATTCTGTTAGTTTGATGGTTGAAGATGTTGTAGACGTCATTAAAAAAACCTTAACTGGAAAATAAACAAACGATTAAAT
>JAGPVU010000076.1 GCA_018066825.1 Cycloclasticus sp.
TCGCGATACCTTAGAAACACAAATATCAATAAGCCTGAATTTAGATGGCACGGGTAAAACAAGCTTTACCACCGGTATCCCTTTTCTAGAGCACATGCTCGACCAAATTGCTCGTCATGGCATGATTGACCTAGATATAAATGCCAAAGGTGACCTTCACATCGATGCACACCACACCGTGGAAGACTTAGGCATTACCTTAGGTAAGGCCGTATCTGACGCCCTAGGAGACCGTAAAGGTATTTACCGTTATGGTCACGCCTACGTGCCATTAGACGAGGCCTTATCGCGCGTTGTCATTGATTTCTCAGGCCGGCCTGGTTTGGTTTATAACGTAGACTTCCCTCGCGCTACAATCGGCAACTTCGACGCTGACTTATTCAGGGAGTTTTTCCAAGGCTTTGTTAATCACGCTAACATGACGCTGCATATTGATAATTTAAAGGGCGTCAATGCCCACCATGTAGCGGAAACTATTTTCAAAGCATTTGGACGCGCACTGCGCTTTGCGCTAGAACGCGATGAACGTATGACTGGCATTATGCCTTCAACCAAAGGTTGTTTATAACCACCTTAAGGGTACTTAGTTATGGCCACCGTTGCCGTTATCGATTATGGAATGGGCAATTTGCATTCCATCGAAAAAGCCTTAAAGACCGCCTCAGCTCACACTGACGTTATCGTCAGTGCCGACAAAGACACCATTTTATCTGCTGATCGAGTTGTTTTTCCAGGTGTCGGCGCCATACGAGACTGCATGAATGCTTTACACAATACCGGTTTAGACGACACCATCAAACAAGTGGCAAAAGACAAGCCCTTACTCGGTATTTGCATTGGCATGCAAGCACTACTACAACACAGTGAAGAAAATGGCGGTATCGACTGCTTAGGAATTTTACCTGGCAATGTAGTTAGATTTCCAAAAGGCCTTAAAGATTCTAGTAAAAATAAATTAAAAATACCACACATGGGCTGGAATGAGGTGAATAGCTTAAAAGAAAACCCACTTTTTAAAAAAATAGGCCAAGATGAACGTTTTTATTTTGTCCATAGCTACTATGTAGATAATGTGGGAAATGATATTACAATTGCCACTAGTAAATACCCAAAGGAATTCCCTTGTGCCCTAAGGTTCAAAAACATAGTCGCTGTGCAGTTTCACCCTGAAAAAAGCCAGCACGCCGGATTACAATTATTAACAAATTTTCTTAACTGGGATGGACAGTCCTAAACTATTGGAAGCTTACTCATATGATTCTTATACCTGCAATTGATCTTAAAGACGGCAAATGTGTCAGACTACGCCAAGGCCGCATGGATGACGAAACCATTTTCTCAGAAAATCCTGTTGAGGTTGCAAGCCGCTGGGTTAACGAGGGTGCCAAACGCTTGCACATTGTCGACCTTGATGGCGCCTTTGCTGGAAAACCGATAAACGCACAGGTGATTCACGACATTGCCGAAGCCCATCCTGACCTCATAATCCAAGTCGGTGGTGGCATTCGTGATGAAGACACGATTCAAGCTTACTTAAATGCTGGCGTTCAGTACGTCATTATTGGCACAAAAGCTGTCAATGCACCTCATTTCGTTCGCGACGTTTGTATTGAGTTTCCTGGTCACATTATCGTTGGGCTCGACGCCAAGAACGGTAAAGTCGCCATCGACGGCTGGTCTAAATTATCTAAACACGACATCATCGACCTAGCCCAACACTTTGAGGATGACGGCGTAAATTCTATTATTTACACCGACATAGGACGAGACGGCATGATGTCAGGCGTAAACGTTGAAGAGACGGCTAAATTGGCTAGCGCCATTCGCATTCCTGTTATTGCATCAGGCGGCATTACTTCTTTAGACGATATTCGAGCACTCGGCGCGGTAGCAGACGAAGGTATCATGGGCGCTATCACCGGCCGCGCGATTTATGAAGGCACCCTAGACTTTGCCGAAGGCGAAAGACTAGCGGAGTCATTCGCATAGCATGGGCCTAGCCAAACGCATTATTCCTTGTTTAGATGTCGATAATGGCCGCGTTGTCAAAGGCGTCCAATTTGTTGATATTAGAGATGCGGGCGACCCTGTTGAAATAGCGCGTCGCTACGACAAAGAGGGCGCTGATGAAATTACTTTTTTAGACATTACGGCTAGCTCCGACGACAGAGAAACGATGGTCCACCTCGTAGAACAGGTTGCTGGCGAAGTTTTTATTCCTCTCACAGTTGGCGGAGGAATTCGCACGTTAGAGGATATTAGACGTATGTTAAAGGCAGGTGCCGACAAAGTCGGTATTAATACCGCCGCCATATTCAACCCTGATTTTGTTAAACAAGCCGCTGAACGATTTGGTTCGCAATGTATCGTTGTGGCCATTGATGCTAAATGCGTTAGCGCAAAAGGCGAACCTAAACGCTGGGAAATATTCACTCATGGTGGACGAAAAAAAACCGGCCTAGACGCTATCGAGTGGGCTATAAAAATGGTCAGCTATGGTGCCGGCGAGATCTTACTCACTAGCATGGACCGCGACGGTACCAAAATTGGTTTCGATTTAGAGCTTACCCGCGCTATTAGCGAAGCAGTAGAGGTCCCAGTCATTGCTTCTGGTGGTGTAGGCACGCTCGATCACTTGGTGGAAGGCGTTACCAAAGGTAAAGCCGATGCAGTATTAGCCGCCAGCATTTTCCACTTTGCTGAATTTACTATCGGCGAAGCAAAACAATACATGCAAAATCACGGCATAGAGGTACGCTTGTGAACAACTGGCTAGATCAAGTTCGCTGGAATGCTGACGGGCTCGTACCCGCTATCGCGCAAGACCACAATAGCGGAAAAATCCTCATGGTCGCTTGGATGAACAAAGAGGCCCTGCAACTGACCGTCGAACACAAACACGCTGTCTACTGGTCACGCTCACGAAAAAAACTTTGGCACAAAGGTGAAGAGTCCGGTCATCAACAAAAGGTTATCGAGATTCGTTTAGACTGTGATGAAGATGTTATTCTGCTCTCGGTTGAACAAAAAGGTGGCATTGCTTGTCATACGGGACGTGAACGTTGTTTTTACCGATCACTTATTGACGGCGAATGGCAAACGAACGAACCCGTTTTAAAAGACCCAAAGAGCATCTACTCAAAATGAGCGACATACTAAAACAACTGGAAGAAATTTTGCAGCAACGTAAACAGCAAAGCCCCGACTCTTCATACGTGGCCAGCCTATACAGCAAAGGCCTTGATACCATTCTTAAAAAGATCGGCGAAGAGGCGACCGAGACGGTTATTGCGGCAAAATCGGGCGATAAAACCCAAATTGTTTATGAAACCGCTGACCTATGGTTTCATACGCTGATCTTATTGTCCCAACAAGGGCTTAGTTCCAGCGACGTTTTACAAGAACTTGAGCGTCGCTTTGGGCTTTCCGGATTAGATGAAAAAGCCAGTAGAAACAAGTAGAATGCGCTTACTCACACAATTATAGTCAGGAGTTCTTATGGGCGGCATTGGTATTTGGCAATTAATTATTATTCTCGTTATCGTACTCTTACTATTTGGTACCAAACGATTACGCAACCTCGGTGGCGACCTTGGCGGGGCCATTAAGGGCTTTAAAGGCGCTATGAAAGACGGCGAATCAAAAAAAGGGCCTGATGACCAGAAGTCTGTAAAAGACGAATCTAACGAAAACGACGCTAAAAAATAGTCGGCTTCGACCATTAAGCCCGTATATGGGGGCTGTTTAAATGTCTGAACAAAACACCAGCGAACCAGAGAGCAGCTTTGTTTCTCACCTGATTGAATTGCGCACCCGCTTAATACACGCGTTGCTTGGCATGCTCGCCATTTTTCTACCACTAGCGCCGTTTGCAAACGACATCTACTCATTTCTCGCGCAACCCCTGCTAATGCATATGCCAGAGGGCACAAGCATGGTTGCGATTGAAGTTATTTCACCGTTCCTAACACCACTAAAGCTCACCTTAATGCTGTCGGTATTTATCAGCATTCCCTGGATTTTTTACCAGGTATGGCTATTTATTGCCCCCGGCCTGTACCAACACGAAAAAAAAATCGCTTTACCGCTGGTCGCTGCTGCCACGGGGTTATTTTATTCCGGCATGTTGTTCGCCTATTTCATCGTGATGCCGCTCATTTTTCAATTCCTGACAGCCACTGCACCAGAAGGCGTTGCGGTAATGACCGACATCAGCAAATACTTAGACTTTGTACTCACGCTTTTTTTCGCCTTTGGCGTTGCTTTCCAAATTCCAATCGCCACCTTTTTATTAGTTAAAACCGGCGTCTCCACACCGCAAAAGCTAGCTGACAAACGGCCGTATATTATTGTCGGCACCTTTGTTATTGGCATGCTATTGACGCCACCTGATGTGATCTCACAAACCTTACTGGCCCTACCCATGTGGTTATTGTTTGAAATTGGTCTGATAATGGCTAAAAAGTTCGTGCCCACAAAGGAAAACGAGGGCGCCTAAATGAAGAGGGGTATACTAATGGCTATTATGTTAATAAGCACAATTGGTTTTGCAACTAATGGCGACTTAAAACCCTGCCCTGATAAGCCTAACTGTGTTTCTAGCACGGCGACTAACCAGCATGCTATTGAGCCCTTTCATCTGACCAATAGCATCGAGATGAAAAAGATCGCCGCCTTATTAACAACGCTAGATACCCACGTTAGCGTTATGCATGACCCGCATCGCATCCACGCAGAAATAACCAGCCGAGTGTTCGGTTTTGTCGATGACTTAGATCTATTGCTGCTCACCGAAAAGCGCCTTATTCACGTACGCTCAGCGTCAAGAACGGGCCATTACGATTTTGGCGTCAACCGGCGCCGCGTCGAAAAACTAAGAATACTACTTAAAAACCAAGGACTCATCCAATGATGCCCACAGCCGAACCCCTATCTTCACACCCTAAATATTGGGCAGAATGCTATGGTACTGCACCTTTTCTACCCACCACGCGTGAGGAAATGGATGCCTTGGGCTGGGACAGTTGCGACATCATCATCGTAACCGGTGACGCGTATGTCGATCACCCAAGTTTTGGTATGGCCGTTATTGGCCGCTTGCTAGAGAAACAAGGCTTTCGCGTCGGCATTATTGACCAGCCTAACTGGCAAAGTGCAGATGACTTTTCAAACCTAGGCCAACCGAACTTATTTTTTGGTATCGCTGCTGGCAACATGGATTCAATGATCAACCGCTATACCGCGGATAAACGCGCGCGTTCTGACGACGCTTATTCACCCGATGACCAAGCAGGGCACCGACCCGACCGGGCAGTTATTGTATACACCCAACGTTGCAAAGAAGCTTTTCCTCAGACACCCATCGTCATCGGTAGTATTGAAGCCAGCTTACGCCGCATTGCGCACTACGATTATTGGGACAACCAGGTAAGACGGTCGATTTTGGTCGATTCTCAAGCCGATATTTTATTGTACGGTAACGCTGAACGAGCCATTACCGAGCTAGCGCACCGCTTATCTATCAATGAACCCATTACGAATATCACTGATATTCGTGGCACCGCCTTTATACGTGACACCCTACCCGATGGTTGGACACTGATTGATTCGACCCGTGTTGATCGGCCCGGCACTATTGATCCGCATCAAAACCCATACCAAACAGACGAAGAGCGCGCTGCCGCAAGTGGCGGCAAGTGTGAAATTAGCAATAAAACTGCCGATGGAAGCCAAGTCGTCAGTCTTAAGTTTTTACCTAAACACAGCAAAACTGATCGCGCGACAACCGTTATTCGCTTACCGTCATACAAGAAAACCAGTACCGATCCCGTGCTTTACGCACACGCTTCGCGGGTGTTGCATTTAGAAACTAACCCCGGTAATGCGCGCGCCCTCGTGCAAAATAACGACGGCAAAGACGTTTGGCTAAACCCACCCCCTATCCCATTATCTACCGAAGAAATGGATGAGGTCTTTGGCTTACCCTATCAACGCGTGCCGCACCCAAAATATGAGGGTAAACGTATCCCCGCGTATGAAATGATCCGCTTTTCAATCAATATCATGCGCGGCTGTTTTGGTGGTTGCACTTTTTGTTCGATCACCGAGCACGAAGGTCGAATTATTCAAAATCGTTCTGAACAATCTATTCTGGACGAGATCGAGGACATTCGCGACAAAACACCAGGTTTCACCGGCACAATCTCCGATCTTGGTGGCCCCACCGCCAATATGTACCGCCTAGCTTGTAAAGACCCAAAAATTGAAGCTGCCTGCCGCTTACCCTCCTGCGTGTACCCCGGTATTTGCGACAATTTAAACACCGATCACGACCCGTTGATTAAACTGTATAAAAAAGCACGTCAAATTAAAGGCGTCAAACGCATCTTAATTGCCTCTGGCCTGCGTTACGACTTAGCGGTTGAATCACCTGAATATGTAGAAGAACTGGTCACCCACCACGTCGGTGGTTATTTAAAAATCGCCCCCGAACATACTGAACAAGCGCCCTTATCTAAGATGATGAAACCTGGCATTGGCAGCTACGATCGCTTTAAAGCGATGTTCGAAAAATTCACTAAAAAAGCCGGTAAAAAGCAGTATCTAATTCCCTATTTTATCGCCGCCCACCCCGGCACAGAAGACGAGGATATGGTCAATCTCGCCTCATGGCTAAAACGTAATAACTTTCAGGCTGATCAAGTCCAAACCTTTTACCCATCGCCGATGGCAACGGCCACCACCATGTACCATACGGGGCGCAACCCGCTTAAAGGTTTGAGCTATAAAAGCGAAAAGATCAATACCGTTAAAAGCCTACAGCAACGTCAGTTACACAAGGCCTTGCTGCGCTACCACGATCCAAAAAATTGGAAAATCATTAAAGACTTACTGCTTAAAATGGGTAAAAAGAATTTGATTGGCGACGGCCCCAACTGTCTGATTCCAAACTCGCCTAATGCCGGCAAGCGCGCAGCAAAAACAAACGCCAGAAAATTCGTCACTAAACACACTTCACAAGGCTACAAACCTTTGAAGCCTAAAAAGCCGACGATTATGAAATGAGCAGGCAAACTTAACTGATATTGTCCCAATAAGGCGTTTCACCAAAATAATCCACTAAAAAATCTATCAAGCGGCGGGTACTTTGCGTTATATAACGCGTTTTAGGGTAAACGACATAAGCCTGTGAACCCAGCAATTGATAGTCGGTCAAGATAGGAACCAAATCACCTGCTTTGATCGCTTTCCAAGTAATAAAATGCGGCTCTCCCGAAATGCCATGGCCTGCAACCGCCATGTCTTTTAGAAAAATTCCGTTGTTGGCATTCAATTTATTTTGCCCGCTGATTCGATGCAACTTCCCTTTCTTATCCCTCAACTGACCAATGGACGAGCCCTTTATGCTGTAGCCCAGTAAATAATGTTTTTTTAAGTCTTCAGGGGTTTGAGGGGTACCATATCTCTCAAGGTAGGCTGGGCTTGCACAGAGCGTTCTATTAATCGCCGTAATTTTACGCGCTACCAAATTCGATGGCTCCATCGACTCCGCTATTCTAAATGCTAAATCAACGCCTTCATTAATGACATCTACCGCCCTGTCTGAAAAATCTATATTTAACTTTAAAAGCTCATGCGTTTTAATAAAAACATCCAGTGCAGGCATCAAATGGGACAGACCAAACACCAAAGGAACTGCTATGTTAAGCGTCCCTGTTAATGTGGTCGCCGACTCCGTCATAGCGCCGTTAAGCTCATTTACATCATCAATTACCTTGGCAGCCTTATCATAATAACGAAGCCCCGCATCCGTTAAACTATACGTTCGCGTGGTTCTATTAATTAAGGTAGCGCCTAAACGCCGTTCAAGCTCGGCTAAACGACGACTGACTGCCGATTTAGCCAAACCCATTTGTAACGCAGCCTTACCAATCCCTCCCGCATCCACAATACGGACAAAAATAGACATATCTTCTAATAAACCCATACGCTTTATAATCCCGAATAATCGAACAATTTTTTGCTATTATTGCTATTTATTGGATCAACTTTAGCACTTAGAATGCCTGTTCACAAATGAACCGGTTGAACCTAGTGATAAAAAAACTCTTTTTGCTCAGTGTATTAATGTATGCATTTGCGGCTCAGTCGAACGATGATAACTATGCGCCTGGGTCCTTAGCTGACTTTCTACTCGGTGATACCCTAAAAGGAAATGACTTAGCCCTGATCGGCTGGGCTAGCAGCACCCTGGTGTTTAATGATGACAAAAGCGACGGTATTTTACCCAATGGAGCACTATCGACTGACGAAGGGCTGCACTTAAATCAATTGGCGCTCATGTTTTGCAAAGGTGATGGTTGCCTTCCAACTACAAAATTCAGCCCGAAACACAATCTTCTAAGCCGAATCACACCCACACCAGCGCCTAAAAGCGAGTCTCTTGATATTGGTTTTAATCTGCTAGCCGTGTACGGCAGTGACTCTCAGTTTTTGCGTATCAGCGGTTTTGATGACTTCGATTTTGACGATGATAAAGATGAAAAACTCTCCATCCCACAATGGTATTTAGACGTTTATTTGCCTTATTTTGATGGTATGAACATCATGCTGGGAAGCTTTATGTCACCCTTAGCCAGAGAAATTGGCTACCCCTTTGCGCCCCCGCGATGGTTTGCAACCAGCTCGTATGAACTTCTCTATTCCCCCGTTAAACACGTAGGCGCGCTTGTTTCAGTCAAGATACCCACCGACAAACAGTTTGGCCTATTGAGTATCGAGGGCGGTATAACAACCGGCTGGAACAACCTTAGTAATCGCAATGGAAGTTTGGCGTATCTAGCCGGCTTACGCTACCGAACAAGCGATATGACATCCGGTATCGATATTGAATTGATGCTTGGTAATGGTGAGGATGATTTTGCTGAAGCACCTGCCAAAGGCGGCTCACAATTTTTTGCGCTAAGTAGCCGCGGTAAAAGGCTTGATCGTATTGCCGCAAACATCACTCTGATGCATCAAGTTTCACCTGATCTCGAAACCATTTTAGAATTATTTTATGGCTCCCAAGAAGGGGGGGATATAGCTGCCGGCCCGCAATTTATTACTGAAGATGTACATTGGTATGGTGCTTTTGTGGCCTTGCGCTACCAACTGCAACCTGGCATTTTTATCAACGGCAGAACCGAATGGGTCAATGATAAAAAAGCAGCTAACGCTCTATTTGCCGGCTCGCCTGGCAATACTTACGCAGTTACTGCCAACATAGATTGGCAGCTAAACGCTTACCTAAACGTCATCACAGAAGTGAAATATGATATTTATCGCGGTAACGGGCTTCCTTTATTCGCCAATAAGACAGAGAATAATCAACTTCTAGGACTGGTAAACTTTATTATTAAATTTTGAGTCGACATTTATCACTTCATAAAGCCAGTTTATTTTTAGGGCCTTTTTTAGCAGCCTTACTATTTCTATGGCTGCAGATGGCCGGTCAACCCACTCTGATCAGTATTACTGCTGCTGTCGCTATTTGGTGTATTAGCTGGTGGATATTTGAACCGGTTCCCATTCCCATCACTTCCTTATTACCGATCGCTATTTTTCCGTTAACTGGCGTGTTAAGTGCGGATCAAGTAGCCACCGCTTACGGTAATAAACTTATTTTATTGTTATTAGGCGGCTTTTTACTATCTACTGCCATTTCACACTGTGGGGCCCACCGCCGTTTGGCACTGACTATGGTGCATTGGTTCGGCAACGATAACCCTAAACGCTTGGTTTTGGGCTTTATGGTGGCTGCCGCTTCGCTCAGCATGTGGATTTCTAATACCGCTGCTACCTTAATGCTGTTACCGGTTGCCTTAGCCGTTATTGAAAGCAGTGATGATAAAAAGCTCGCACTACCACTACTACTTGGCCTAGCTTATGCCGCTAGCGTTGGTGGCCTGAGCACGCCAATCGGCACGCCGCCGAATTTGATATTTATGCAAGTGTACGAAGAAAATACCGGTCTGCAAATCGGCTTTGTCCAATGGATGGCGTGGGCCTTACCGGTGGTGCTTATCTTTATACCCATCATATGGCTTTGGCTAACGCGTAAACTCGGCAATAACGGCCATTTACACCTGCCTAGCGTGGGCCAATGGAGCACACACGAAGTTCGCGTAACCCTCGTGTTTGCTACTACTGCAGCACTATGGATTAGCCGTCAAGAACCGTTTGGTGGCTGGAGCGCATGGCTAGGTCTACCCCAAGCTAATGATGCCTCGGTTGCTTTATTAGCCGTTGTCGCCTTGTTTATTATCCCCAACGGACAGCAAAAAAAATTACTCGATTGGAAAACCGCGCAAAAAATTCCCTGGGGGATTTTATTGTTATTTAGTGGCGGCATCTGCCTTGCTAAAGCGTTTATCGTTTCTGGCCTTAGCGATCAGTTAGGCGCACAACTATCTAGCGTCACCACATTAGGCATCATTGCTATGATGGCGATTATCGCGCTATGTGTCACCTTTATGACCGAGGCGACCAGCAATACTGCTACCACGGCCATGCTGATGCCCATCCTCGCTGCCACCGCCCTCAATGCCGATATTGATCCCCTTTTACTGATGATCCCCGCCACGCTCAGCGCCAGCTGTGCCTTTATGTTACCTGTAGCCACTGCACCCAATACCGTCGTTTTCAGTAGCGGCCGAATTAACACCCTGCAAATGGCCAAAGAAGGTGCCGTGTTGAATATTATAGGCACCCTCATCATCACAACAGTTTCCTGGTTTTTGCTGGTGAATTGAGATGTTGATTTAGGGCTTAGGGTTTTTTCTTAACAAATAAAAACTAATGCCCGTCAACCTGATACAGGTCAGAACGCTTATCTAAACTAGATGTATCCTGTATAAGATATTTTTTCTCGAGGCCTACTCATGAAGAGTTACCAAACTGTTTTTAAAACATCTTTTTTGTGGAAAATCCTAGCCACATCGACCCTCATTAGTTTTGCAATTCTGTTATTTTTTGGTCGAGAAATTTATCAACAAGCACCCCCGATGCCAGAGCAAGTTGTAACCTCTACAGGTGGCATCGTTTACTCTCTACAGGATATTCAACGTGGTCAAAACGTTTGGCAATCACTCGGTGGCATGCAGAAAGGAACGATTTGGGGGCACGGTAGCTATTTAGCACCCGACTGGAGCGCCGACTGGTTACATAGAGAAGCCGTCGCCATCCTACAACTAAGCGCGGCACAACACTATGGACAAAGTTACGAATCACTAAATACACCCGAACAAGAACTGCTTAAAACACAACTACGTTTAGACATTAGGCCAAATACATGGAACCCGGACACGGGCCTTTTAAATATAAGTGGACAACGTGCTACCGCTGTCAAAAAAGTCGCTGAACACTATGGCGATATTTTTCAAGTTCGCGATACCAAAGCATCAAAATTATTGCGTGAGCAATATGCCTTTTCTCAATCCGTTACTATCAATGATGCCGACCTACATGCCCTTACCGCTTTTATTTTTTGGACCAGTTGGAGTGCTGTTACCGAACGCCCTAACGATACTATTTCTTATACCAGCAATTGGCCTTATGACCCATTGGTCGGCAATACGCCACCACCCAGCTTATTGATTTGGACCTTACTCAGCGTCATTTTATTAATCGGTGCCACCGCTGCTTTGGTGTGGTTTTATGCCCAACAATACGATGTTTGGCGTGACGACTTAGTCCCCGAAGGTGGTGTGGCTGAAAGCAACCTATTGGCGCATAAAACCCAAACGGCATCCATGCGCGCCACCGCCAAATACTTTTGGACCGTTCTTGCCTTGTTTGCACTGCAAATTATCCTTGGTGTTATAACCGCGCATTACGCGGTAGAGGGGCAAGAGCTTTATGGTATTCCACTAGCCGATTATTTACCCTATAGCGTTAGCCGAACCTGGCATACACAATTGGCCGTTTTTTGGATTGCCACAGCTTGGCTTGCCACCGGCCTGTATGTCGCACCGCTCATTTCTAATCATGAACCCAAGTATCAACATATCGGCGTTAATTTTTTATACGTGTGTTTACTCATTATCGTGGTGGGTTCCTTTGCAGGCGAATGGCTAGGTATCAATCAATTTTTCGCTAATTTGACGTTAAACTT
>JAGPVU010000087.1 GCA_018066825.1 Cycloclasticus sp.
CCAAGGTTAATCATTATAAAATAAGTAACATTATTTTTACCTGTCAATCGTAACCTGTCGTACACAATCATGAGTGAATTCCCTAAAACCTTAGTCGAAGCGCTAGATAATAATTTAGATGCTAATAAAAAAATAACCTATATTTTAGGACAAGATAGCGAACGAGAAGTCAGCTATCCAGAGCTTAAACAGCGGGCCTTGGGCCTATTAAAACACTTTCAAGATAAGGGTGCCTCAGCGGGTAGTGAGCTGATTATCAACCTGGCTGATAATGAGCAATTTATTGATGCTTTTTGGGCCTGCCAATACGGGGCAATTGTCGCCGTTCCATTAGCCATTGGGACCAGCGATGGACACCGACGTAAAGTATTTAACGTCTTCCAAAAACTCCAATCAGCCTATATCGCCACTACGACTAAAGCTCTACAGCGACTAAAGCTGTACGCTGATGAACATGGCGCGGAATCGATTTACGAACGCATCTGTGAAAAGGCGATTTTACTCGATCGAATAGAATCGTTTGACGTATTGGGGCAGCGCGCGGATGTTAAAGCCGAGCAGACCGCCTTTATCCAGTTTTCATCCGGTTCAACCGGCGACCCTAAGGGCGTTGTGTTAACGCATCACAACTTGGTAACCAATTTATATGGCATCATAAAGTGCAGCCGCTTTGATGCAAGAGATAGCTTCTTAGGCTGGATGCCTCTAACGCATGATTTAGGCATTATCGGCTTTCATCTGACGCCTTTATTCGTCAATATCGACCAGTTTATTATGCCAACAGATTTATTTGTTCGGCGACCGACACTCTGGCTGGAAAAAACCAGTGAACACAAAGCGACCATTTTATGTTCACCAAATTTTGGTTATAAGCACGCGTTAAGGCGCTTTAAGCCCGAAAATCAATCATCACTCGACCTGTCTTGCGTACGACTTGTTTTTAATGGTGCTGAGCCCATCTCTGCCAACTTATGTCGCGAATTTAACGCCACAATGAAGCCCTTTGGCCTATCCGATACCGCCATGTTTACCGTGTACGGCCTAGCAGAAGCTTGTTTAGTGGTTAGTTTTCCAAATTTAGGGCAACCTTTATCTACCGTTCATGTATTGAGACGCTCGCTTATTGAAGGGCAACCCATTACTGTCATAGACCAAGCTACGGATCAAAGTATCGAACTTGTTCGGTTAGGGAAGGCCATTACAGGTACCGAGGTTAGAATCGCAGACATGTACAATAAATCAGTCAATGACAATATTATTGGCCGAGTTTTAATAAAGGGCGACAACGTAACGCAGGGCTATTATCACGAGCCCGTGCTAAATGAGCAGCTTATCTCAGCGGATGGTTGGTTAGACACAGGCGATCAAGGGCTAATAAATGAGGGGCAACTCATTATTAGTGGGCGAACTAAGGATTTAATTATTGTTAATGGGCAAAATTATTGTGCACCAGATCTCGAAGCCGTTTGTGAAAACGTCACTGGCATAGAATTAGGTAAAGTAGCCGTTTGTGGTGTTGCAAATTCACACAATGCCATCGATGACTTGGTTGTTTTTGTCCTCTACCGTGGTGATTTAGAAGGGTTTTATCAAACAACCATAGACGTTCGGCGTCAATTGGCCGAAAAATCGGGCCTAGACGTTGATTACGTTATACCTATCAAAACGGTGCCCAAAACAACCAGTGGCAAAGTTCAACGTTTTGCTCTAGCGGAACAATTTGTTAACGGTGATTTTGATGAAATAGTCGCTGCCCTAACAGAATTAGCTGAAACCAGATCCAGCAACAATATAGCTGCTGGCACACCCATAGAAAGGGTCTTATTAGAGATTTGCCATACCGTTGTCGCTGATCAAAAAATACAGTTACAAGATAATATTTTTGAAGTCGGCACGAGCTCGCTTAAATTAGCTCAAATACATGAAAAAATTGATGAAGCATTCCCCGATGTTGTCGAACTAACCGACTTTTTTGACTACCCAACTATCGAGGAACTTGCGGAGTTTATCGCCAGAAAAGTGTAGCCGGGAAGGCTAATCAGTCGTAAACGCTACGTTTTCGTTTCCACTTACGATTAGACCACATCCAGTCTTCGGGGTTATTAAGGATCATCGTCTCTAATGCCCTCGCGTATTTTTCCGTTACCTCATAGCCTTCTTTTTTGTACGGCGCTTGACCGAGTTCTTCGAAGTAGACCTCGTAATGGCCTAAGTCCAAACGCCGTATGCCCACAAAAATAACAGGGTACTTTGTTAGTTGGGCGATTTTTTGTGCGCCAACAGCAAACGAACTGTCTTGGTTTAAAAAGTGCGTCCAATATTTTTCTTCTTTTCTCATCGGTGATTGGTCTGCCACCATTGCAAAACCTCGTAGCTCTTTACGACGCTGCATAATCTCAATCAGCGCGTTTTTATTGGGAATAGGTTTAGCGTTAAAGCGCGAGCGTGATTGCTTCATATGCTCATCAACTGCCAGATCATGTAAGGGCTTATACACCACGTCAATAGGAAAGCTCAATTGGAGGCTACAGCCAGCCAATAACCACTCCCAATTACAATGATGAGCAGCTAACATCAGGACTGACTGACCGTTAGCAGCAAACTGTTCAATTAAATCCGGATTTTTTATGCTAACGCGTTGGCGTATCTGCTGTTCACTCAATGAACCCGTCTTTATCGATTCCAGCATCACATACACTAAACGTTTGAAATTCAATTTAGCTAAATCACTCAATTGTTGATCTGACTTAGCAGGGAAGGCATTTTTTAAATTAGAAAAGATGACATTGCGCTTTTTTTCGACAAAATAATAGCCGATCAAATAGATGGGATGGGCTAAAGCGTACAAAACCGGTAAAGGTAACTTGCCAATCAAGGGATAAAGTTTAGAAATAAAGTGTTGCCTGTTTTTTGCCATTGCTAGAACGTCGTTATTATTTTGTTGGCTATTCTATCAAACAGCGTTAATTGAAAGTAAGTTGATACTAGCCAAAAAATAAATAGCCAATTAGGATCGCTGTACTAATACCAATTACATCGGCAAACAAACCGCATGCAACGGCATGGCGAGCTTTTTTTACCCCAACCGCACCAAAATAGACAGCCAACACATAAAACGTTGTCTCTGTGCTCCCTTGAATGATGGATGATAACCTGCCAGCAAACGAATCAGCTCCATGTAGTCGCATGGTTTCCACCATCATGGCGCGCGCACCACTTCCACTGAGTGGTTTCATAAAGGCAGTGGGTAATGCGTCTACAAAACGCGTATCAATAGAGTAGTGCGTTAAACCGTTACGCAGTATTTGTAAGAAAAAATCCAGCGCGCCACTGGCTCTAAAAACCCCTATCGCAACCAGCATGGCAACCAAATAAGGGATAATCATTACCGCTGTTTGAAACCCTTCTTTAGCACCATCGATAAAGGTCTCATAGACATCAACCTTCTTTTTAAACGCCCCTAGCATAAACACAATTATCAAACTAAAAATAATAAGGTTACTCAGCAATGCCGATTGTTGCTGCATAACGCTTTGCTCGAGCTGCGAAAAGTAAAAAAGAATGCCAGCGATAACTAGCGTAAAAGCGGTTAAATAACTCAGAATAACCGGTTCAAATAAGCGAATACGTTGAACACTTGCAACGGCTATTAAGCCGGCTAAGGTAGATGCATAGGTTGCAATCAAAATGGGTATAAAAACATCCGTAGGATCAGCCGCGCCCATTTGTGCGCGATAGGTAAAGATGGTTAACGGGAAGAGGGTGACAGCCGATGTATTAATCACTAAAAAAAGAATTTGTGAATTACTCGCGCTGTCTTTATTCGGGTTAAGTGTTTGCAGTTGTTGCATTGCTCTAATGCCTATGGGTGTCGCGGCATTATCAAGGCCTAACATATTAGCCGAAAGGTTCATGACCATGCTGCCAAAGGCCGGGTGGTTACTCGGCACATCAGGCATTAATCGTGTTAACAAGGGTGTTAAAAAACGTGTAAAAAGGGCAATAAAACCACTTTTTTCGCCGATTTTCATCATCCCCATCCAAAAACACAGCACACCCGTTAAACCTAATGATATTTCAAAGGCCGTTTTCGACAAGCTAAAGGTCGCCATCGTCATTTGATTGAAAATTTCGTTATCACCTAAGTAAAACAACCGATATAAACCGGTGACAAATGCAATAAGAAAAAAGCTGAGCCAAATAATATTTAACATAAAATGAAGATAACAAATTGAACCTTTAATAGTAATCTAAAACATTAAAACTAT
>JAGPVU010000090.1 GCA_018066825.1 Cycloclasticus sp.
AAGTTGCTAGTGAATTCAGGTATCGCCGCCACGTAGTGAATAAAAGAACGCTGTTTGTCACCCTATCGCAGTCGGGAGAAACCGCTGATACCCTCGCCGCGCTACAAGCAGCCAGTCAACTAGGGTATGCGCATACGCTCAGCATTTGTAATGTGCCTGAAAGCTCGCTCGTTAGGGAGTCAGAATGGCATTTAATGACCAATGCAGGACCTGAAATTGGGGTGGCCTCAACCAAGGCATTTACAACGCAATTGGTCGCTTTGTTATTGCTCGTTATCGCGCTGGGTAAACACCATGCAATTACAGAAGAAAAAGAAATTGCGATTATTAAACAACTCGAGTTATTGCCTGAAAAAGTGGCAGAAGTGTTACGTTTAGATGCAGAAATCCTGCGGTTTGCGGAGCAGTTTAAAGACAAGACCAGCGCCTTATTTTTAGGCCGTGGCGAGCAATACCCCGTGGCGATGGAAGGTGCGCTCAAATTAAAAGAAGTGTCCTATATACACGCTGAAGCTTACCCCGCCGGGGAATTAAAGCATGGGCCGTTGGCCTTAGTCGATGAACATATGCCGATTGTTGCGGTGGCACCTAATAATGACTTATTAGAAAAATTGAAGTCAAATTTACAAGAAGTGCAAGCACGCGGGGGGCAACTGTACGTGTTCGCCGATAAACACGCTGCTTTTGAGCCAGCCGAGGGGCTTAGCTTAATAAGAGTGTCAGAAATAGACGACGTTATTGCGCCGATCATTTACACCATACCGCTACAGTTACTGGCCTATCACGTGGCGGTGATTAAAGGCACAGATGTGGACCAACCAAGGAACCTTGCCAAGTCGGTCACCGTAGAATAAAACTAAACGGCCTCTATTAGAACGAGACCGTCGGTTAAATTAAGGCTCAGGTAATCGGGATGTCGTCGGGTACGGTGGTGTCCGTTGCCGGGTCTAAATCTGAATGAAACGCCTCAACGCTGTTGGCGACCTCGTCTGGGTTATTGAAACGAGCGATATGGAATAAGGCTTCCCCTTCATTGACTAAAGGCAGGTTGCTACGGCCAATAATAATGCCAGAACTCGACGCGATCACCGGGTTTTCGCTGTTTTCATTACCGTAGGGTGCTGCTACCATGCCGAGCAAATCACCTTTACTAACCTGTGCACCCATAGAGACTAGCATGCGAAACATGCCGCTTTGCGGTGCGCGTACCCAAGTACTCGAGCGAGCAACAAAAGGCACTCTAGGCTTTTTAACCTTAGTGCGCTTAGGCGCTAACATGCCAATATTGCGCATCACGCCAAAAATCCCCTTCACACCCGCCCTAATAGACAGCTCGTTAAAGCGTAAAGCCTCGCCCGCTTCGTAAACGATAACAGGGATATTGTAGCTATGTGAGGCATGCCGTAATGAGCCTTCGATAAGGCCAGAGTTAACGACCACAGGGGCATTAAAAGCTAAAGCCAATTGTTCTGCGTTAGGGTTGCCTAAATCAGCGCGAATTTGAGGTAAATTGTCGCGGTGAATAGCGGCGGTGTGCAGGTCGATGCCATGCGTGCAGTTGGAAGCCACTTCACGCATAAACAAATTAGCCAAACGGCCAGCTAACGAGCCTTGTTCTGACCCTGGGAAACAGCGGTTTAAATCACGGCGATCCGGTAAATAACGGGTTTGGTTAATAAAGCCATAAACATTAACCACAGGGACAGTAATTAACGTGCCCTTTAAGCCCTTCAATGATTTGCTTTTGACTAAGCGGCGAATAATCTCAACACCATTAATCTCATCGCCGTGAACGGCGGCAGAGACAAAAAGGGTGGGGCCCTTTTTTCGCCCGCGGAGCACCTGTACTGGCATACTTAAGGAGGTATGCATGTACAAATCGGGTAGGGGCACGTCGATGATTTGGTTGCTGCCTAGGGGAATAGCGTGTCCAGCGATCGTTAAGATGTCTGCCATACAGGTTTAGCCGCGGCCTCGGGTTTTGGTTTTACTTTTCCCTTGTGAGGCATCTTTGGCGATAAAGTCCATAATCATGCCAGCGATGTCTTTGCCAGTGGCGCGTTCAATACCTTCTAGGCCTGGGGATGAGTTTACTTCCATCACCACAGGGCCATGATTTGAACGTAACAAGTCGACGCCGCATAGGTTTAAGCCCATGGTCGTGGCGGCACGCACAGCTGTTGAGCGTTCTTCAGGGGTTATGCGGATAAGGTTTGCAGAGCCGCCGCGGTGAATATTGGAGCGAAACTCGCCCTCTTTGCCTTGACGCTTCATGGCGGCGACTACTTTGCCACCCAGGACTAAGCAACGGATATCAGCGCCGCCAGCTTCTTTGATAAATTCTTGTACCAAAATATTGGCTTTCATGCCCATAAAGGCCTCGATCACACTTTCAGCAGCGCCTTTGGTTTCAGCTAACACCACGCCGATGCCTTGCGTTCCTTCGAGTAGTTTAATCACCAAGGGTGCACCCCCCACCATTTTAATTAAATCGTCAACGTCGTCGGGTCGATGAGCAAAACCAGTAACGGGTAGGCCCAGGCCTTTACGCGACAATAATTGCAAAGCGCGAAGCTTATCCCTAGAGCGACTGATGGCGACAGATTCGTTGAGAGGATACACATTCATCATTTCAAATTGACGTAATACGGCGGTGCCATAGAAGGTAACTGATGCACCAATACGTGGAATGACAGCATCAAAGCCAACGAGGTCTTGGCTCTTATAGTGCACGGTCGGTTTCATCGAAGTAATGTTCATATAACAGCGAAGCACGTCAATCACGTGCATGTCGAAACCGCGCTTCTCACCGGCCTCAACCAAACGACGAGTGGAATATAATTTAGGGTTTCTTGATAAGATGCCAATTTTCATTCAGTTTCTCCCTCTAGATTCTCTTGTTTAGAATCTTGAATTGGTTTAGTTAAGGTTTGACCCGACAAATAAGACAGGGTTGGGTTCACGACTATATTACCAGCACTTAGGGCCGTTCGGCCTAATAACATCCTAAATAACATGTTGTCACGGTTTGTTAGGGTCATTTCTATACGCCAAGCCTTTTCCCCTAAAGACACAGTGGTTTCGATAACGTAGCGTAGTTCGGTGTGTCCACCCGAGTCTGTGACTTCACGTTGGTCAAGTACCTTGGATTCACACCAAACTTCTTTTTTAGTGTCGCGCTGCTGGGGGTGCACGCCAAAACGAACCCACAACGCGTTATTTTTTTCAAATGCTTGCACATCAAAGGCATGCAATGCAGAGGTTCTTGCACCGGTGTCCACTTTAGCTTTGATGGACTCGATGGATAAATCGGGCAAGGCAATCCATTCACGCCAGCCCACTGCTATGGGTTCATGTATGTTCATTTGTTCATTTTGTTTTTGTCAGGTTAAGTTGCATCTACCGTTAGTCATCCGCTTTTTGTAGCTTAATTTCTAATGGGTGTTTGGTGCCTAAATAAATATCTCGTTGCGGGAATGGAATACTAATGCCCGCGTGCTTGAATTTTTCGTTTATTACCTTGTGTACCTCAGTAATGGTTTCAATTCGATGATCCAAAGAGCCGAGGTAGATACGAAGGTTTAATAATAGCGCGTTATCGCCAAAGCCTTCGAAAGAAACTATTGGCGCTGGGTCTTCTAGTACGTTCTCATTTTCGGTGGCTGTTTCAAACATCAGTTGCAAGGCCTTTTCAACGTCAGAGCCGTAAGCGATTCCTACGGGAATGATAAAGCGGTTTATTTGGTCGCTTAAGGTCCAGTTTAATAATCGGCTAGTAATAAATTCTTTATTGGGTACCAGTAGCTCTTGCCTGTCCCAATTGGTGATTGTGGTTGCGCGAATGCGGATGCGACTAACCTTACCAATTGGGAC
>JAGPVU010000105.1 GCA_018066825.1 Cycloclasticus sp.
AGCCACGCGAACATAAAGTGCATATCAATGGGCATGAGGTATACGCCATGTGTGCGCTTGATGCTTTAGCTATTAGCCCATTATTTAGCATTCGCACAAAAATAAATTCTCAGTGCAAAGTGACGGGTGAGCCTTTAAGTATTCAACAATTGGACCAGCGTATTGAGAATACGAAACATTGCAAGGCTATTTATCTAGGTATTGCTTGGGGGGCTTTCAGTGATAAACACACTTGCGCTGATAGTCTATGCACGCAAATCGTTTTTTTAAAAGGCCTTGATATCGCTCAACAATGGCTGCTCGCCGACGCTAAAAACAACCAGCTCTTTACCTTAAAAGAAGCAATCGAGTTTGCTAGCCGTTTTTTTAAGCCTTTATTAGACTGAGTAAAAGTTAACTTTAATAAGCTGTGTAAGCGATACCAAAAAAACGAACCTAACTCCCGTCTTACGCGCCATAAACCCCATATCAGATCGTTGATATTATTTAAGTATCGGATGATTTTATCTATTGCTAAATACGAAACAAGGATTAAAATCGCGCTTTTTACACCCTTATAAAAAAGTAATCATTGCATGAGCCAACTCACCATCGGTGACACCGAATTATTTACCTTCGATTTAGCCTCAAAACCTATTTTAGAAACCTATTTACAACAGCTGGATTTAGATACCAGTGACTACACCTTTGCCGCTAACTATTTATGGATGAGCAATGGTAGCGGTTTTTACGCGATCATCGAAAACTCGTTTTGCCTATTTTTATTAACCCACGGGCAGATATCAATGTTACTGCCACCGATCGGCGCTAAAAAAGCTGCCATTGCGGCGATGAAACGTTGCTTTTCTTTAATGGAAGAAAATAACTCATCACCCATTTATACCAAAATAGAATACGTGGATGAATTTCTATTATCCGAATTTGTCGGTGATCTTGAAGCGGGTACAGAGGTGTTTGACCTATTGGAAGAGTACATTGTCGAGCGATCGCTAAATGATTATGTTTACCACAGCCGAGACCTTATTGATTTAAAAGGCAATAACTACAGCAGTAAACGCAATGAAATCAACAAATTTACCCGCATCCATGCCGGTTTCGAATTAGAACGTTTAGACATAAAAAAACACGCTTCAGCCATCACGCGTTTAGTGAATAAATGGATATCCGACCGCATGAAATACATGCCTACTGATCAAACAGATGCCTTTTTAGACGGCATTTATAGTGAACGAATTGCCGTTAAACGGATGCTGTCGGATTATGAAGAACTGCAACTGATTGGTTTGGTCATCATCATTAACGGCGAGGTCAAAGGGTTTACTGTCGGCGAAAAAATCAATAAAAACACCGCCAGCGTCATCATCGAAAAAACAGATTTTGAGGTATTTGGTTGCGCTCAATTTATCTTTAGAGAATTTGCCAAAGTATTGGCCAATGAATACGGCATAACGGATATAAATGTGGGTGACGACATGGGATTTGAAAACCTTAAGAAAGTTAAAATGTCCTATCGACCAAGCAAGCTGATCCCTAAATACACCATTTACAAACGACAATAAGTGCTGACATTTACGCTAACCCCCGCTGAATTTCAAGATATTGACTCGCTCGTTGCTTTAGAAAAGAAGGTTTTTATTGAGGCGGACGGCTTATTATCTAAACGTGCTTTCCGATACCACCTAGGGTCAAAAAATATCTTATTGGTGGCTAGGCAAAGCAACCCAACAAACCCGGTGATCGGCTATTTATTATTTTTTGTACGTACAAAATCCGCGCGTTTATACTCTTTAGCCGTACACCCTGACTTTCAACGCCATGGTGTAGCGCGTTCTTTGTACGCACAGGCTTTAAAAATTCTCAACAATAAAGGCATCTACAAACTGTCTTTAGAACTTAGGCCATCAAATACTACGGCTCTCAAACTTTATCAATCACTAGGCTTTGAACAAAAAACGATCCGGCCGCATTATTATAGCGACGGCGAGAGTGCCTTGTGTCTTTCACTAAAAGGCCTAGAACAACGATAACACTCAATTAAATTGGCGATTAAACCGGTTATTTTACTAATCTTAAAACAGATGTATTCATTTATTCTCCACCTGTTCATTACCTTAATCACCACAGGCGTTAAGGGAAATAGCAGCCATGCTTGCCGACCCTGACAATGTTATTTAATATTATCTTATTCACCAAGACGCCATTAAGATGGTTTCCGTTGAAAATTATTTTTATGACCGAGCATGATAAAATGTTTTGTTAATCACCCATTTACATAGGATAGCCAACGTATGAAAACAAGCATCTTTCTTTTTACAACTTGTTTATCAATGGCTTCATTAACATTACACGCGAAAAACGAGTTGGCACAAACATTAAATAACTTAGTCGGCTCAACGTCCTTATCTGCACCATTTTCAACCCAACGTTTTTATCATGAAGTGGCGCTCAATCGCGCATGGGATAAAGTCGCTTTACAGGAGTTAATTGACGCCATTGAACGCAGTGATTCCCATGGATTAATCCATAATGATTATCACTTTGCTGAACTTTCGAACCCCTTAATAAACGACGTTGAACGCGATGTACTAGCGACTGATGCTTATTTAACCTTAGCAGGGCATTTGTTGGGTGGTAAGTTAAATCCAATTTCTATGGAACCGACATGGACAGCCAAAGGTAGAGAACGCGATTTGGTCGATTACCTAAAAACACATTTACAGCCTAAACAAATTGCGTCCTCACTGGAGCAACTGGCACCACAACAATCGAGCTATCGTTTATTACGCGAAAGACTATCCTATTACCGTAACAACATCTCTCAGCTTGATGAAAAATTATCTGAGGGGCCGCTTTTAAAACCCGCTAATAAAGACCCTAGAGTTATTAACTTACGCCAACGTATTAACCTTATTGAGCCGATTCAAAACCCAAACAACAGTGACATTTATGACGAGCAACTCGTGTTGGCGGTTAAGCGGTTTCAGAAAAACAACAACTTAGAACCAGACGCTGTAATTGGGCCAGCAACATTACGCGAACTTAATCGAAGCCCTGAAGATCGCATTGATCAAATTAGGGTCAACCTTGAACGCTTGCGTTGGTTACCTGAAAACTTGGGCCAACGACATATTTTAGTCAATATCGCCAACTATCAACTCGCAGCAAATGGACCCGATGACCAATCATTAAAGTTCGAAGTGATTGTTGGTAGAACGTATCGACAAACACCTGTTTTTACGGCTTCTATGAGCTATCTCGTCCTTAACCCTTGGTGGGAAGCACCGGCTAAATTAGCCCGCGAAGACCTGCTACCTAAATTCAAAAAGGATCCAAACGCAGTTAATGCCTTTGGCTATCACGTACTAAATAACAAGGGTGAGAAGTTAGATAACCAACTAATTAATTGGCACGAATACAGCGCCAAAAAATTTCCTTTCCGTATCCGTCAACAACCTGGTGTTCTTAATGCCATGGGGCAGGTGAAATTGATGCTTCCTAATCAACACGATATTTATTTACATGACACCCCTGCACGGGAATTATTTAGCAAAACTCGCAGAGATTTTTCCTCCGGTTGCATTCGCGTCAAAAACCCAATTGACCTAGTCCAATGGGTGCTATCTGAGACCCATGCGTGGCCACGAGAAAAAATTGATGTTGCCTTAAACAGCGGTAAAGAAACAACGATTAGCCTGAAAAATCGTATCCCCGTTCATTTAATTTACTTAACTGCGATCGTTGAAGATAGTACTGATAAAGTCCGTTTTATCGATGACATTTATGATCG
>JAGPVU010000072.1 GCA_018066825.1 Cycloclasticus sp.
TGATTACATCCACGTGACAGACCTCGCCAGCGCTCACGTCGACGCCTTAGATTACCTGCGCAACAACGGCCAATCGACAACGCTTAATTGCGGTTATGGGCACGGCTTTAGTGTTAACGACGTGATTAACGCAGTCAACAAGGTCCACAGCACAACCATTAACGTACAAACGATGCCACGGCGTGCAGGTGATCCTGCACAGTTAGTGTCTGTTGCCGACAAAATTCAGCAGACACTGGGCTGGCGGCCACAATACGATGATTTAGAGTTTATTGTTAAGACCTCGTTAGCGTGGGAAAAAAAACTATCCGAACAAGCTTAAGGCTGCTGTAAAAACGCCTTAATTCTTTGCAAGCCCTCTGCAATACGTTCAACCGAGGTTGTATAGGCGAAGCGTAGGTAGCGCTCTGGTTCATTAGCCCCGAAATCGATACCAGGCGTAACCGCAACACCCTGCTTGTCTAATAGTTCTAATGCAAAGGTATAGCTGTTATCAGTAAAGTGGCTGCAATCGGCATAAATATAAAAGGCGCCATGCGGCTTATGCGGAATAACAAACCCTAGCTCAATCAAACCCGCATAAAGCACATCTCGGCGACGTTTAAACTCATCCCGTCGTTGCAATAAAATGTCTTGTGTTGACACATCAAATGCGGCTAATGCAGCGTATTGCGAATGAGAGGGCGCCGAAATGTATAAATTTTGTAATAAGCGATTTGCTGCATTAATCGCGTACTCTGGCACGATCAACCAACCCAAACGCCAACCTGTCATACCAAAAAACTTAGAAAAACTATTAATCACGAAAGTTTGATCAGAAAAGGATAAGGCTGATACCGCAGGTTGATCATAGACCAAGCCATGATAGATTTCATCAGAGATCAAAAAACCTGATTTTTGTTCACTCACTTTAATTAATGCCGCTAGGCTTTTTGCTGGGATAATATTACCCGTCGGGTTGGATGGAGAGGCTAACATCACCCCTTTCGTTTTAGGCCCCCAATGTTCAAGTACCCGTTCAGCCGTTAATTGGAAATCATCTTCAATCGAAACATTAATCGTTTTAGGAGCACCACCAAACAGTGTCGTTAAATTGCTGTTACAGGGGTAACCCGGATCAGCCATCAACACTTCATCCCCTTGTTCTAAAAGCGCTGCTAAAGCAATCGTTAATGCCCCTGACGCACCTGGCGTAATAAAAATACGTTCGGGTGGAACGACCACTTGGTGCTGCTTTGAATAAAAGGCCGCTATTTTTTTTCGCAATGCCAGCAAACCTTGGGCTTCGGTATAATGAACCGCTCCTGTTTGTAAAAATCGTATACCTTGATCGATGATTGGTTGCGGGGTTGTAAAGTCCGGCTCCCCAACTTCCATATGAATGATATCCCGTCCCTTTGATTCCAATGCCTTGGCTCTCGCCATAACCTCCATCACGTGAAACGAAGTAACCGCCTTCATTTTGCTTGATACTTTTTGCATAACCACCAAAAACCTTTGTAGAAACCGTCTAATAAGGCTATATTCTAAAGCAAGGCGCAATGAATAATCTCAGCTAAAACAATAAAAACATTGCGATTCACCGCAAAATCTGATATTTATTCGCGCTTAATTTTTTTTAACCGTTGGTAACGAACATAATGGCAACCTTAAACGACAATAACTTAGATCCGAGTCAGCTGGAATTTAAACCGTACAAAGCGGCAAAAGGCGAAGAGCACATGAGCCCCGCCCAGCTTGAGCATTTCAGAAATATTTTAATACAATGGAAAGAAGGCTTGATGAGTGATGTCGATAAAACCGTTCATCATATGCAAGATGAAGCCTCTAACTTTCCTGACCCCACTGACAGGGCAACGCAAGAATCAGATTTTAGCCTTGAGTTACGCACCCGGGATCGCGAACGTAAACTGGTAAAAAAAATCGATGAGTCATTAAACCTTATCGATAACGGTGATTATGGCTTTTGCGAATCATGTGGCATTGACATCAGCCTTAAACGGCTTGAAGCTCGTCCAACAGCGACGCAATGCATCGACTGCAAGTCACTTGATGAGATTAGAGAAAAACAAAAAATCTAACGCTTTATCTTAACCGTCTGCCGGCCCTTGTCTACGAAAGGCGATGTTTACCGGGGGCGTTTTGCCCCTTCACCCACTGGGCCGCTGCACTTTGGCTCCTTGTACACCGCGGTTGCAAGCTTTCTTCAAGCGCGCGCTAGCGGTGGCAAGTGGCTCATTCGTATAGATGACTTAGACCCCTTTCGTTGCCGACCAGCCTATGCAACACAAATCTTAAAAACCCTTGAGCAGTACGGCCTTATATGGGATGAAAGCGTGTTATATCAAAGCACACGCCAATCCGCTTATAAAATCGCATTAGATAAGCTGGGCAGTATGAATTATTTATACCCGTGTAGCTGTTCTAGAAAAGATCTAATCGATCGTGGGGTTAAACACGGTGTTTACGATCAATACTGCTTGCAGCACAAGCCCGATATTAACCAGCCACACGCGATAAGAATTCGGCTTTCCAACGACATCATAGAATTTTCTGACACCGTTCAAGGCACCCTTCAATACCCCGTAAAACAAAATACGGGTGATTTTGTTATATTCCGCAAAGACCAGGTATTTGCATACCACTTAGCCGTTGTATTGGATGATGATGAACAAGGCATTACCCATGTTTTACGTGGTCACGACCTAATCGACAGCACCGCTCAACAACTTTTTTTACAACAATTACTTGGCATCAAGCCCCCTATTTATGCCCATATCCCAGTTATAAGCGACGCTCAAGGGATTAAGCTAAGCAAGCAAACCTACGCAGAGGATATTTCTTTATCGCCCGTTAGAGACACGCTAATAAGCACGCTGGCCTATTTGAACCTAAAACCACCCGCTGAACTATTCAGCTGTCATTTAAGCGATATTTTAGACTGGGGTGTCGAACATTGGTCGAATGATTTGATCAAACGTCAAGACGCTATCATCATGCAAACGTATTAAACAGCTAATTCACCTGTACGTTCTTGCTGTAAGCCTCTAAAATCATGCTGAATCAGCAAACGTGACCTTCATGACAGACGACGCTAAGACAAGCCCTGAGACTATTTTTGAACAATTTCGCTCGATTGTCGAAAACACGATACCCGAGCAATATAAGCCCTTACTGGCTCACTTTAATGAGCAAGGGCTTTTCTACCAGCAGTTTATTCAATCTCTAAACAGCAAGGAAACAGATCTATCATCATTTTGGGCGCTGCCAAACAGCTGGGCAGAGAAAGGCCCTACGACAGAACAAACTAAGGATTGGTTTAAATGCTTTTATACTCTTAATGCTGCGTCCGCTAACAACGAGGCCCCTGCGATGGATACGCTATGGTCGCTGTTTAACCCGTCAACGCAACAGGCACACGATAGCTTAAAGGATCTGCACGGCGCTTTTGTTGACATTAATCAATTACACACCGAACTTGGTCAACTCGCTTTACTGCGTTTTGAACAACTTCAACAACAAATCGATGCTGAACCGACGGAAGAACACGTATGCAAACACTGGCTTCAAGCTGGCGAGGAGACCTTTAAAAAAGTCAGTCAAACTGAACCTTACATCGATGCTCAAAGACGCTTATTTGAAGCGCTGAATCAATTAAAAACACAACAACAGGTTTTTGGTACACAGTTGAGTCAACAGCTGGGTCTTCCTTCACAACAAGCCATCGATGATTTAAAGACAGCACTACACCAATTACGCATCGAATTTTCGAACTACAAAGAACACACTGAGGCCACTATACACCGCTTGGATCAACGCCTTAAAAAACGCCACTAAACACCCTTCCTTCTATGCCTGCATTCAAGCCAACAAAAAAAAATCAATGGCAGGACGATTTTGCTTTATTGCTAGAACGATTTAAAACATTTGACGAACAACCCAGCATATCTGTCGGCGACACCCCAAAAACGTTAATCCACCAAGAAAACAAACTGCGTTTATTTCGTTTTTCAGCACGACAGGTGAAGCAAAAAAAAACGCCTGTTCTCATCGTTTATGCGCTAGTCAACCGCCCTTACATAACTGATTTAGACGATGACAGATCCTTAGTTTTACGGCTTTTAGAAAAGGGCCACCCTGTTTATCTCATCGACTGGGGCTACCCGGATAGCAGTGATTCGCTGACCGATTTAAATGACTACATTAATGGGCAATTGTATCGTTGTGTGCAACACGTAAAGCGCCTCAATCAAATAAAAAAAATTGACCTACTAGGCATCTGCCAAGGTGGTGTTTTCTCACTCTGTTATAGCGCACTCCACCGTGGTGACATTAGAAAGCTGGTGACCTTAGTTACCCCGGTAGATTTCCACACTAAAGACAACCCTTTATCACTTTGGACTCGACACATAGAGCCGACTGCATTAATTAATACCGCAGGCAATATTTCTGGCGATACGATTAGCCTACTATTTGAAACCTTAAAACCATACCAATTAAACCGTGATAATTATCGACAAATAGAACACCTCAACAAGAACAACCGAGCACTTGAACACTTTTTACGCATGGAAAAATGGTTAAACGATAACCCTGATTTGGCCGGTCAAGCCGCCGTTGAATTTATGCAAAATTTTTATCAACAAAACAAGTTGCACAAAGGGCAGCTGAGTCTTGCAGGCCAAGCGGTATCACTTGCTAATATCCTATGCCCCGTATTAAACCTATACGCCAAACTCGACCACATCGTGCCACCCAGTTCGAGCCAAGCACTAAAACAGCACATTAAACCCGAGCTCTACCAAGAGCACGCCTTAGAAGGTGGCCACATCGGCGCTTTTACCAGTTTAAAAACGCAAAAAAAACTAATAAACCTACTGCACAACTGGTTAAGTTAAACGGTTTATTTTTTCTTCGTTGAGATATGCATACCTTGAGTCATCGCATCCCACATGGCCTTTTGCATTCCCTCAACAGCTGAAAGGTGCTCTGTTGTTGGCATATAAAGCTTCATTAACTCGTCTAAATCATTGGTTTCGATAGCGTCGAGCATTCTCTCACGAATCTTTTCCATGATTTCTTTTTGTAGCTTTTGCACTTCGGGCAAGCCTAATAGCTCCCTCATTTCTTGTGGAGTCGCATCAATTTCTATAGTCGCTTTCATATACGCCCTAATAAACTTGTTTCGTTGATGGCATCATGTCTCACACCTATTTTTTAGCATCACCTTCAGCCCGTGATTGAATTGGCGGCTTTGGCATTTCTAACTTAGCGGCGGGCTTGGCCGCTGTTTTCTTAACTGCAGGCTTAGCGGCTGCTTTTTTAACTGCAGGCTTGGCCGCTGTTTTCTTAGCCACCGGTTTGGCGGTCGTTTTCTTAGTTGCCGGCTTGGCCGCTGTTTTCTTAGTTGCCGGTTTGGCGGTCGTTTTCTTAGCTACCTGTTTGACGGCTGTTTTCTTAGCTACCGGTTTGGCGGCTGTTTTCTTAGTTGCCGGTTTGGCGGTCGCTTTCTTGGCTACCGGTTTGGCGGCTGTTTTCTTAGTTACCGGTTTGGCGGTCGTTTTCTTAGCTGTCGGTTTAGCCGTTGCTTTACTTGCCGCCCCCGTTTTTTTAACCGTCGAACGAACCGACGTTTTTACAACAATAGGGGACACATCGGATAACCCCTGTTTTATAAGTTCACTCATCGCGTGCTTGGTTTCCATCGCAACTTTTACCGAACTTTGGGCGTTTTTTAACACTCTCTCTGACAATTCTTTATACAGAGTCGACTGCATCGTCATTAATTCGGATAACGATTGAGCCTTACTCAGGCTTTTGGCCTTTTCAACGCCCCCTTCTAGGCAACTAGATACCATATCCATTTGCAGTTTAGTGAGCTGCTTCAATGAACTTGTATTCAATGAATTCAGCTTTTTTAACGATTCCTGCGCTTTCTTGCTAAGTGCAGTCCATTTTTTTACCATATCATCATTCATATACACCACTCCTTGTTGTTTATGGGAACGCTAGTGAATTAATAGCCATTAAATGACTCGCTGTCAATAAAAAAGGCGATCATAAGATCGCCTTTTTTATTACAAACAATAACTAGCTAGAAACTGGTAAACAAACCACCATTAACTGGAATGTTAGCGCCAGTTATATAGTTAGCCTCACTTGACGCTAAAAACCCAACTGTATTTGCTATTTCAGCCGGTTCGCCCAGTCGCTGCATAGGGATTTGTGAAATCAGATTATTGCGAATGCTTTCATCAATCGCCATGACCATACTCGTCGCGATATACCCAGGACTGACAGAGTTGACAGTAATACCTTTACGCGCAACTTCTTGTGCCAACGCCATGGTAAAACCGTGCATACCTGCTTTTGCAGCCGAATAGTTTGTTTGACCAAACTGGCCACGTTGGCCATTAACTGAAGAAATATTGATGATACGTCCAAATTCTCTAGATAACATATAATCTAAAACATTTTTGGTCATATTGTAGACACCGTCTAGATTGGTCGAAAGAACGGCATCCCAACTTGATTCATCCATGTTTTTCAAAAAACCATCGCGCGTAATACCCGCGCAATTAACCAACACGTTAATCGGCCCATGGGCTTCTTCCACTCTTTTTACCATCGCAGCACAGGCCGCGAAATCAGTCACATCGGCTTCTTCGACAATAAAGTCGAAACCCGACTCTTTTTGTTCCGCAACCCACTGATCCGCGTTCTCAATTTCTTTATTAAATGTTGTTGCGATAACAGTGAAACCATTAGCTGCTAATTTCTTTGAAATCTCTGTGCCAATACCGCCTAAGCCACCTGTTACAAGGGCAATAGATTTACTCATATTTTGGTACCTCTGAAATGATTAAAAACATCGTTATACTGCATTGCAATATATCCTATTTTTCAATAACAAGTCAATGAGAAGGATGTTTTTTCTAACGATTGAAAGATTTTCCTAGACTACTAAAATATCACTTCACAAGGTGTAAATTTACATTTACAAATTTTTTTTTATCCCCGTACAATAAGCTGCATACAAGACAACGATGGACGCATAGAATGTTATTAGTTATATCGCCCGCTAAAACCTTAGATTTTGAAACGCCTGCTAGCACTCAACTGCATTCACAGCCCTATTTTTTAAATGAGGCTGAAACACTTATAGATCAATTGAAAACCTTGTCACCTAGCGATGTTTCATCCCTTATGGGCATTAGTGACAAACTGGGTACGTTAAATAGCAACCGTTTTATACAATGGCAACTGCCTTTCACACCCAAAAACAGTAAACAGGCATTACTTGCCTTTAAAGGCGATGTGTACGAAGGCTTAAACGCTGAATCGCTGTCTGATAATGATCTCAACTGGGCTAATCAACACTTACGTATATTGTCTGGCTTATATGGCTTACTTAAACCCTTAGATTTAATCCAGGCGTATCGTCTTGAAATGGGCACACGCTTTGAAAACAATCAAGGTAAGAATTTATATGCGTTTTGGGGCAATAAAATTACCGATCAAATGAACCAAGAAATTGAGGCCTTAGCAAACCCCGTGCTTATCAATCTAGCCTCTAATGAATACTTTAAAGCGGTAAAACCTAAGCTTTTAAACGCCAGTGTCATTACCCCGGTGTTTAAAGACTGGAAAAATGACCGCTATAAAATTATTAGCTTCTACGCCAAAAAAGCGCGCGGCATGATGAGCGCTTACATTATTAAAAACCGGATCGAAAGCCCTGATGCCATTAAAGACTTTGACACCGCCGGTTATCAATACTGCGCAGAAGAGTCAACCAGCAATGAATGGGTGTTTTTGAGAAAGTTAGCGGCTTAGTCTTCCAAGGCTTCAGCCTCAAGCGACAAATACACCTGGTACGCATTTTTCCTATTGGCTTCTGCAAACGCTGGTAAATTCGAAAATTCTGACCAATCTGTTGCTGAGTAGGCTTCATCAAAGGCTTGCAGTTCATCAACAGCAAGAGCCATTTGTTGCCGTATATACGCCAAGTAGCGGCGCGTAAGCGACAAGGTTTTTGCAGGTTCTGACGCGGCTAAACCATGGCCCGGTATCAAAGCTTGTAATGACTGAAGTTCCATTTTCTCTAACGTTTGTAACCAAAATTTAGTGTGCACACTGCCTAAAAACGGCACACGCCCTTCAATAATAATGTCGCCAGCAAACAACACGCGGTCGTTTTCAACGTACAGCGTCATATCACCGTCAGAATGCGCAGGGCCAACCACATTAATTAAAAAGTCGATCCCACCCAAACTAAATCGCTCAGCACTTTCGATAATTCGATCGGGTTTCAGCAAATAAGTAGCGTCATCAACCCAAGGGTAAAGTGACACCCGCCGTTCGTCCAAACGATCTTGTGCGAATGATGATTCGATATACTTATAGGCACCTTTCGGCGCGATAACCTCGGCCCCTAATGCTTTAAAAACCTGTGCACCTAAAACGTGGTCTGCATGGTAATGACTAACAACGAGTTTAACAATCTGCTGATCAGTGATGCCTTGTATAGCTGTGACCAGTTTTTTCGCCAACGCAGGCGTTCCCAGCGCATCAAACACAACAACACCCTCGCTAGTAACAACAAAACCTGCATTTGAAATAAAGCCTTCGTTTTCGGTTGCCATGCCATCTAAACCTTTAACGTACCACGCATGCTCTGACACTTGAATCGCACGCATAGTCACTTGGCTTGCAGCAAAGCCTGTGTCGTCCGATGCCGCTACTAAGGGACTCACTAAATAAACAAATAGTAAACAGATAAGTAAATAGGCTTTCATGACGACCCCGTACAAAATGTTAGTCTGTCAACAATATAACCCGAATGGCGTCAAGTTTATACGAACTGCGCTCAATATGGGCTCGAATATGGGTTATTGCTTCACGTTGTTGCTCAATCTCTACTTCACGTATATTGGGGTTAACCTTAGCCAATGCGAGCAAACGATCAAGCGCCGCGGTCTCTTCTCGTTCCATTTGCAAAACACTCGTTTCTATTAATGCTTTTTGATGCTCAAGGACAAGCATTTCTGCTTTTGAAATCAGGGATTTTATTGCTTCTTGGCCATGCTCAATAATGTTGAGTGCAACCGCTTTTTTAACGAACTGTATACGCGCCGAAATATGTTCAGGCTTTAACATATTCGTCATATCTAAACCGTTACTGCCCACCACAATCCGTTGCATGGTATGCGGTAAATAGCGGTGTAACTGTAAGCGTTTTGGTGCCGGGCAGTGGCTGGTGAAAATGGCTTCTAGAATAAGGGTGCCTGCAGGCACTGGTGGTAACGCCATGGTACAAAATGTCGAATTACCAAATTCGCTATTAATTATATGCTCCATCGCCCCCGTCACCATCGGGTGCTCCCACGTTAGGAAGTGGAAATCTTCCCGTGACAAGGCTATTTTTCGATTATAGGTCGCGGTTAGGCCCTCTTCGTTTAAGCCAGAAAAAGTTTCGCTTAGCATGTGTCCCGTAGGCTTAACCACGATACTATCATCGCTATGGTGCTGTTGTTCAACGCCAAAGTTTTCGAACACGTTTTCCATATAGTCCGATAGCTCTAACTGACTGGAGGATAAACTCACCGCATCCACGATCGCTTGGGCATCCTCGTGCCTGCACGAATTAAGTTCCAGCATTAGGTCTCTGCCTTCTTGCATTTCTTTGCTCGTTTGCTCCAATAACGCTCGGCTTGTGGCAATGATAGACTCAAAGTCTACTTCGCCACCCTCAATTAACAAGGCGTCTTTTAAGGTGGTTTTGACCGCCGCATAAATGTGGTGCCCATTCGAACAAACTCGACTAAAGGCTTGTAAACCTTCGTCATACCAACGCAGCAAACGATGCTGTGCCGACCCTTTTGAATACGGCACATGGATATGCACGATGCCCGTTTGGCCAATACGATCTAAGCGTCCAATACGTTGCTCGAGTAAGTCAGGGTTCAACGGCAAGTCAAATAAAACCAAATGGTGGGCAAATTGAAAGTTTCGCCCTTCACTACCAATCTCAGAACAAATTAAAACCTGTGAACCTTCATCTAAGTCGGCAAAATAGGCTGCCGCCCTGTCTCTGGCAATCAAGCTCATGCCTTCATGAAAAACGGCAGATTTAGCGCTGCTGTGCAGTTTTAAAAACTCATGTAACTCCTCAGCCGTTTGTTGTTGCGCACAAATCAATAATACCTTGTCGGTTTTATGCTCGGACAGCCAGCTTGCTAGCCACTCTATGCGTGGATCGCCGGTCAACCAATCTTCACCCAAGGCCACCTCTGGCAGCAGCGCATTAATCAGCGCGGAGGGTTGATCCATGCCAGCATAATCCATGACAGGCAGTGAGGGTAATTCATGAACGTGTAACTGGCGCGAGGAAAAGACATCAATGTTGTCACGGGTATTTCTAAACAACACTCGGCCGGTGCCATGCCGATCTAAAAGCGCCTCAATAAGCCCCTGCACCGACACATCATCGGCGAGCAAACTCTCTGCGCCCAACCGTTGACTTAAGTCGGTCGTTAAACGGTTGTCTGCTAAGATCTCTTCTAGGCTTAACGCCATTAACTGTTTAATTAAACGGTTAATCGCTTGGTAACCTATTTGCTCGTCACGAAACGTCTCAAGATCGTAGTAACGATCAGGGTCAAGCAAACGAAGACGGGCAAAATGACTGGTGACACCGAGTTGTTCAGGGGTAGCTGTTAGTAACAACAGTCCGGGGATGGTTTTGGCTAATTGTTCAATACAGTCATACTCAGGGCTCACTTTATCGGCATTCCAAAACAAATGATGTGCCTCATCAACGATCATTAAATCCCATCCAGCCGATAAGGCCTGCGCGTGATAATCGTCGTGTTGTGATAAAAAAGATAACTGACAAAGCACCAATTGAGCTGTTTCAAAGGGGTTAATATCGCCTTCTTCAGAAATGGCTTCGCAACGTTCCTGATCTAAGATGGTAAACGACAGATTAAAACGTCGTAATAACTCAACCAGCCACTGGTGAATTAAAGCATCAGGCACCACGATTAATACGCGATCAATGGCGCCTGTCAATAATTGTTGATGTAAGATCAAGCCAGCCTCGATGGTTTTACCAAGCCCCACCTCATCAGCCAATAACACGCGAGCTGCAGCGCGTTGCGTTACTTTGTTAGCAATATAAAATTGATGCGGTAATAATTGTACCCGCGGGCCTGATAAACCGTAATGTTCAAACTGGTCCAGCTTGCGTTGGAACTCTAATGTTTTAAGGCGTAATTCAAATAATTTGTTTTTATCAATTTGACCTGTAAACAAGCGACTTTGAGGTTTGTTGAACGCACCCGTGCTACTTAAATCGACTTCGTGCAACACCGCCTGTTCACCTTTGTCATTACTGCAGAGGTAAATCATACAATGGTTATGCAACTGAGTTTGTTGAACGGTTAACGGGTCTCCATCGTTACTGCGCACCACGTCACCCACACCATACAGTACCCGGCTAAGGGGCGCATTATCGAGCGCATAGACTCGAGTTTCTTCAACTGCCGGGTAAAATAAACTGAGATGACGCCCTTCGATTGACTCAACAGTACCCAAGCCCAATTCGGTTTCCGAATGACTAACCCAACGCTGCCCAAGGTGAAAGTTTTGCTGACTCATCGACTACATTATCTCCGCGCTGAAGTAAAAGGCGTGGATGATACCCTATGTGTACAAGGTTTTAAAACTGCTTATCATCCAGATCACGTGTTAAGCGAATTTGTGCAGCAATTTCTTCAATAGAAATTGATGTGACATTCAAATAAGGGACTTTTTCCAATTGAAAAATTTCTTCTACTTGCGAGATTTCACGCTGACAGGTACGTAATGAGGCATACGGGCTACCGGGGCGTCTTTCTTCGCGAATACGACTTAATTGCTCAGCTGCAATGGTTAGGCCGAACAACTTATCTTTAAACGGTTTAATCGCTTTTGGTAACTGCGTATTATCTAAATCACCGTCAGTAATAGGGAAATTGGCAGGGAAAATACCGTACTGAAGCGCTAAGTACAAAGACGTCGGCGTTTTACCTGTACGCGATACACCCACTAAAATCACATCGGCCATTTCATAATGGTCTAAGCGTGCACCGTCGTCATTCACCAAGGCATAATTAACTGCACGAATGCGAGACTCGTACGAGTTTCTATCGACCAGACCGTGACTTTTACCCGCAATATGCGATGACTCCTGGCTTAAGTCCGCTTCCATCCTAGTGATGTAATCATTAAATAAATCATAGAAAAGACAGTCACTTAAGGATATTATTTCACGTAATTTATCATCAGTGAACGTGCTAAAAACAATCGGCCGCTCTTCACTATTAGCACTCACTTTATTGATTCGATCCCTCACTTCAAGGGCCCTTTTTTCGGTATCAATAAAGGGGATAACGTGGCGTTCCTGTTTCACACTCTCGAATTGTGTCATCAGTGTATTGCCCAGCGTTTCTGCGGTAATCGCCGTTCGATCAGAGACAAAAAAGATTATTCTATTTTTCATTAAAGATTCATTAAATATTAAGCGTGGTTTTTTGTTAAAATGCTTGATTACATTAAATTCTAAACTAAACCGAGGATAGAAAGTTGGAAGATTATATTGTTTGGCTCGACTCAACCGGCATGAACGACGTTGAACACGTTGGTGGAAAAAATGCGTCCCTAGGTGAAATGATTAGCAACTTGGCGTCCGTTGGTGTTGACGTCCCCGGCGGCTTTGCGACAACCGCTGCTGCATTTAGGGACTTTTTATCTCAAAGCGGTATTGACGCACGCATACACGATAAATTAACTGCCTTAGACGTTGATGATGTCAACGCCTTAGCGGTCGCGGGTAAAGAAATCAGGCAATGGGTCATCGACACACCCTTTCAAGCTGAACTTGAAAGCGCTATTAAAGCGGCTTACGCCAAAATGCAGGCCGACGCTCAGAGCGAATTTTCAGTCGCTGTGCGT
>JAGPVU010000108.1 GCA_018066825.1 Cycloclasticus sp.
AAGTTCGATTCTTGCAGGGCGGGCCAATTTTCTTAATAGTCTCCCATTAAGTAATTACCAACTAAATTTTAGCAGTTCCCTCCCCAGACTTTTCAAATATCACCTATCCCAGAAATGACTATCGTCTTAGAGTGACATCGAATACTCAAAAGGCACGAACATCGCATTACTAGCAAACGATACAAAGAGCACTGAATACCGTAAATATTTTATGCAGGTCGTCCGTTAGGCGGTTCGCTGGTATTATTCTTCCTACAGGCTTTTTTTTATGTTTTTTAGCTAACACTTATTATTGATTTCAACTTGGCTATTCTTGTTTTCCGGGGGTTAACTACCTACGTTTAATAACACAACTGGTGTGGTTTCATAATTGAGGATAGACGTACATTTTATGGTAAAAAATAAAGCAGAAAAAGTATCGCCTAAGTCAGGACGTATCAAAACACCAGAATCTATTTTTTTAAACGATTTATCCAATCAACAAGCGTTTAAGTATCGATTAGCACAGGCTTTTGGCGTGTTATTTGCGGTGTCTTTGGTACTGCAAGCTTGGGCGTTGGCGCATGTGTTTTCTGATATGGCGCTTGAGCAGTCTCTTTCCTTGTCGTTTCTTTTGCTTGGTTTATTTGCATTGCTGTTACGCGCTTTAGCCAATTATAGCCGAGAGCGTATTTGCACCAGTGCAAGTCGTGACATTCGTTATAGCTTGCGCGCTAAGTTAGTATCGATTCTAACTGAGTTGGGACCCGCTCGTTTAAGAATTGAGGAAGACGCTGCGCTTTCTACTCGTGTTTACGAACAAGTCGATGCATTAGATGATTTTTTTAGCCGTTATAAACCGCAAGTGTTTATGGTGGCGCTTATTCCGTGTGTGATTCTGTTATGTGTTGCGTCTATTTCTTGGATTGTTTTTTTTGTGTTCATATTGACCGCACCTCTGGTGATTTATTTTATGATTTTGGTGGGGCAAAAAGCCGCTGATGCCAACCGCCGGCAATTTAGTGTGCTTGCGGTGTTATCGAATCAGTTTATGGATTTGAGCCAAGGGTTAGCTGAATTAAAGCGCTTAAATAAAACCGATGCCGCAAAAAACCGGCTATCTCATAGCTCTGAAGAATATCAACGCACCACAATGGGAGTGTTGTTTTTAGCCTTTTTATCGACTGCCACTCTTGAGTTATTTGCTTCTCTGTCCATTGCTATGATTGCTTTGTATTTAGGGCTGGGGTTGCTCGAATTATTGCCTTGGCAGCTGGGTAGTTCTCCGGTGACGTTAGCGCAGGGAATATTTCTTTTATTGCTGGCCCCTGAATTTTATTTGCCGTTGCGTCAGCTCGGTAATGATTACCACGCAAAGCAAAAGGCGGAAGCTGCGGCGACGGATTTGTTAGAAATATTGAATAGCTATCCTAAACAGACCATCTCTGAACACCTTTCTTCTGAACAGGAAGTCTCTGAAAATACGCTCTCTCCACAAGAAAAACCGACAGATAAAAACGCTATTAACAAAAACGCTTTTCTGAGCTTTAGAAATTTAAGCTGGCTCGAATCTGGTCGTCATCGTTTAGCGCCTATTTCTGTCGATGTATTTGCCGGCGAGCGCATTTGGTTAAGCGGCGAGTCTGGGGTTGGTAAATCAAGTTTATTGCATCTTTTATTAGGGTTCGAAGAAACGTACCAAGGGCAATTTTTTATTAATGGCAAAGCATTTTCTGAGTTGAATATCTCCAAGTGGCGACGTCAGTTAGCTTGGTTGCCACAAACTCCTGAGTGGGTAAACGGCAGCATTAAGCGAAATTTATTATTGGGCATTGAAGCGCCGAGCGAGGCCGAATTGCAAGAGGCTCTGGTTAAAAGCCAAAGCGATGTATTTATTCAAGCAATGCCAAATGGGTTGGAGACATCTTTGACGGAGTTAGGGTCGGGTTTGTCAGGGGGGCAGATGCAACGGCTTTCAATTGCACGAGCACTCTTATCTCATGCCGATGTTTGGTTGCTTGATGAGCCTTGCTCTGGCTTAGATACAGAAACCGCCGATGCAATATTAGATACCTTAAACCAAGTATCACAAGGTAAAACGTTGCTGATTGTTAGCCACGATACGCACCCTATTTTATGGGCTGATAAACACTGGGCTCTAACCAAAGAAGGTTTGCATGAATAAAATGAGTAAGCTGTCTTTTAAGCGCCTTTTATTGACCAATTTTTGGGGTTTTCTCATTCCTGTTATTGTCGGCGCTTTAGCCAGCTTGGCAGGTATTACTTTGTTGGGGGTTTCCGGTTGGTTTATTAGTGCTGCGGGGTTGGCAACAGCGATAGGGTTGAATCTGGTTTTTAATTATCTAGCTCCCGGAGCAATCGTGCGCTTCATGGCAATCTTACGCACGGCTGGGCGTTATGGAGAGCAGGTAACGGCGCATAATCACTTGCTCGATTTATTAAGAATTTTACGCCTTTGGGTTTGGGATCAGCGGGTTGCGAAAGACCCTGCCAATTTACATCAACAAACACGTGGCGATTTGCTGCAGCGTTTGGTGAGTGATCTTGATCAGATTATTCTTTGGCCGTTAGCGGTTTTTTTACCTTGGATATATGCACTGCTCAGCTATATGGCCGTGGCTATTTTAGCGTATGTCATT
>JAGPVU010000111.1 GCA_018066825.1 Cycloclasticus sp.
CTTTATTGAACCCTTTTTCGGTCAGCAATTCTTCAAATACGATAGGAAAATCACCATTAATCACTTTCGTATAACGCTGACTTTGCTCATCCCATTCATCAAAATCATTACTCATATACGGTATAACTGCATCCACTAGGGGTGTCCAACCAACAAACTCAATTTCCGACGGGGTTCTAACGTCAATAAATAAAACCTCTTTCGGCTGTGCTGTGACGATGTTATACGTTTGTTTTGCGGTTAGGTATTTATTCGATTCTGATTGTTTTTCTTCAACTAACTGCGTGTGTTGAATGGTGGTTTTAATCTCAACTGCATAGCTAATAATCGGCAGCACCAAAGTAATAGATAAGGCACTGATAAGGGTTAATTTGATGACGTTATTCAACATAATTCTTTATACCGTTTGCTTTAGATTAATCGGAAGGGTTGTTGAGCTGAGCCCACAGGCAATGCCCGTTGCTGGATTTGTTAATCGCCTCTAAGCGCTGCTGGTGATGCAAAATCTCATCTGGCGTCGCACTGATAACGCTTAATTTAGGCCGGTTTACGTCGAACACCTTGGGCTCAAACTCGATATTCACCGCACTGTCATCGGCAAATAATGAGTTTTGCCCGCCAGTCAGCATTAAATACACGTCGGCCAGAATTTCGGCATCTAACAAGGCGCCATGCAACTGTCGGCGACTGTTGTCTATTTCAAACCGTTTACATAAGGCATCTAGGCTATTACGTTGACCAGGAAACATTTTTCGGGCCATGTGCAAGGAATCGGTCACCTCGCACCAGCTTGCCATATCGCTGTGCTCAAAGCCCATTAGGCGGTATTCGTGGTTAATAAAGCCGACGTCAAACGCGGCGTTATGGATAACCACTTCGGCACCTTTTAAATACTCATACAGTTCTTCGGCAATGGCTTCGTACAGCGGTTTATCCGATAGAAACTCAGTGGTTAATCCGTGCACCGCCACCGCGCCTTCGTCGATGTCGCGTTGCGGGTTTAAGTAATAATGAAAATTATTGCCTGTTAAACGTCGGTTGACGAGTTCGACACAACCCACCTCAATAATTCGATGGCCTTGCTTGGGCTCTAAACCGGTAGTCTCAGTATCTAAAATAATTTGTCTCATAATGTATCGACACCCAAATTAGCGAGTTCATCGGCACGATCATTACCCGGGTCGCCGCTATGTCCTTTAACCCATACCCATTTAATATCGTGGGCCTGTGCTAATTGGTCAATTTTTTGCCATAAATCAACGTTTTTGACCGCTTGCTTACTCGCCGTTTTCCAGTTTCTTTTTTTCCAGTTAGGCATCCAGTCATTAATGCCTTGAAGCACGTACTTAGAGTCGCTGTATAGGGTGACGTCACTGGCTTTTGTTAAGGCACTGAGTGCCTCAATAACTGCCATCATTTCCATTCGGTTATTGGTTGTTAGTTGCTCACCACCATAAATTTCTTTAACGTTTCCATTGTAGCTAAGCGTCGCCCCCCAACCGCCAATACCGGGGTTTCCACGGCACGCACCGTCAGTGTATATCTGCACTTTTTTTTTCGACATAAATTATTTTAGTTGCTGGTTCTGCTGTGGGCGAAATAAATCGCTGTTTTAAGTTATGTAAATGAAAGATGGGCGTACCTCCGGCCAAACGCTTGACCCCCATAATAAAGTACGCAGCGGGCATAAAGGGCAACCAGGCTGCTACTTTTTCAATAAGTATGTTTTGCTTTTTAAACGACTGTTGCTTAAGCATCGGAAACAAGCAGCAACCCCGGCTAACCTCAATATCAAAATTAAGCAATTTCAACCAGTCGACCACCCGGTAGCGACTAATAAAGCGGCCATTCCAGGGTGATTTTCGCCGTGCTTTGGGTACAAACCGTGGTAAGTGCCAAACCGCCCACGGGTTAAAGCCCATCAATAAAACGATCCCTTCCGGCTTAAGCACCCGAGCTACTTCACGCAGCACTTGGTGGGGGTTCGACTCAAACTCCAAGGTATGCGGCATGATAACAATATCGATACTATGCGTCTCTATCGGCAAGCTGTCTGCGTCACCAACAACACGGGTATATTGGGTTTTATCACTCGTTAAGTTATCTAAAATTGTATAGTGCGCAAAACGCATCGCCTCGTGAAACTCGTCTTCCCAGCCTACAAAATCAAGCTGTAGGACTTCGGCACGAAAGTTTTCACTCAGTTTTTGGCTTAATAAGGCTGATTCACTACGCCGATAAATCGCGCCTATCGGCGTTTTAAACCAATGACGAAGCCCGACTGAATTTTTTGTCGGTGATTTTTTCTTATTCAGCATGATATAAACAAACTATAATGTGCAGATCGAATAATTTCACAATCAACCTCTGTTAATGCAATATTTAATCATAAATAAAACGATTAAGTTCCTTTTATTTACCAGCTGTCTTTTACTCTTCTCTTGTTCTTCTCTTTCTGTTAGATCATTAACGCAAACTAAGTTCAGCCAACTTGACGACGCCGTTCAAACCGCTGCCGTCATTAAAGAGGCTGACAATCAAACTGAAACACCACAGGCCAACGCTGACCTTTGGCAGCGCTTGTTTGCACTGTACCAGTTACCTCAGGTTAATAACGATCGTGTTCAAGCTCAAATTGATTGGTATAGCAAGCACCCCAACTATATTGAGCAGGTACAAAAAAATGCAGCACCCTATCTTTACTACATCGTCAATGAGGTTGAAAAACGTCAGCTACCTGGCGAACTAGCCCTACTACCCATTGTTGAGAGTGCTTATCGACCCTTTGCCTATTCGCACGGCAGGGCCGCCGGCTTATGGCAGTTTATCCCATCTACGGGCCGTTACTACGGCTTAAAACAGAGCTGGTGGTACGATGGAAGGCGAGACGTTCACGCCTCTACCCAAGCTGCATTAACGTACTTAAGCAAGCTGTCCAATCGTTTTGATAACGACTGGTTTTTGGCCTTAGCCGCCTATAATGCAGGCGGCGGTACGGTTTCGAATGCCATTAAACAAAACCTTAAACGCGACGCTAGCACCGACTATTGGTCATTAGCCCTACGTAAAGAAACGCGCCAATATGTACCCAAGTTAATCGCCATTGCGCATATATTAGCGAATGCTGAACAGTATGGAGTTAAATTACAAGCGATCCTTAACACGCCCTATTTTGAAACGATTGATATCGTTAAACAAATTGATTTAGCCAGGGCGTCAGAACTTGCTGATATCAGTATTGATGAACTGTATCAACTTAACCCTGCCTTTAATCAGTGGGCTACTGACCCTCACGGCCCGCATTACTTACTTATACCCATTGATAAAGCGCCGCAGTTTAAACAAGAGATAGCACAACTCGCGGATGACCAACGTGTTAAATGGCAACGGCATAAGGTTAGATCAGGCGAAACACTCGGTCAGTTAGCTAGGCGTTATCGAACCTCTGTGGCATTAATTAAACAGGCCAATCGAATTTCAACTCACGCGATTCGTGCTGGAAAATATTTATTAATTCCAACCGCACGTTATGATGAAAGCTTGTATAGCGGTAGCACCAGCATGCGTAAAAAGGCCATTGTTAATAAGCCACGTTCGGGCGAACGCTTGCAATATCGCGTTAAACGGGGCGACTCATTTTGGCGCATCGCTCAACAGCATCAGGTGTCGGTACGTCAACTAGCCAAATGGAATGCCATGGCACCGGGCGACCTACTTAAACCCAATCAATTATTAAACATTTGGTTAACGGATGGGACATCTCATCCAACTGTACGGGTGTCACCTTTAAATAAACACCAAACGATTCGTTACACGGTAAAAAATGGCGACTCTTTGTACCTTATATCCAAACGATTTAAGGTCGATATCAGCGATTTAAAACACTGGAACCAATTAAATAAAAAGTATTTGAAGCCTGGGCAAAAGCTTAAAATTATCGTTGATGTTACCCGTTCTTAAGGCTTAACTGCCGTATCGTCAAACTGTAAACAGCAAACACTATGACTGGCAGATACATTAATGTTCTTCGGCTCAACCGTTGAGCAAATGGGCATCACCTGTGCACATCGGGTATGGAAATGACAGCCCGAGGGTGGGTTAGCGGCTGACGGCATGGTATCCGGCAACTTATTAATGGTTTTCTGTACACTATTGTCCCAACTTGGAACCGCATTGATTAAGGCTTTGGTATACGGGTGTGCTGGCGCATTAAGTACCTCCTCTACCGTGCCGTATTCGACAATGCGCCCCAAATACATCACCGCGACGGTATCGGCCAAATACGATACTACCGACAAATCATGGGTGATAAATAAGTAACTAAGCCCCTGCTCCTGTTGTAATTGTTGCAATAGATTTAATACTTGCGCCTGCACCGAGACATCCAGCGCGCTGGTGGGTTCGTCACACACGATAATTGATGGTTTGACCGCTAATGCTCGGGCAATACAAATTCGCTGGCGTTGCCCGCCTGAAAACTCATGTGGATAACGGTACAAAACGTCAGCGTTTAGACCCACTTTCTGTAACAAATAGGCGCACTGTGCTTCAACTTCTAAATTGCTTAATGTCGGCTTTAGTGCCTGCAAGCCTTCTTGCAAGATATCAATCACAAGCATTCGAGGGTTCATCGACGAAAAAGGGTCCTGAAAAATAATTTGTAATTGTTCACGGTAAGAACGGAAGGTTTGCTCGGGCATATCAACTAAGTTTTTTTCTTGGTAATACACCTCGCCCGAGGTGATAGGCAGTAATTTCAACAAGCCCTTACCTAAGGTGGTTTTGCCGCAACCCGACTCGCCCACTAAAGCTGTTGTACCACCGGATACAAGATCAAAACTAACGCCATCAACTGCTTTAACAAAGCCCACGGTGCGCTTTAAAATACCTTTTTTGATGGCAAAATGAATCTTTAAATTATTGACTTGTAATACCTTGTTGGAAGTAGATGTTGTTTGCTGCTTAATAAATTCAGGGGTATTTATTGGCTTAGCGACGACCTCATCGAGACGCAAACAACGGGCAAGGTGGTCGTCAGCAACTGAATGCCAAGCCACCTTGGCAATTGAGGTACAAGCCGGTTGTTGATAATCACAACGTTCTGCAAAACGACAGCCGTTAAAGGTTTGGCTTAGTCGTGGTACCGAGCCGGGCAAGGTCACTAAGGCCTTATCCCGTTTATCCATTTTTGGCAAGGCAGCGAATAGTCGCTGGCTGTATGGGTGTGCAGCTTGATTAAAAAAGCTGTCCCGCGTGGCCACTTCTACCAATTGACCGGCGTACATGACTGCAACCCTATCGGCAATATCTGACACGATGCCTAGATCATGGCTAATAATCCATAAAGACATCCCCAGTTCACGCTGCAGGTCTTTTAATAACTCCAAAATTTGCGCTTGAATGGTGACATCTAAGGCGGTGGTTGGTTCATCTGCAATTAACAAATCTGGCTCATTCGCTAACGCCATAGCAATCATGACCCGTTGCATCATGCCACCTGATAATTGGTGCGGGAACGATGCATAGCGCGCCTCTGCATCGGCGATGCCCACTTGCTTGATTAATTCGACAACCCTTTCTTTAACCGCTGATCTAGGGAGTTTTTTATGCAATAAAACCGCTTCGCCAATCTGTTCACCGACGCTCATCACTGGGTTGAGTGAGGTCATGGGGTCTTGAAAAATCATCGCGATACGAAAGCCCCGCACCGCTCGCATTTGTTTTTCTGCTATCTGCAATAAATCCGTGCCACGATAGATCACTTTACCCGCGGTGATTTTGGCGTTATTTGATAACAACCTCATCACCGACAAAGCCAACACCGACTTACCACACCCCGACTCACCGACTAGGGCAAAGGTTTCACCCTCAGCGATATCAAAACTGACCCCATCAACCGCCTTAACCAAGCCCTGCGCTTGGTTAAATTCAGTCTTCAGTCCTTGGACAGATAATAAGGGCTGTTTCATGGTTTAGGCTTTTAACAGATCAATAACAGCATTTAAACCCGTTTGATTGAGCTGGCAATCAGTTTGCGCCTGCACAGTCGGTTTAGCGTGATACGCCACACTGAGCCCCGCCTGTTGCATCATTAACAAGTCATTAGCCCCATCACCCATGGCAATAACTTGATGCCGCTGCAATGACAATTGTTCGCTTAGCTGGAGTAACAGGTCTGCTTTAGCTTGCGCGCCAACAATGTTACCGACCACGCGCCCAGTTAACATTCCTTCGACAACGTCTAGGGTATTGGCCAAGGTGTAGTCTATACCCAAGCGTTGCTTTAGCTTCTCGGTAAAAAACGTAAAACCACCCGACACCAAAGCGAGCTTAATTGATGCGGTTTTTAAATACGCAACAAGCTGTTCTGCACCGGGGTTGAGGGTCAAACGTTGCTGGTAGACCCGCAATAAATCCTCTTCTGGCAGGCCTTTTAACAGCGCCACACGCTGGGTTAAAGAGGCTTCAAAATCGAGTTCTCCACGCATCGCAGCCTCGGTAATAGCCGACACCTGTGGCTTAAGACCTAACATATCGGCAATCTCATCGATACATTCTATCGAGATGAGGGTTGAATCCATATCGGTGACCAATAGGCCGACCTCATCGCCCTTAAAACCGGCTGGCAATACGTTGACGTCTATACCTAAGCTTTGTCGTATATCAGTCAACTCTGGCCGTTCCCCACAGCGTAATGAATAAAAACCATCGCTCGCTTGCGCCGTTGTTTTAAACTGCGCTTCGATAAGATTCGCTTGCTGGGTGGTCAATTGGGCCGTATGGAAAATATAGGTATACATAGTCATCAGTTGTTAATAAAAAATATAGGTTGAGTTAATTGTTTTCTCTGGGGTCAAACGCGTCGCGAACCACATCGGCAAACAAGTTAGCCGCAAGCACTAAGGCAAACATAAAAATAAATGCCGCGACCAATGGCCACCATACGATCGGTTCACGTGCCATTTCTAAACGTGAGGTGTTAATCATATTGCCCCAACTGTAGGTGGATGGATCGACACCAATATTGATATACGATAAGACTGCTTCGGCCAGCACCAAACCACTAAAATCTAATACCACGGTTATCATCACCAAGTGCATCACATTGGGTAAAACGTGACGCTTGAGTATTTGCATTCGACCCACACCTAAAGCCCGCGCGGCCATAACATAGTCCATTTCACGAATCTTTAGCGTTTCGGCGCGTAATAAACGGCACAAACCGGTCCAGCTGGTTAGCCCTAAAATCATACATAACAATAATAAGCGCATATCGCCACGATCATCCACTGTTGTGAATAAGTCGGGATTGTTTGCCATATAAACTTGTGCCATTAATATCGCCGCAGCAATTAATAACACGCCGGGGATGGAACTGAGGGTGGTATAGAGGTATTGAATCACGTCATCGACCCAGCCTCTAAAAAAACCCGCCATTAAACCCAAAGCAATCGCGATAGGCAACATGACCAAGGTGGTGAGCGTGCCGATAACCAAACCTGTTCTAATGCTTTTTATCGCTTGATAGAGTACGTCTTCGCCGACCTTATCGGTGCCTAGCACATGATAGTACGGGCCTAAACTTGCAACCATTCCCGCCAGAGAAAAAATTATTAATAAGGTATAAGCGATGTTTTTTTGCGCTTTTGAGCGCGCCTTGTAGGATCTCGCCTTGCTAAAAAATAACACGAGCACCAGTAGTGCCAACCAACACATAAAACCCAAAAAGATGCCCGCGATGGCCTTAGTGACAATGTCTTTCTGTTTGTCACTCTCTGCTGACACCAGGTGAGCACCTGCGTATTTTAACCGTGGGTAAACCCATTGAGTTGCCCCTTGTTCGTCTATCAATAGTTCTTTTGCGTACCCGGTATGCGCAAACGGCTGGGAATACGTTGTTTCGATTTGGGTACGGATCGGCGTTAATACTATATCAAGTACGCTAAGTGTTTCCGTGCGTGCGCCGCGTTCGCCATTACTGAGGTTGGGCTTGTATTTAATCCGCGTCGAATCGAGTACCCCAATAAATACAAAGGTTAATAACACGGTTAGGGAAACAACCCCCACGGTACTGTCTGACACTGTTTTCCAAGGTCGTACCAAATGTTGTCTTTTGCTGGCTCGCCATATTAACAAGGACACCCCGATGACCAGAGCAAATACTAGATAATCCGTCCACAGTAAGCTAAACATCAATTCAACCTCACCCGTGGGTCGACTAAGGTGTACGAAATATCCGTCAGCAGCAGCCCAATGATGTATAGAAAGGAACCCAAAAACACCATTGAGCGGACAATGGCAAAGTCTTGGCTGCTGATCGCATCGATGGTGTAACTACCTAAGCCGGGTATGCCAAAAAATGATTCTGTAATCAGACTGCCCATAAACAACAACGGTAAAATCACCACGATACCCGTTAAAATCGGCACCATCGCGTTTTTTAGCACGTGTTTAAATAGCACTTGTAGCTCTGATAAACCTTTCGCTTTTGCTGTTCTAACGTAATCTTTTGCTGCTTCTTCTAAAAATAGCGTTCTGTACCACCTTGCACCTGAACCAAGCCCACTGATTATCCCAATAACAACCGGTAAGATAATAAATTTAAACGCCTCCATACCGGGGGCATAACCGGAGATGGGGGTTAAGGCGAGTAACTTACCGACCAGAAATTGACCTGCGATAATATAAAAAAGGCCTGATATAGACATTAAGGTAATGCAGACAAATAAGCCGCCAAATTCAAGGTAACTGCCGCGATAAAATATCAGTAACAAGGCAAAGGTGATATTAGCCAGCACACCAAAGATTAACGAGGGTATTGCAATAGCCAAACTGGGCCACATTCGCTGAGAAATATCGGCAACGATGTCACGGCCATTATCTGATAGGCCTAAATCAAAAACGAACAAGCCCACAGATTTTTCAAAAAATATGGTTTTCTTTATCGCCTGTATACCGGTTTCCTGCTGATTCCAGATCAAAGGCAAGTCGTAACCCCGTTGTTGCTTCCAGTTGTTAACTGCGGCTTGCGACACGTGTTTATCACCAAGCTGCATGCGCGCCATATCGTCTGGTGAGTTAACGACAAAAAACAACACGAAGGTTAAGATATTAACCCCAAGTAAGACAGGCAGAACATATAACAGACGTCTAAGAATATAGTTAATCATAGCGCTTTGGCGTTCTCAATTCGTCGGTAAATACGGTATGCGGGTAACAGCAACAGTAACAAAGCGAGAGCGATTATAACCAATGGCCAATAAACTGGCTTATTCCATTTGGATTGATAGGCGCGTCGTAGCTGTGGATCAATATTAATGTACTTGGTACTGTTATTCGCCATTAAATTCGGGTTAGCGTTGGTATACCAAGCGTGGTACAGACTAAATGCCTTGGGGTGAAACCCCCAAAGCCAGGGTGCGTCTTCACGTGCAATATCGACCATTTTATTAATTATTTTTTGCCGTTCCGGGGTGTTTTCCATACTGCTCATACGTTCAAATAAGGCATCAAAGCGGGGGTTCTTGTAATTAGATGCATTTTCCCCACCATGCAGCGCTTTTGAATTTTTACCGTACAACAAAAACATAAAATTCTCAGGATCCGGGTAATCGGCATTCCAACCCCACATATACAGCTGTGCATTGCCGCTGCGCATTTTCTGTTGAAATCGGTTGTAATCGGTCGCGCGAACCACTAGTTCAATATTCAGTTTATCCAACTGCTTACGCAACCAATTTAATCGCGCCTTACTGTCGGGCCCGCTATCCATGGTATCAAAATATAATACCAGCGATTCTCCCGTTGCAGGGTCAATGCCATTGGCATAACCCGCGTCGACTAAGTGCTTTTTTGCCTCATCAATAGAGCGCCTTTGTGGTCCATTTTGCCAGCGGTATACCAGCGGGTTAACCCCCTGCTCGCCTTCAATATGACCAAATATTTCTGGTGGAATAATACCTTGTGCGGCGACCCCGCGGCCATTTTGGAAAATAGAAATGTATTCCTCGTAATCCACCGCAATTGAGATTGCATGGCGAAGTTTTTTTGTTTTTTTTGAATCGCCACCGACTACTTTATCCAACATATTAAAGCCTAAATAAAAGCTAGACGTCGTGACCGCCGTCTGTAAGCCAATGCCTCGTTCTAGCATGCTATGAGTAAGACCGACTTCTCCACTCGGTGAGAAACTAACTGCCTGATCAAAACTGTCTGAACTGATACCGGATGCATCGTAGTACCCCTGCAAAAATTTATTCCAATAAGGAATGCTTTCTTTTTCCAATGAAAAAATCACTTTATCGGTTAATGGCAGCCGTTTCCCTGCGTCCTTTAATAACCCTTTCTTTGCTAATTGATCAGTGGCCTCGCGCGGATAATATTCAACATGAAAATTAGGGTTTTTACTTAACGCCATCCGTCTATTCGGATTATTTTCAGCTAAAAAATATGGCCCAGTACCGACAGGGAACCAGTCGAGGGTAATGTTTTTTGATAATAAAACGGGGTGACTGTAAAACGCATCCGCTTCCCACGGCATTGGCGAGAAAAAAGGCATCGCCAACCAGTTAATAAACTGAGGGTATTTGCCTTTAATGCGAATACTAAACTGCGTCGAATTGATTTTTGTTACTCCGAGCATCGGCACTGATTGCAAACGGCGTACCTTATCTAACTGTGGTTTATTGTCTATCAGTGCCGCTTGAGTTTGCGAAAACTCTTTAAAGCCAACGATGTAGTTAGACATTAAGCCGACAATTGGCGATTGCGTTTGCGGATCGGCCAAGCGTTTAATCTGGTAAATAAAGTCATCCACCGTTAAAACCCTGCTCGACTGCGGCAATGTATAGAGTGATTCACCATCCCATGCATCAGGCAAGCGCTTATGTAACCCGACGTTAAAGCTTGGGTGGGGCTGAAATTGGATATTGTCTTTGATCGTAAGTACGTACTCACTATAAGCAATGTCACTCGCTGATGGTTGCCCGCTTAACTGAACCCCATGCGCATCAAAATAATTAACCGTCGGCATACTGCTGGCCAATAATGGCTCTAATTGATACGGTTTTTTTAAATATTGGTATTGAAATAAGGACTCATAAACCTGCGCGATAATTCCGTATTCATTCGAACTATAGGCTTTTGCGGGATCTAGGTGTTTGGGCCGTTCCGAGAAAGACGAATAAATGACTTTGCCTTGATCCTCGTTTTGCACATAAGGGTTGTTGAGCGCAACGTCTGAACACGCTGCTAAAGTAGACAGCCACAGGCTAATTGCTGTTTTAAGAAGTCCTTTCATCGCTGTTTAAACCCTATTGATTAATCAGACTGCAGAATCTTATCCTCGCCTTCACTTCGGGCAATAATAACCGCACCGCATGAGTCACTGAACACATTCACGCTGGTTCTGCACATATCTAACACCCGATCGACGGCAAGGATTAAGCCTATCGCCTCTAAGGGTAAGCCTATCGTCGTTAAAATGATACTGATGGCAACCAAGCTAGCAGCGGGGATACCTGCAACTCCAATAGAGGTCACTAAGGCAGTAATCACAATAAGAAATTGTTCGGTAAACCCCAGATCTAGACCATAGGCTTGGGCAATAAACATCGCCGCCACACATTCATATAACGCTGTACCATCCATATTAATGGTGGCACCTAAGGGTAAAACAAAGCTGCTGGTTCTGTTTGAAACACCCGCATTTTTTTCCACACACTCTAAGGTGATCGGTAGTGTGGCTGATGATGAGCTGGTGGAAAATGAGGTGAGTAACGCCGGTAGCATCGCCTTATAGTGACGCCCCGGTTTCACCCGGCCTAAAAACTTCAATAACAGTGTCATCACACCAAAAAAATGAATTGCTAAAGCGATTAACACAGTAAAGAAAAAATACGCCAGCGGCAAAAAAGCAGCTAAACCAGTTGAAGCAACCACCTTGGCAACAAGTCCAAAAACACCGATGGGGGCAAACTTCATCACCCAGTCGGTCATTTTCATCATGACCTCTAGCACCGCATTCCAAAACGTTAATAAGACAGACTTTTTGTCTATCGTTATTTTAGTCATAAAATAACCGAATAGCAGACCAAAGAAGATCAAGCCCAACATTTGGCCTTCGGCAGCAGCGGCGACTATATTAGTCGGTACCATACGTAAAAATATAGCCGTTAGGTCACCTGCGCCCTTGCCTTCAACTTTAGCGGTGATGTCGCTGATATCTTCGCTAAGCCCTACTCTGTCTCGTACGGGCTCACCATCAATAATACCCGGCTCAATCAGGTTAACTAAGACTAAGCCTATTAATATCGCTATCACGCTGGTCGCCATATAATAGGCGATTGTTTTGCCGCCTAAGCGACCCAACCCACCTAACTGCCCCATATTGCCGATGCCACAAATAATTGACGCTAATATAAGCGGTACAATCAGCATTTTTAAGGCGTTAAGAAATAAGGTGCCTATAAACACATACACATCATAAAACTTAAAGGCACCTATACCAGCCGTTTCACCACTTAACAGGCCCGCGACTACGGCTAAGCCAATCGCTATGAAAATTTGCCAGTGAAGTTTCAAATTGTATTATTGCGCTTTGTTTGCAAATACAACATCAGCGGCCACGCTTAAGTTAGCAAGTGCGGCAGCCAGTGTGACCTCACCATTTAAGCGTGCTAAAAACTGCTTAAATGAATCACGTGAGGCTTCGGTGATCTCAGCCAGATCGCCATCGACAATTTTACTCAGCTCGATAATCGCCACATCACCATTACCCAATGTTGTTTTTTTATAGCTTGGCTTGTCCTCGGATGGGCGTGACATACTAAATGCATCGTTCAGCAACACTGCCGGTACCGAGTTTGCATTTCGAGTAACCGGTCCTAAATCAACCAAGTTTAGGTTATCACCCTCTTTTAAATCGTCAAACATTGCCCCTGATTCAATTTTAGCTAACAACTCACTGGCCTTATCACTGAGTAGTCGATTGGCCTTCTCTGTTTTTAACGCTAATTCAACCGATGATCTCACTTCTTCAAGAGGCATCACCTGTTCCGCTTTGTGTGTATTAACCCGGAGAACCGCAAGGTGTTCGGCCTCTAATTCAATGGTAGCACTATTATTACCCGCCAATACATCTTCACTAAAGGTTGCTTGACGAACCTTAGCATGCGCGGCTATTCCTTCGCCTTGCCCTTTTGAGAATAGGCCTTGATGTTTGATGCTTAAACCAAGTTCATCGACCAATGGTTGCAAAGAATCCGGTACTTCAAAGCTTAACTCAGCAAACCGGTCGGCCATTTGATAAAACTTATCACTCGCCATTTGGCGTTTTAATAACTCAGTTACTTTGGTTTTAACAGCGTCATAGGCCCGCACTTTAGCGGGTTGCTGCTCAGTCAGTTTGATGATTTGAAAACCGTAATTAGTATTCACTACATCACTCGTTTCTCCCACGTTAAGGGCATCAAAAGCGTTCGCTAACACATTATCTAACATGCCGTTCGTTAGTACGCCTAGGTCACCGCCCGTTTTTGCCGAGCCTATATCATCAGAAAACTTTTTCGCCAAAGAAGCAAAGTCTTCACCAGCACGTATTTTTACTAATACACTTTCGGCTAAACCGCGCTTTTGTTCAATTGTTTGCTCTGAAGCACCGTCAGGGACTTCGAATAAAATATGGCTTGCCCTACGACGACCCACTTCGCTAAACGACTGTTTCTCGGCTTGATAAAAGCTTAATAACTGCTCTTCAGTCGGCTCAATCTCTTTCATTAGATCGGCTAAATTGAGCTCGACGTAATCAATAGAGGCTTGTTGTGGCGACTTGTATAAGTGCTCATTTTGTTGGTAGCTTTCAAGTACTTCTTCTTCCGTTAGTTGAACACCGGAGATAACAGAAGAAATAGGTAATGAAATATAACGTAAATCGCGTGTTTGATTACTCAGGCGGTAAAAGTCGTCAACTTCACTGTCGTCTACTAAGGTCGTATCGACAATCGAGCTGATGAATTGATCGCGTTCTAAGCCGCTTTTAACTTGTTGTACAAACGCCTGGGTCGTTAAACCTTTGGCACGTAGTAACTGTGTGTATGTTTGCTTGTCAAACTGGCCAGCTTTCTGAAAAACATCTAACCCTGAGATAACCTCTAAAATCTCCTGCTCAGACGCGATATAACCGTCTTTGTTTACCGTGTAGCTTATCAAGCGTTCTTGTACCAACCGATTTAATGCTTCATTTCTTATCGCACTTTCGTTGAACAAATCAGCGGTGTATTGGTCACCGTATTGTTGTTTTAGTTGAGCTACCCGTTCTTGATAGGCATTATTAACGTCAGCTTGATAGATCTTGTAATCGCCAACCTCAGCTACCGGGGCTTCAGAGCCACCAGCGGTATAGTTTTGCAAACCGAATAAAGCAAACGGTATCGAAATCAACACCAAAATGGCCATTCCTAGCCAACCTTTCACATGAGTTCTTAATCTATCCAACATAATTATAAACCTGTTTAATTTTCAAAAAAAAACCCCAAGACCTAGACGGCCTTAGGGTTGATCCTGGCGGAGCGGACGGGACTCGAACCCGCGACCCCCGGCGTGACAGGCCGGTATTCTAACCAACTGAACTACCACTCCTATCTGGTGGGTGCTGAGGGGATCGAACCCCCGACATTCGCCTTGTAAGGGCGACGCTCTCCCAGCTGAGCTAAGCACCCTGGTTCAGAAGAGGCGCTAGTTTACAGAGTCTTTTAAAGTTTTTCCAGCTTTAAATGAAGGTATTTTAGACGCTTTAATTTGGATCGCTGCGCCCGTTTGTGGGTTACGACCTGTGCGTGCAGAACGCGCTTTTACAGAGAATGTTCCAAAACCTATTAGAGAGATTGAATCCCCACCTTTAAGTGCCGTTGAAATTGATGAAAGCGTTGCATCGAGTGCACGACCCGCATCAGCTTTAGTGAGTCCAGATTCTTCCGCGATCGCATTAATTAGTTCTGATTTATTCATTTTATTCCCCCAAAAGGATTATTAATAGTTTTGTAAAATAATTGGTTTTTTGCTGTTGAAATATACCGCTTATGTCCAAGTTGACTATCACTACAACAGGTTAAATTTATATCCTTCACACCTAGCATTGTCAAGCCTAGCAAAGCTTTTAAGCCACTTTTTTAACTAAATCAATTTATTGACACATTTATCATGGCTAACCTAAATTCTAATTTAATGATTTAATGTGCTGTTATTGTTTTATTTTTTTCAGATTTCACTTTATCTGAAGATTTTTTAGTCGATTTTGAATCTGCCACCAATGGCGCAGGCAATGTCTCCAAAGCGATCGCTAAAACTTCATCAATCCAGCGAACAGGAATGATTTTTAAGTTCTGTTTTATATTAGCAGGCATTTCCACCAAATCTTTTTCATTTTCATGAGGAATAATTACTGTCGTAATGCCCCCTCTTAGTGCCGCCAATAATTTCTCTTTTAAACCGCCAATCGGTAACACTTCACCACGAAGTGTAATTTCACCCGTCATCGCCACGTCGGCTAACACCGGAATACCCGTCAACGATGAAACCAAGGCAGTACACATACCGATACCGGCACTCGGCCCGTCTTTTGGTGTGGCACCTTCGGGTACGTGTACGTGCACGTCTTTCTTCTGGTGGAAGTCCGCTTCTATACCTAAGGCTAAGGCACGGCTCCTAACAACCGTTAAAGCCGCTTGTATGGACTCCTGCATCACATCACCCAACTTACCGGTGAGTGTTAACTTACCCTTCCCTTCAGTAATAGCCGCTTCAATCGTTAATAGTTCACCACCTACTTCGGTCCAGGCTAGTCCCGTCACTTGACCGACTTGATTTGACTCTTCTGCTTTACCGAAACTAAAGCGCTTAACACCCAAATATTTATTCAGATTCCGCGAGGTGATGTTGATTTTTTTCTTGGGTTTAGTTAATAAAATATCCCTCACCACCTTACGGCATATTTTAGACATTTCTCTATCAATATTTCGTACACCCGCCTCTCGCGTGTAGTAACGAACTGTGTCTCTTATTGCCGACTGGCTAATATGTAATTCAGTCTCTTTTAGGCCATTATTTTTGAGCTGTTTTTCAATTAAATAATTTTCTGTAATACTGATTTTTTCATCTTCGGTGTAGCCTGATAGGTGAATTACCTCCATTCGATCCAATAAGGGTCCCGGTATATTCATGCTATTCGCTGTGGCAACGAACATAACGTCTGACAAATCGAAATCAACTTCAAGATAATGATCATTAAAGGTATTGTTTTGCTCAGGATCCAATACTTCTAGTAAGGCGGAGGCTGGATCCCCTCTAAAGTCCATCGCCATTTTATCGATTTCATCCAATAAAAAGAGTGGGTTCCGCGTTTCCACTTTTGACAAATTTTGTAGTATTTTTCCTGGCATTGAACCAATATAGGTACGTCTATGGCCGCGAATCTCTGCTTCATCTCGCACACCACCTAACGACATACGTACAAATTTTCGGTTGGTTGCACGGGCAATTGATTTACCTAACGATGTTTTACCCACCCCAGGAGGCCCCACCAAACATAAGATAGGCCCTTTCATATTTTTAACCCGTTGCTGTACCGCTAAATACTCGAGTATACGTTCTTTCACTTTTTCTAGACCAAAGTGGTCTGCATCTAGTACTTTTTGCGCCGCAGCCAAATCATGCCTGATCCGTGTGCGTTTTTTCCACGGTACGCTGATCATGCAATCGATATAATTTCTAATCACACTCGCTTCAGCCGACATCGGTGACATCATTTTTAACTTATTGAGCTCAGATTCAGCCTTCTCTTTGGCTTCTTTTGACATCCCCGCTGCATTAATTTTTTGTTCTAACTCATCAATTTCGTTACTGGCGTCATCCATATCGCCCAGCTCTTTTTGAATCGCTTTCATTTGCTCACTAAGATAATACTCGCGCTGATTTTTTTCCATTTGTTGCTTAACGCGACTACGAATTTGTTTTTCCATCTCAAGGATGTCAACCTCACCCTCCATCAACAACATCAAGTGCTCTAGACGTTCACGTATATTAGAGGTTTCTAAGGTTCTTTGTTTTTCTTCAACTTTTTGCACCATATGCGCTGACATAGTGTCTGCAAGACGACCCGCTCCGTCAATGCCTGACAAAGAGGTCAACACTTCAGGTGGCACTTTTTTATTTAATTTAACGTAGTTTTCAAACGCCGAACTTACCGTGCGCACAAGTACGTCTAACTCTTGATCTTTTAAGTCAAGAACATCTTCTAGTATCGACACATCGGCTGTGAATTTTTTTTCATCAAGGATGATTTTATCAATTTTTACCCGTTGCTCACCTTCCACCAATACTTTAACGGTCCCATCCGGCAGCTTAAGCAACTGCAATATGGTGGCCAGCGTGCCTACTTGATAAAGGTCATCTACCGCCGGGTCATCATGGTCAGGGTCTTTTTGCGCGATTAAAACGATTTTTTTGTTATCACCCATCGCCAAGTCTATTGATTGAATAGAGCGATCACGTCCTACAAACAATGGCAGCACCATGTGCGGGTAAACGACTACATCCCTTAACGGAAGTACCGGTAAATTGCTTAAATTTTCTTTTTCGCTCATTGAGTACCACCTTAAAAATTAAATAATAATTACTATAGATATTAGGGCATGAAGCGCTTTTTACAAGCGCCTAAATAAAAAAAGACGCCCGAGGCGCCTTTTTCTTTATAGAATGACTATGTTTAGTCTGATGAAGCCATTTTTTGTTCATTTTCATAAATAAACAAGGGATCAGATTCACCTCGAATCACTTTATCGTCAATGACGACTTTACAGACGTTTTCAAGTGATGGAAGTTCATACATTGTATCCAGCAATACTTGCTCGAGTATAGTACGTAAGCCTCGGGCGCCTGTTTTACGTTTCATCGCCTTTTTGGCCACTTCACGCAAGGCAGCCTCTCTAAACTCTAACTCGACGCCTTCCATGTCAAACAGTCTAATGTATTGCTTAGTCAAGGCGTTTTTGGGCGCACTTAAAATTTCAATAAGCGCTTCCTCATCCAACTCTTCAAGGGTTGCTACTACAGGTAAGCGCCCAACAAATTCTGGAATCAACCCATATTTCACAAGGTCTTCTGGCTCTACAGTTTGCAGAACATCGCCAACCGCCAGCTCATTCTCAGAACTGATGACCTCGGCTGAAAAGCCGATACCCGCATTATCTTGTGAACGATCCTGAATAACTTTTTCTAAACCCGCAAATGCACCACCGACTATAAACAATATATTCGCCGTATTTACTTGCAAAAATTCTTGTTGCGGGTGCTTCCTTCCACCTTGTGGTGGCACGGATGCGACGGTTCCTTCGATCAATTTTAGCAGCGCTTGTTGCACACCTTCACCAGACACATCACGCGTTAACGAGGGGTTATCTGATTTGCGTGAAATTTTGTCAATTTCATCAATATAGACAATACCACTTTCTGCTTTTTCAACGTCAAAATCACATTTTTGCAGGATTTTTTGAATGATATTTTCTACATCTTCACCCACGTAGCCGGCTTCGGTTAGCGTAGTCGCGTCGGCAATGGTAAAGGGGACATTTAATGTTCTGGCCAAGGTTTCAGCCAACAGTGTTTTACCTGAACCCGTAGGTCCAATTAATAAAACATTACTTTTCGCCAACTCGACCTCATCACCACCTTTGGTCGCCTTAAGACGCTTATAGTGATTATAGACAGCCACAGATAAAATCTTTTTGGCTTGCTGCTGACCAATCACGTATTTATCTAAGGACTCTTTTATTTCAGAGGGTTTAGGCAAATGCCCATCTTCACTTGCAGAATCAGCGTCTTGTAACTCTTCTTTTATAATATCGTTACACAGTTCGACGCATTCATCGCACACAAACACCGAGGGCCCAGCGATTAACTTTCTTACTTCATGCTGGTTTTTACCGCAAAACGAACAAACTAAAATTTTGCCGTCATTTGATTTATCTTCATCACTCATACGTGCCTCGTGTCTTAAACGTTACTGCTGCAATGTACTTAATCTGACCTTAGTCTGCCTAATTATGGTCTAGATTTCAAATCTGTCTAGGGTGAAAAAGTTATTTAGTAGTCTCTTCAGAAATACGATGACTAAGAACCTGATCGATTAACCCATACTCTACCGACTTTTCGGCACTCATAAAGTTATCTCTATCGGTGTCACCTTGAATAACATCTATAGGTTGCCCTGTATGGCGCGCCATAATTTTATTTAAACGGTCACGAATATTTAAAATTTCTTTTGCGTGAATATCAAAGTCAGACGCCTGACCTTGAAAGCCACCTAATGGCTGATGGATCATCATTCTTGAATGTGGCAAGGCAAAGCGTTTGCCCGCAGCGCCGCCTGTTAACAATAAAGCACCCATGCTAGCGGCTTGGCCTAAGCACATTGTACTTACGTCTGGTTTAATAAATTGCATAGTATCGTAAATGGACATGCCTGCCGTAACGGAACCACCTGGCGAATTGATATATAAATGAATGTCTTTATCTGGATTCTCAGATTCTAAAAACAACATCTGAGCAACCACTAGATTTGCCATATGATCTTCTACCTGACCCACCAAAAAGATAACCCGCTCTTTTAAAAGCCGTGAATAAATATCATATGAACGCTCACCGCGCGCCGTTTGTTCTACAACCATCGGTACTAAACCGAGTGCTATTGCCTCAGGCGAGTTTTGCATACTATTTTCCTTTTTTACAGTTAACCAGCGTTTTGCGCCGAAGCCATTAATTCTTCAAAGCTGAGCGTTGTTTCTTTTGTTTTTGCTCTTTCAAGCACCCAGTCGACTAATTGGTCTTCCAACACAACGCTTTCAATTTTCGAACGTTCCTGAGGATTAGACTTATACCAATTGGTCACTTCTTGCGGGTCTTGGTAGGTTTGCGCAAACTCTTCAATACGCTGATCAACCTTTTCGGCATCAGGCTTGATGTCATTCTGTTTAATAAGCTCAGACAGCAGTAAGCCTAACTTTACACGTTTTGTCGCTTGTGGCTCAAATAATTCTTTAGGTAAGTCAGGCTCATTTTGTTGCGTTTGTTGGGTTTTTTCTTTTAACGACGCAATCATTTGCTTGACCTCGTTATCAATTAACGCCTCAGGAACCTCTACTGTATTGTTTTCTACAATAGCATCCATCACAATCTGTTTACGTTTAGACGCAAGTGCACGGCTTAGTTCAACACTCATGCTTTTTGTCAGGTCGGCTCTAAAGTCAGCCATATCACCACTGCCTACACCAAACTCTTTAATGAACTCTTCGTCAACCTCAGGCAACTCACTTTTTTCAACCTTAACCACCTCAACTTCAAAGTGACCGGCTTGACCAGCAAAGTCGGCTTGTTGATAATCTTCAGGGAAATTAACATCGAACGATAATTTAGCACCGGTTTTTACGCCTAGCAATTCCTCTTCAAAACCTGGAATCATGTTTTTAGAACCTAATTCCACCGGAAAGTCTTTAATCAACTCTTCTGATATTGGTTTTTCATTAACCACACCTTCAAAATTTATAGTGACGCGGTGACCATTTTTTGCTTTAACTTTAACTTCTTTCCAGGTCGATTTTTGCGTACGCAATTTTTCCACCATGGCGTCGATATCAGACTCCGCAATCTCAGCCGTTGGTTTGTTTATATCCAACTCTTCAACTGGTTTTAGTGTTATTTCTGGGTAAATTTCAAAACTAGCAGAAAACTCATAACCGTCAGCATTGTCATCATTAGCGGTAATCACTGGCGCACTCGCCGGATTCAGCTTCTCTTCCATAATCGCTTTGTAAAATGCATTTTGCGTTAACTCTGACAAGGTTTCCGCTTTAATACCCGCGCCAAACTTCTTTTTAATGACACTCATTGGGATTTTACCGTGTCTAAAGCCATCGATACGCGCCGTACGTTTAACTTCTTCGTAGCGTTTGTTGAGTGCAGCATCCACTTCATCTTGTGGCACTACAATGGTCATTGTTCTTTTAATATCAGAATTAGATTC
>JAGPVU010000120.1 GCA_018066825.1 Cycloclasticus sp.
CACGAGGATGTCTTTATCTAAACCCCAATCTAAAAAGGCGCCGACGTGGGTGCGCGCCACGGCTTTTAAAAAGGCAAATTCGCCGACCTTTGCTTTAGGTTGCTGGGTGGTGGCGATGGGGCGGTCTTCTGAGTCGAGGTATAAAAACACATACAGCAAATCACCAATGGCCAGGTCTTTTGGCGCGAATTTTTTAGGCAGTAAGACGTCACCGAGTTCGTGAGCATCCAAATAAAAGCCAAAATCCACCGCTTTACTGACCCGTAATTGATGCGTGTTACCTAGCTTAACCATGTGTGTTGACCCTAACGTCCTTAGAAGACGGTATTATACAGCGCCAGCTAGCAGATACGATAACTCGCTACACAATAGATGCGCTAACGGCTAATTTTTATACTGATAGCGCTGGCTATACCCCAAACCCAATTAAAAAAGAGCACCAATGCCGGTGTGTACAGGCCTAATTCTAGCCCCGCGACACCCTTGTTGGCTTTTAATGGGAAGACTATAAATAATTGTACAAGGCTAGGGAGCAGGCTAAGTATAGTGGCTTTTAGAAACAATCGAGATGACCACTGCGGCAGAAGAAATAATAAGCCCCAGAGGCCGCCCCAAACAATTCTGGGGTATAGCCAGGCTGGGCTTAAGCTGGGGGCAATGGCTACGCCGAAAGAGGCATTAATGCCGAGCTGACCAAATTGCCAAACCACTAAGCTATTAGCTAAGCCACCGATGCAGCCGGCGGTAAAAAAGATAAAGGCTTTATTCATTTGTTATCCCAGTAACGTTGCATTTCATAATATAAAAATGAGGCGGTCCAAGTAATTAGCACCAAGCCCGTGAGTGACTCGATACCGGTTAAGTGCCGCAATGCCCCAATCGGTTGGATATCGCCAAAACCTAGGGTGGTGAAAGTGGTAAACGACAAATAGCTGCAATCGAGCAAGCTGCCGTCGAAGTTACCTTCTAAATGCCCCCAACCGTCGGTATGGTGCATAAAATAATAGGCCAGTGCAAAAATCCAAATTTCTACCGCGTGTGCAATTAAGGCGGCAAAAACACCAAATAGAATTCTAAGTCGGTGCTTCAGTTTCATCCGTGGAATGTATTGAGAAACGCGATACAAAAACTCGTAATGAATGACCACCACTATAGCGACGACAGTAGCATTTAAGATAAAAATTTTAAGCATGTTGGGCGACACTGCTGCCATTAAAAAGCAGCAAGCTTGCTCGAGGTATTATGACGGGATCGTCGCCAAATATTTAATCACCGGTGGTGCGGATAATAAGGCCCCAAGTTTTTCCATATCGCCTCGCTCGGTACGCCAAGCAGCATAGTTTTCGTGATCTGATCGCTTGTCCCACTTTTCCAATAAAACAATATTATGCGGGTCGTTTTCATTGCTGGTGACGATGACGCTTTGGCAACCAGCATAGGCGCGAGTGTCGGGCAAAATAGCAGTAAAAACGCTCAGCAATTCTTCTCGGTTTGCGGCGCTAACCTGTAAATCTAAAATAACATCAACGGACATAATAGCTCCTTTTTGTAGGTGAAAACTTCACTGGACGAATGAGTATAGGCGCTTAAGGAGATGCCCGCAATAACAGGGGGCTGATCTAAGGTTGAGCGGCTTTGGGACTTGCTGTGATAATGCTGTTTGGGCGAAAGCCTAGCCGATCTTAAGTTCTGTTAATCGTTAGGAGCAAACGATAACGCCCAGCAATAATGTATTCTTGGGTTGCGCTCAAAATCTTTTGCAATGGTTTGTGCGCTGATATTTTTAACCTGAAGTTTAGTGAAGGCACTGTCATCAAATTTAAATTTACGGAAGTTAGTCGAAAAGATGAGGGTGCCTTTTTTTGTTAACAATTGGGCGGCTTTATTCAGCAGTTCAACATAATCGCGTTGAATATCAAACACATTGTCCATGCGTTTTGAGTTTGAAAAGGTCGGTGGGTCTATAAAAATGAGTTCGTATTTTTGTTGTTCCTTTATGGCGGTATCGAGCCACTCCATGCAATTTGCTCTAACGAGTTGGTGTTTGTCTAAGTCGATGTTATTGAGTTCGAAATTATTTTTTGCCCAATCTAGGTATGTTTTAGACATATCAACAGTGGTTGAGCCGGTTGCACCCGCTAAGGCAGCATGCACGGTAACAGCGCCGGTATAGGCGAACAGGTTTAAAAACTGTTTACCCTTGGCCTGCTCAGCAATCCATTGACGAATGGGGCGATGGTCCAAAAATAGCCCAGTATCTAAATAGTCCTTAAGGTTAACCAAAAAGGCAGCGTTACCCTCTTGGACGCGATGGAAGCCCCCGGCGGTGTCTTGTTTTTCGTATTGTGTGCTGCCTTTCTGGCGGCGCCGAACTTTTAGCGAGACTTGTTGCGGCGGCACGCCAAGAACGCTGGGGATAACCGCTAAGGCATCGCGCAAACGCTCAATGGATTTTTTTTCATCAACGGTTTTTGGGGCTTCGTATTCTTGTACGTGTACCCAAGTTTTTTCGCCTTGGTAAATATCGATGGCGACGGCATATTCGGGTAGGTCGGCATCGTATAAACGGTAACAATGAATGTCATTTTTGTTCAGCCAAGACTTAAGTTTTTTAAGGTTTTTTTGTAAGCGGTTGGCAAACATGGTTGCGCCATCACTCCACTCGCCGGGGGTTGGCAATAAGGCTTTTTTTGCCGAGTCGCCGAGTTGCTGCTGCTGGCCTAGGTGCTCGCCGCCATAGTAACGATCGGCTTGCACTAAAAAGTTAAACACCTTGCATTCAATCGCGCCGTTGTACAGTTGATACGACTTGTGGGATTTTAATGGGATATTAAAGGCGAGATCGGTATTGCCAGTAAAGACAGTGGCGTGCCAGCCATCAAAACGCGTTTTTAATATCGTGCCAATGTCTTGATACAACGTTGCAAGTTGTTTGATATCACCTAAGCGCTCGCCATAGGGCGGGTTAACGACGAACAGTCCGGGCTTCCAACTGGTGTCGGGTTCTACTTTTGTTAGTGGCGCGCTAATCACTTTTATGTGGCCGGTTAATTGGGCCGCTTTGATATTGGCTTTAGCGATGCCGACGTGTTTGATGCTGATATCAGACCCCATAATCGGCGGCAGCTTTTGTAACCCTTGTTCACGACGGTATTGGGCTTCATTGATTAGCCGTTGCCAGATGCTTGGGCTAAATTGTGCCCAAGCTAAAAAGCCGTAATAGTCACGCAAGAGGCCTGGCGCAATATCGGCTGCCATCATCGCAGCTTCGGTTAGGAAAGTGCCTGAGCCACACATGGGGTCGTATAAAGCCCCCCCATCAGCGGCAATTTTCGCCCAGCCGGCACGGGTTAAAATGGCGGCGGCTAAGTTTTCTTTTAGCGGCGCTTCGACCGATTCGGCGCGATAATGGCGTCGATGCAGGCTATCGCCTGACAAATCCAGGCTTAAGGTGACCCGGTCTTGGTTGATATAAGCATTAATACGAATGTCGGGTTGGTCGCGTTGTACGTTTGGGCGCTCATCGGTATTGTCTTTAAACTGATCGACAATGGCGTCTTTAATTACTTGTTCGGCGTAGCGCGAGTGATTGATTTTAGAGCGGCGTATGGAAGCGTCGATGGCAAAGGTTTTTGATACATCAAAGTGTTTAGACCAATCAATTTTAATCGCGCCATCGTACAGCTCCTCGGGTGTTTGCGCCGCATAACTGGCCAGCGGCATAAGGATGCGGTTAGCCAATCGAGACCATAGGCAGGCGCGTAAAGCCATTTCCATATCGCCTTCAAAATACACCCCACCCAAGGCGTCTTTAACCTTGGCTGCACCGATGCTAGTGAGTTCGTCGGCAAGAATAAGTTCCATGCCTTTTGCGGTGCTGGCGAAGTAGCGGCTGTGTTGTGACATTGGGTTTTTGTCCTGTTACTGGTTGGCACGTTGGCGTGCCGCATTAAGGTTAGTTGATGGCTCTTAAGCCAATGGCTCAAATTCATCGAGTACCGGTGTTGCCATATATAAAGCGTAGAGGCCTCAGGCAAGTCGTGCCGATATTGATGAGGCGCTGTGGCTAATGGGTTTGGCTGCGCGTCCCATTTTAATCGTTTTTGCTATCAAATGTAGGCTATTGTCGTTGCTCAAGCCTGACGAGCTGTTTATTGCTAAGCTATATCAGCTTATTGGATAGTGAAGTCGGCAATGATCGGCAAGTGATCCGACAACCGTGCTGCGCCCTCACGTTCAATAAAGGCATGCTTTAACGACAAGCGCCGGCTGTAAAAATAATAGTCGATGGTTCTGTCGGCGCGTTTGACACTCGGGTCGTTTGAATAATAAGTAAACCATTCATCTCGCTGGGCCGATTGCGTATCCTGAAGGCTGGGGATTGCCGCGTAGCGTTGATATAGCACATCAATGGCGGAGTCGGGTTGATAGTTAACGCGCTGTGGTTCGGCCAGTAGTGGGTAGCTGTTGGGTGGCAATAAATTAAAGTCGCCGCCAATGACCCAGGCGGTTTTTTCCTTATCTAACTGCTGCAAGTGTTGATCGATTTGTGTGACCTGACGCTGCAATGTGTCGGTATTATTGGCAAAGGCCGATAAATGGGTGGTTAACACCGCCAATTCGCCCCCTTCGTTAAGCGGTAGACGAACGTCAAGCAGCGCACGTTTAAAGTTAAATAATTGGCTGATAGGGTCTTCGGGGATCAGGCGGAGTTGATGTCGCTTGGCGGTGTGAATTTTATATTTAGAGATAATACTCAACTTAGTACCAACGGCGCCCATGATTCGTGGGTGTGGCAAATAATCGGCCTGCCAATACACACTGCTGGTGTGGCAGCGATAGTCCTCAGGTAACAGTGCTAACAGGTCGGCTAGTTGATCAGCGTAATCGGTCCGTTTGGCGTCATGATCAACTTCTTGTAATAGGATAATGTCTGGGTTTTGTTGCGTGATGAGCTGCGCTAAGCCTTTCAAGGTTTGTTGAATATCCACTGCGGTTGGACGTTCGTCTGGCCCCGCATTGTTAACCATATCATAGAAAAAAACGTAATTTTTGCCCGCCATAAACTGCACATTGTGGTTGTACAGCCTGATCGTTTGTTTGTTTGATAGGCGAGGACTATCGGCAGGGCAGCTGATATTTTCGGTTTGCACCGCGGGCGGGTGAAAGGTGATAAGCCAAGCGACAGCAAAGAGGCTGAAGCTAACAAGCATTAATCCAACAATAGATCTAATGACTAGGGTCTTAATGGCCATGGCGATTAAGGGTTGTCATCCGTCGATCAGGCTGGTCGCGTCACTTTAATTTGATAGCAATGCTATCGATATTATTATGGTGCAGGCGGTTTTGAATTTTATCGACCTTATTAAATGAATCGTAAGGCCCTGCTTTAACCCGGTGCCATATGCTGCCATTTTGATCGACCACCTGTACCGTAGTTTCCACACCCAGTAAGGCTAACCGAGCTTTTAAGGTGTCGGCTTGTTCGGCGCGTCGGAAGGACCCAATTTGAATAATAAAGGTGCCCGGTTTACTTTTACCGGTACCTTCTAGGCGTCGTCTTTCTTCAATTTCGTGCTCGGGAATTACGATTTCCATTTCCGGTAGAATTTGATAAAAATCAAAGCGTGGAAGATTGCTATCGATGGCTTTAGGCAATGTGGTAACGGCTTTTTTTACCTCACGCACGTCGCGTTGCGTTGCTGGTGCGGTTATTTTTTTACTTGTTTGTTTGGGTGTATTGTCTTGCAGGTTAGATAAAAACATCATAAAACCGCCGATGAGCAAACCGGTGACTAACCACCACCAGCCAGCGATGGGTTTGGACTTTTTGTTACGTTGATGAGTTGCTCGGTTTTTATAGTCTTTGGTCATTACATAGACTCCGGAGCATTAACGCCGAGTAAATTTAAGCCATTGTGTAACACTTGTTTGCAGGCGTTTATAAGTACTAAGCGTGCTTGCATCAATTCGTTATCGTCAACAATAAATTTGTGCGAGTTGTAATAACTGTGGAACTCCGTGGCCAGTTCGCGCAGGTAATGGCCCAGTTGGTGCGGCTCGTACTGCAGCGCGGCTTGGTTGAGTTTTTCGGGGTAACGGTTTAATGCGTCGATCAAACTAAGCTCGTGTGATTCGATTAATTTATCCAGCTGTTGCAGGCCAAGCGCAGGCGTATAAGCTAAGCTCTTTTCGTCGAGTAAGCGCATCACGCTGCACACGCGGGCGTGGGCATACTGCACATAAAACAAAGGGTTTTCATTAGACTGTGAGGTGGCTAAATCGAGGTCAAAATCCATGTGTTGTTCAGATTTGCGGGTGACGTAAAAGTATCGTGCAGCATCGGAGCCTATTTCTTCACGTAGTTCCCGCAGGGTAACAAATTCACCTGAGCGGGTAGACATTTGCATTTTTTCGCCGCCTTTATACAACACGGCAAATTGCACCAGTAATACCTTCATGCGCTCAGGGTCTGCGCCCATCGCTTGTAGCGCTGCTTTAACCCGCGCTATGTAACCGTGATGATCTGAACCCCAAATGTCGATAATATCAAAGCCGCGTTCGAGGGTGTGTAAATGGTAGGCGATGTCCGAGGCAAAGTAGGTGGTTTGACCGTTGTCGCGGATTACCACGCGGTCTTTTTCATCGCCAAAGTCAGTTGATTTAAACCACCAAGCGCCGTCTTTCTGGTACATATGGCCAGAGGCCTTCAGTTTTTCAATCGCCTTATCAATGGCGCCGTTATCCATTAAGGAACGCTCAGAAAACCAATTGTCGTACTCTACGCCAAAGCCTTCAAGATCGGCGCGGATATCGCCAAGAATCGAATCGAGTGCAGTATCAAAAATGGCTCGATAATAGGGTTCGCCCAATAAGGCTTTGCAGCGTTGAATAAGCCCATCGATGTGTTGCTCTTTATCACCACCGGCTGGTTCGTCAGGCACGATGTCATCAAACACCGTGTCAATGGACTGGATGTATATGCCGCCGTGCTTTTGTTGAATGGTTTTGGCAATATCGAGTATATAGGCGCCCTTGTAGCCATTGCTAGGAAAGCTTAGCGTTTGCCCGCAGGCTTCTAAATAACGCAGCCAAACGCTGGTGGCCAAAATGTCCATTTGCCGACCGGCGTCGTTCACGTAGTACTCGCGGTGCACCTGATAACCCATCGCGGTGAGTAAATTAGCGACCGTGGCACCATAGGCTGCGCCGCGACCGTGGCCTACGTGTAAGGGGCCTGTAGGATTGGCCGAAACGAACTCTAATTGAACTTTTTTGCCAGCCCCTTGTTGGCTTAAGCCAAAAGCTTCGCCTTGCTCAGTGATGGTTTTAATAACGCTGTGTTGGCTGAGCGGGTCAAGGAAAAAATTAATAAACCCCGGGCCGGCGATAGTGACCTGTGTGATAGTGCTGTCCTTCGGCAATGCCTCGACTAAGGCTTCGGCTATTTGGCGCGGATTTTTTTTAGCGGGTTTTGCGAGGGTTAATGCAACATTACTGGCAAAATCACCGTGGGATGCATCACGGGTCCGTTCAATTTGAATGTCTGGCGTTAGGTCGGTTGCTAAAATGCCTTGTTGTTGCAAGCGTTCTATCGCGAGTTGAAGTAAGGACGCTAAACGTGTTTTCATAAAAAATTAGTACGTATATCAGTTGGGTGGAACGCGGAGTAATAGCTGTGCGCCAATAGTTGTGTATTATCGCCGCTAGGCTAAAAGTTGCAAGTCGAATACAGCTTTATCATGGATACTTTAATCGCATTTAGTAGGGATTGATTCATGGTAGAAGTTAGTAAAGATCTATGGGGTCTATGTCGATAGACCAACGGATTTTTCTAGCCGCCTTGATCTGATCGATACGTGGCAATAATTGACGTAAAAAATAATGCCGTGACTTTCTTTCAGCCGATTCAAATAGAAGCTGGTAGCGATAACGGCCTGCGCGCTTAAGCATGGGTGACGGTACTGGGCCTAAAACAGTGACTTGTGGCATGGCAATCGCGTTTAGGTGGGGTTTTAACTGCTGTAAAAAATCTAATACGGCGCGCTCGTCGATGGCATTAACACGGAGCAATGCTTGGTAATAATAGGGGGGCAGTTGTGCTTGTTGCCGTTCTTGTAGAGCGTCTTGTGCAAATGCAGCGTAGTCTTTTTTAATTAAGGTTTGTAATAAAGGGTGCTCGGGTTGATGGGTTTGAATGAGCACCTTGCCCGGTTTGCTTTCTCGTCCTGCGCGCCCAGCCACTTGAATAATTAATTGCGCCATGCGTTCACTGGCTCGAAAATCAATACTAAAAAGGCCCGCGTCTACATCGATAATGCCGACCAAGGTAACATTAGGAAAGTGGTGGCCCTTAGCGAGCATTTGGGTGCCCACAAGGAGTTGCGCGCCGCCTTGATGCACCTTGTCGATAACCAACTGCATCGCGTCTTTACCTTTAGTGGTGTCGCGATCAATGCGGCTGATAGGGGTGTTTGGGTAAAGCTCAGTTAACACGTCTTCGATGCGCTCAGTGCCGCTGCCTAGGGCAAATAATTCGGCTTGTTGGCAGCGGGGGCAAATGCGTGGTTTGGCGTGTTCGGCGCCGCAGTGGTGGCACTTTAATTGTGACTGTCGTTGGTGGGTGACTAAGCGTGAATCGCACTGCTCGCACTGGGCAACCCAGCCACAGCAATGACACATCAAAACAGGGGCAAAGCCACGGCGGTTAACGAATAGAATGACTTGTTCGTCGCGTTTTAGGCAGTCATCCACGGCCTTAAGTAAGGGTTTCGATAATTGGTGTTCAGTTTTTTTATTGCGACAATCAATCAGATGAATGCTCGGCTTGGTCGAGTGACCTGTGCGCTCGGGCAGCACTAAGTGACTAAAGCGTTTTTGTTGTACGTTATACAGGCATTCGAGTGAAGGTGTTGCGCTGCCGAGTAGGATAGGGATGTCGAGCTCTCTTGCGCGCATAATGGCGACATCGCGCGCAGAATAACGAAAGCCTTCTTGTTGTTTAAATGAGCCGTCGTGTTCTTCATCCAGGATGATCATGCCCAAGTCCTGCATCGGCGTAAAAACGGATGAACGCGTGCCTAATAAAATATTGGCCGTGCCACTGCGGCACTTTAACCAGGCTTGGCTACGTTGTGAGTCAGTCAAGCCGGAGTGATAAACGACCATGCGCGCCGCGAGTCGACGCCTGAATCGATCGGCCAATTGGGGGGTTAAATTTATTTCAGGTAGCATCACCATCACTTGTTTGCCCAGTGCTAGGACCCGTTGAATGAGTTGTAAGTACACCTCGGTTTTTCCACTGCCGGTGACGCCGTCGAGTAAATAAGCGGTAAAACCCTCTAAAGAACTAGCTACCGTGTCGATGGCGTCTTGTTGCGCCTGATTGGGTTCAAAGTCAGCCTCAACCACGCTGCGTTCGTCATCGACATTAGCTTGGCTTAATTCAACCCAGCCATTAGATACCATGGTTTTTAAGGTTGCTCGCCAAGGCCAGTCTAGGGAAGCAAATGCCGCGCCGCTGACAGGTTGGTTTTGTTCAAGTAATAGCTGTTGTATGCTGGCCTGTCGAGGAGCACGTTGCAGCCGAGCGTCGTCTATATGTTGGCCAAGTAATGTTAGGCTATAACGTGTTTCAAACTGTTCTTTTGGTAGTGCGCCACCACGTAATTGTTTCGGTAGTGCTTGGGCAAACACTTCTCCAATCGCTTGATGATAATACTCAGATGCCCAGCTGAGTAACTTAATATCCTGAGCTGAGACTAAAGGTTCGTCGTCTAACAGGGTTTTAATCGGTTTGAGTTGAGACGGCTTTAATTCAGAAGAATCTGAAATGCTCACAATAACACCGGTTTTTTGGCTGCGGCCAAATGAAGTAAGGACACGTTGCCCCGGGGCGTATTGGTCACGATTTGTTTGCGCTAACGGCAAGTAATCGAATAATCGATTAAGGGGTGTGTCGATGGCTATTTTCAGATAAAAAGGTTGCATTTTTTTGGTGCAAAAATTAATGGCTTAAGTTAGCTCGAAAAGGTGAAATAAATCTACAAATAATCGCTAAGTTTATGCCGTTGTTAAGGTTTTCCGGTTATCCACAATTTCTGTGGATAACTT
>JAGPVU010000136.1 GCA_018066825.1 Cycloclasticus sp.
TTTTATCAATGGGGTGATGTACACGCCGTTTTATACATCGATTTTCTATTACCGACCGGTGATTATGATAAGCGACGCGTGGTGAATACGGGCAATAACCATTGGACAGTAAAACCGGCGGCTATTTTTAGCTGGGTTAAACCGAACTGGGAAATCACTGGTATTTTTAATTTAGATATTAACGGTACTAACAACGATTATATTGACCCTCGAACCGGCCTAGAATCGACGCACCGTTCTGGTAAAGCGTTTCATATGGATTACACCGCATCATGGCGTGCTACGCCCAATTTAAATATCGGCCTACAAGGGTATTACTGGGACGATCTAGAAGATGACCGCGTTGATGGCAAACGCGTTAAAGACACGCAAACTAAAGTTTTTTCTATTGGCCCAGGTGTTCGCTATCAGTGGGGAAGCATAAGCTTGGTAGTCAAAGCGCAGTACGAATTTGGCGCACGTAATCGGCCAGAAGGCGAGGTTTACTGGTTGCGGTTTACGATGCCTTTATAGAGGTTTTTGCTAAAAGGGGCTAAAAAACCTTTTTTTATACTTAGAAAAAGATACTGATATTATTAGAAAGAATGGTGCTTTGATCCATTAATATGGTGCGTTTAGCAATTTTGAATCCTAAATCATTATCTGCACGGCGTAGTACATCGTGTCGTTCTCCGGCAAATAAATCCACCTGCGTTTCTAAGCGGTTACGGTACACGATAAACGATGAGCAAACATTTAAGGTATCGGCTTCTTCACCTTGAGTAATAATCACGTTTGAAACGGTGTGACGGGTACGAGAGGCTGGGTTTTCAGACCAGCTAAAGTCACTGAGTAGTTTTTTTAAACGGCCACTCATAGCAACTTTATCTTCATCAAAATGAGCAAACTCATGTTGATTCGTGTATTCGGCTAAGTCACTAGTCCGTGCTCGACCACGTCGTTGCATGGCATTTCTTCTAATCGGCATGTAGTAATGGATGTCATCATCCAATAAGGCAAACCAATCTTCGTATTTAATGTTGTCTAACAGTAGCGCCTCGCGGTAATAAAACTGCTGAACCTCGTGTTGTAGTGCAAGGTCAGCCGCTGGGCTTGAAATAATATGATCAATGTTAATGAGTGATGCCATAATGAGTTCCAAAAAGTGATAGTGAGGTTAATGAACAGGTTTTAATACACCTTAAAGTTAAGGTTTTAAAGTATCCCAGCTGGGTTCTGTCATCATTCTTAACCAATGTTGGTACATGCCACGGGCGGCGTCTTCACTATATACACCGCCAATACGCCCAGGAAAGTCGGGATGATCGGTGGTTGAATCACCCAGTCCCATTTGAACGTTTAGCTTGGTTTTTCTGGCTTTATTGCCACGGAAAAGCTTTTGAACTTCAATCCAGTTTTCACCATCGTCTTGTTCAAATACGCCACCAGCAGAAAAGGTTCGAATGTTTTGTTTGCGGAATTCTTCTTTAATATCATCGGGCGCGTCGGCATCGACAACAATAAAGGCCCACACTTCAATTTCATTAGGGCCCCTAGGGTGCCAAGTACGGATGGTATTAATGCCGGGTAAAAAAGAACAGGTTGGGAAAATAGTCATATGTTGGCCGAGCATTCGTTGGCCAAACATATCGCTGCCCATTCTTTCAGAAGCCGCTTTAGCCTGTGGGCTGGCGGTAACATACTCAGTAATTTTAGGCCCCATAATGGCGGCTAGCAGGCCGGGCTCATCAACAAAATAGCCGGTACCGTGGCCACCCCATTTTGCGCGAAATTGATTGCCATTGGTCGGTATTTGAATGTCGTTTAAACCGACGCCGTCGGGTAAGCCCGCAGCAATCCCTGACAGATGCGATGTGGTGCCAGCGTGGTACATGTCGCTGCAAAATTGCTCAGCTGCAAACTTCCAGTTAGTGGGAATGACCCACTTTTGAATACCGCCGATGGCCTCGGTGCCTGCTTCGGTACGGTTAAACATGGTGTCGATATAGGGCTTTGAGTCCGATAGATAGTCGTCTAATGACGGCGCTTCTTCATCCCAGTTGGCAAAAACAAGTCCACGGTAGCTTGCCACACGTGCTTGCAAGGGGTTCCAGTCCGCTTTATTTAAACGATCGCAATGGCCTTCTTTTTCAAACGGCACAGAGACTAATTGACCTGCGATATCATAAGCCCAGCCGTGATAGCTGCAAACAAAGGCTTTGGCATTACCGGCATCGTCGCGTGATAACTTCATACCGCGGTGGCGGCATTGGTTTAAGAAAACTCGAAGGCTGGCATCCTTTTGTCGAACGAGAATAACGGGGTCTTCACCGATATAGGTGTTTAAAAAGTCGCCTGCATTGGGGACGTGACTTTCATGTCCCAGTAAAATCCATGATCGAGCAAATACACGTTCCAGTTCAATATCATATAACGCTTCATCGTTATAAATACGGGCATCTAATACCCCGTTTTCATCGCTGACCAGTTGTTTGATTTTTTCATTTGACCATAGAGGGTTCAGAGTATCTTCAGGGTTCATTGCTTTAGGTGCTCCAGCGGAATAGTGTTAACTCAATTTATATCAGTATTACCTTATACTACCGAATGAATATGGATGCTTCAACTAAATATAAGACTTTGGATTTTAGCGCCTATCCAGCCGTGTAAATTTTTTGATCAGAGGTTGACTCAGGGTTTGAAATTAAAAATTAGTGTATGATGATGCATGGACTGACGGGGGCTATGGCTCCTAGGTTGTAGGCTAACTGGTGTCATACAGCAGTTATTATTAAAAGGCCTTTAAACGGGCAAATTTGCTGGCAGGACCCTTTGTGAATCTCTCAATTCCACCTTATATATGGCTGACCTTAATAGCGTCAGTTTTGCATGCCTTTAGCTTTACCTATACCAAGCAGTTGCTCGCGCATTCAACTAACAGAATCAAACTGTCGCTTTATAGCCAGTATGTTGTCGGTTTATTAGCCTTGTTATTATTACCATTTATACAGCTTGAGCAGTTATGGCTAAACTTTGGGCTTGTGCTGCTGATGTGCGCCTGTGTATTGCTCGGGCAAATTCTTTATTTAAGTGCACTGCGTTATGGTGATGCGTCATTTGTTGTGCCCATGTTGGGCTGTAAGATGTTTGCAGTAGCGGGCCTGTCGGTCATTTTTTTAAACGAAACCTATCACCCGCTGGTGTATTTGGCGGCTGTTGGTGCCTTCGCCAGCTTGTTTCTGTTGAATGATGGCAAGCTACATGGCTCACCACGAGCCTTGGTGTATATCTTGTTAACCTGTGTGGTCTTTGCTACGGCTGATATCGCGGTGGTGCATTTATTAAAGCAAGGCATGGGTGGTCTCGAACTGGCCGCTTTCGTGTTTATTGTGCCAACGGCGTTGTTAATGCCGTTATCGCCGTTTATATTTAAAAGGGACTGGAAAGTCTCAAAGCCCTTGGCTAAAACCCTAAGCATTTATGCTGTGGCGCAGTTGGTTGGTATCATTTTTTTAATGCTGGCTTTTAAACAAGCGGAGCAGGCTACGGTGATAAATATTATTCAATCATCTCGCGGATTAATGGCTGTGGGCGTGGTTTATATAATGGCTCGTGTCGGCTTTAGCCAAATCGAACAACTAAGTCGTAAGCAATTAAGGAATCGTGTCTTAGGTGGTTTATTAATGTTTGCTTCATTAACGGTCGCCATTATTGGCTTATAATTAATCAATATAAACGTTATTTTTAAACGATAACGAGTTAAAGAAAGAGGAAAGACAATGCAGCAAATTAAAAATTTCATTAATGGTGAATTTGTTGGTGCCGCCAGCGGTAAGGTATTTGATAAACGGTCACCAAGTGATAACCGTGTTATCGCGCAAGTGTCGGAAGCCGGTCGTCTTGAAGTTGATCAAGCCGTAGCGGCTGCTCGTGCAGCTTACCTTGGCGAGTGGGGTTCTTATAGTACTGAGAAACGGGTCGAGCTTTTGTATGCCGTGGCCGATGAAATAACTCGCCGCTTTGACGATTTTGTAGCCGCTGAAATGGCCGATACCGGGCAGCCGAAAGCGGTGATGACGCACGCCTTTATTCCGCGTGGTGCAGCCAATTTTAAAGTGTTTGCCGACGTGATTAAAAACGTGCCCACTGAATCTTTTCAAACCACCACGCCAGATGGTTTAGGTGCTTTGAACTACGCGCTACGTG
>JAGPVU010000078.1 GCA_018066825.1 Cycloclasticus sp.
GTTTTTCCAAACAACTGCAGATTAATATCTTGTAGGTGTTGGTGTAGCTCGTCACATTTAGTCAGCCAGCTATCATCTTCTATACCGCTGGCAAATAGACCATAGATGCCCGGTTGGCTGCTTTTTTTGTGCTCTAGCAAAGCATCGGTAATGCCCGCGTAAGCTGACACCACGAATATTCTCCGATATACGTCATTTTGATTAAGAATGATGTTGTCCCGTACCGACACATAATTACTCATTGATGTGCCACCTATCTTTTCGACCGTATGCATTTTATCCTCCATGTCCTGTTTCTAACTGTTTTTTGTTTCTGCGCATGATAGGCATAATCGTGAACCAAGCGCGGCCATCAATCGGGCGACAGGAATTTCAGATCCGCATTGATCACAATAGCCGGCATGATCACTCTTCAGCCAGGCAAAACTTTGCTGGAGCTGAGAAAGTTCCTGCTGATGATTTTGCATGATCTTATCGTTTATCGGTGCCTGAATAGTTAAATCCATATCGGCTGCAGCATCATCCGATTGCCGCTGTTTTTTAACGGCCAAAGGATCCTCGTTAGCAAACATTTTTTCTAGTTCGGCTATTCGGTGACCGACATGCTCAACCAATCTCTGGCGTTCAGGCAATGTCATACGTCATCCGTCGGGTTAACTGTTGATATCGGTTTTATGTTGGCACGCGTGCAAATATGTTCGGGTCTTGGTGGCTGTTCACAAAACGGTTGGGCCACTTTATTGCTCAATGCGTTATAGACAAAAAACACATTGGCTCGTGGGTAGGGGGTAATATTGCCATTTGAACCGTGTATGGCATTACAATCAAACACAATAACGCTGCCTGGCTTTCCTGTCGCATTGACAATGCCTTGTTCCTCTACCAACGACGATAAACAATCATTCGAAGGTATCCCGTATTCCTGTTTTTTTAGTGAAGCTTGGTGGTTATTGCCCGGGGTTTCTCCTGAACATACAGCGTATTGTTGATGTGAGCCGGGTATTAGCATCAGCGGCCCATTTTGCGAAAAATTTTCCGTTAGCGTGATCGATATACTTAATGCGCGCATACGTGGCATACCGTCTTCGACATGCCAGGTTTCAAAGTCCGAGTGCCAGTAAAATTCTTTGCCGTGGAAACCGGGCTTGTAATTGAGGCGAGACTGATGAATATATACGTCATCATTTAAAATATACCTTGCCAGGCCTGCTAAACGCTCATCTGATGCAAGCTTTTTAAAGACTGGACTGCTGTCATGTACATGAAAGACTGAGCGCACATCGTTACGCCCAGTCTCCGTGATTGTCCCCATACCTTGTTGATCACTTGCATTAGATCGCAGGCGCGCAGACTCAACGAGGAATTCCTTAACTTCCTGTGGAGAAAATACGTTGTCGAGCACCATAAACCCTTGTTCCTCGAACTGTCTAATGCTGGAAGAGGCAATGGGTGCTCTGCTATTCTCTGGGGCATAAACCACAGGATCGTGCCGTTTAACGAGTTTTGCTGTTTGTCCGTTTCGCGATGGGTAGACATCTTCAGTGGCCAAAAAAGGCTCACTGTTATTGCGACTTGCCGCATTGCCCATCATTAAGGCCGCTCTGTAACAGCGTCGGCATTTAATTCATAAGCGCCCTCGGCATTGTGTACTTCCTTGCCATTAAGCGGTGGGTTGAAGACACAGGCCAGGGTCATTTCTTTGGAGGCGCGAAGTTTGTGTTTGTCATGCTTGTCCAAGACGTAAATGGTGCCGGGTTTGATAGGGTGTTTTTTGCCATCGGCTAGGGTTTCCACCTCGCCTTCACCCGAAATACAATACACTGATTCCAAATGATGTTGATAATGCATCTGGAAGTCGACGCCTTGGTAAATAGTAGTGATATGAAAGGAGAAGCCCATTTGATCTTCTTTAAGAAGCAGGCGGGTGCTTTCCCAGTTGCCATCAGGGGATACAATTCTTCGATTGCTTTGGTTAGCCTCGGATAAATTACGTACGATCATTACATTGTCCTATGTTTAAGTTTTTTATGGCGTGTGATTAACTGTGTGGCTCAACAAGCAGGACTTTTTACCTGTCAGTGTTGTGTTTTTGCCGCAGTCATAGCTTGGTGTAAGCCATCGCTAGATAATTAGCGATGGCTATTAACAGCTAGTTGACTTCGAAATAAAGGTTTTCTTCAGGAATGTCTTGCTTAGCGCAGACTTCCGCAATCGCTTCTTCGACGATATCAATACCTTTTTTAAGGTTTTCATCACTGATGACTAAGGGGCATAAAAACTTGACTACATGATCATCTGCGCCACTGGTTTCAATGATAAGTCCTTTTTTAAAGGCGTTATGGGTGATTTTCCCGGCTATATCTCCATTGACACAATTGATACCTTGGAACATGCCGCGGCCTTTTGCGGTGAAGTTCCCTTCACCGTATTGACTAACGATATTGTTCAGCCGATCAGTAATATATTGTCCCTTGCGTTTAATTTCCTTAGAGAATTTATCATCAACCCAATAGTGTTCGATGGCTGATTTGGCCGTGACAAAAGCAAGGTTGTTGCCCCGGAAGGTGCCGTTGTGTTCACCGGGCTTCCATAGATCATATTCTGGTTTAATCATAACTACCGCAAACGGTAAGCCGTAGCCACCGAGCGATTTTGATAAGGTAATAATGTCCGGTTCGATGCCCGCTTCTTCAAAACTAAAGTAGTCACCGGTACGGCCGCAACCGGCTTGGATGTCATCGACGATCAGAAGAATTTTATGTTTTCGGCACACAGTTTGAAGGTTTTTAAGCCAGTCAATACTGGCCACATTGATGCCGCCTTCGCCCTGAACAGTTTCAACAATTACCGCTGCAGGCGAGTTAATGCCACTGCTAGAATCAGACAGTACCTTATCCAAGTATTCTGTCGTATCGATATTGTCGCCCAAATAGCCATCGTAAGGCATGCGGTGAGTGCCGGTTAAGCTAACACCCGCTGCATCACGGTGATGCGAGTTACCGGTTGCCGCTAACGAACCTAAGCTCACTCCGTGGAAACCATTAGTAAACGTCACAATGTTCTGCTGCCCGGTTACATTGCGGGCAATCTTCATCGCCGCTTCAACAGCATTGGTACCGGTTGGACCAGTAAATTGCACCATGTACTCCATACCCCGGGGCTTAAGAATATAGTCGTTAAAAGCCTGTAAAAACTCACCCTTGGCCTTGGTATGTAAATCCAAACCGTGGGTGATACCATCGCTTTCGATGTACTTTAGGAGTTCTTCTTTAAAAATCGGGTTGTTGTGGCCGTAATTTAGGGTTCCTGCACCGGCAAGAAAGTCTAAATACTGTTGACCCTCTTCATCCCACATAAATTCACCCTTGGCGCGATTAAAGACACGTGGGAATGAGCGGGCATAGCTTTGTACTTCCGATTCTATTTCATCAAAAATTTTCATAATAAGTCTCTCGTCTGTTCAGCGTTAAACGGGCCAATACGAATCAATGATTCTGAATCGTGTTGCCCGTCAAAATGTGTTTGTTTGTCCAGCCATGGTGCTGGGTTAAATTCTGTGCCCAACTGTTTTGATAAGGCGTTAAATAAGCCCCATGAAGGCTGGTTGTCTTCTGTTATGGTGGTTTCTAAATAACGGACGCCCTGACAAAATGGGCGCGTCAGTATGTGCGATAGCATCTTAGAGGCCAGCCTTTGCCCGCGTGCACGCTCATCAACGGCTACTTGCCAGATGAACAAGGTGTCTGGGCGCTCTGGCACGAGATAGCCCGATATAAATCCGACCAGTGCATCGTCCATATTGGCCGCCACGGAAGTGCTTGAAAAATGCCCGCACTGAAGCAAATTACAATAGCTAGAATTAGTATCGAGCGGTGGACAGTTTTGGATCAATCGAAAAACGGACATGCCGTCTTCCAGTGTCGGTAGTCGCAGTGAAATAGTTTTAGAATATGGCAAATAGTCCCTCGTTAATCAGTTAATTAATTAGTCCTCTAATAATAATTATTCAGTTATTAAAGGTAAATAAGGCAAATAACGCGAGATAATAGCAAATACATCTTAATTATTACTTAGAGCACGAAGTATAGTACACTAAAGATTGTTTTATTTCCAGTCATTACACATAACCGTCAGGAAAAGGTGAATAACGGGAGTGGGTTTTTTAACCTTTTAAGTAATTCAAGATATAATGTACATTTAAATCATTAGGGCAAAGGAACGTTTTTGAATAACATTCAAGAAGTATTAATGGCGCTAAGGCGGGTTATTAGAGCCACCGACTTGCATTCCAAGCACTTGGCTAAAACCACGGGGCTTACTGCGCCTCAAATGCTATTGCTGCAAACTATTCGGGACAAGGGTCAAGTAACAATTGGAGAGCTTGCCAACGAAATTAGTCTTAGTCAGGCCACCGTTACCACCATTTTGGACCGACTTGAAAAGCGCGAACTCGTCTATCGAGAGCGTTCAAAAGAAGATAAGCGAAAAGCGCATGCTCACCTAACTGAACAGGCTATCGAAATCTTAAAAGAATCACCCATTCCATTGCAAGAACACTTCACTCGTCAGTTTGGCGACCTGCAAGAATGGGAGCAAACCATGATCATCTCGTCACTTCAGCGTGTTGCCAAAATGATGGATGCGCAACACATTGATGCATCACCTGTGCTGGATATTGGAATGTTAGATCGCCAGGGCGCTTTGGCTGAAATGTCTGAGGTCTACGTAGGTAAGCAAAAAAGTTAACGAGCAGTGGTAAGGGTTGGTGCAACAATTCCGCTTGGTGTAGGGCAATAAACTAAATAATGGGCAGTTATTATTTGGGGAAAATTACAAGCCACAAAGTAGTCGTTCCAGCTAAGATCCGCTTACTTTTACCGCCACTTCGCCCAAGGGTCTTCAGTCGCTTCAGTCGCTGAATCGGCAGAATCTACTGACCCATACTGATTCTTTCCGTAGCGATTATTATCCCGTTTGTCGGCGTACCTATCTTGGTTATAGGCAGCCGCTTTCGTTACACGTTTTATACGCAACTGTTCAGCATCGTCTAGAGTTAATTCAGCAGGTTCCCCTGGTGTTTGATCATCAGGAATAACCCGATCTCTAGGCGGTAATGAAAATTGCTCAGATGACACCTTAGGCAAGCTTTTAAATTGATACAAATAGAAAGCTTCAACCTTTTCACACGCCCAAGTCGTCTTTTTAAGAAACTTAACACTCGACGCTATACTTGGATTTGTCTTAAAACAATTGATATTTAAATAGGCAAACAAAATGTCAAAACCGTAGTGGTCTACGATTTCAATCAATAAGTTTTTTAAACTAAGGCCATGCAGCGGGTTATTTGTGTAATCGATCTCATTGCTCATACTAATATCTAACAAAGCGGGGGTAGGGAAGGCATTATACCTGTCAGCGGATAGGCAATACAGTGCAAGTAAGACTGGTTTAGAACGGGTACGCGCTAAATAAGTCAGCGTGAATGGTGTTTAGCGAGTTTATTGAGCGTCTTTAATTTGGCGTTTTCCTTTAACTCCTCCATCACAACGCATCTGAGAGTTCACTCAGCCTAGCGATCACATCCGCTGTAGCGCGGAAACGAAAAAAAGCCCCCGCGGTATCGGCGCGTTCTTCAAGTACGTCGCAGGAGGCAAAAATTTCACCGCGTAAGCCTTGCGCTGACCAAGGTAAAAAAATCTCTGATTCAACCAGCTGTTGTTGAAAAACGTGCATAATCGCCTGATGTAGGCCAGCTATATCGCCCTTACGACGCGCGCTAATAACAAGGCACCCGGGGTACGTCGCTTGCAACTCTTCGGCACGCTCTGTTTCTGCGACCTTGTCGTTCAGGTAGTCAATTTTATTGAACACCCGAATGCACGGCACACTGTCGGCACCAATCTCGGCTAGCACTTTATCGGTGACTTTAATTTGCATTTCAAATCCCGGGTCACCCGCGTCAATCACATGTAGCAATAAGGATGCACTCAGGGCTTCGTCCAATGTTGATTTAAACGAAGCAACCAAGCCATGCGGTAAATTTTTGATAAAACCCACTGTGTCACTCACCAAGACCCGCGGCACACTTTCTGGATGCAATGTACGTACCTTGGTGTCAAGCGTGGCAAATAATTTGTTGGCCACTAGCGCGTCTTTACCCGTCAAGGCGCGCATCAAGGTGGATTTCCCTGCATTGGTGTAACCCACCAGTGCGACAGCTGGTTGCCCCTGACGTTGGGACCGCTGTGT
>JAGPVU010000138.1 GCA_018066825.1 Cycloclasticus sp.
ATTTATATCGACATTATGGCAATTACGCCGATGCTTTGGGTGGTTGGGCTATGGTTGGCGATAGAGTGGGGTGATAATAATGAACAACGGCAAACGCCGCTAAGGTTTTTCAAGTCGTTGTTGAGCCTGCCGCCTATTTGGGCGTTTGTTATCGCCATTGCGTTGAATATTTACAGCATCAGTCTGCCGGATTTTTTACAAAAAGCTACGACTATGTTGGGAAATGTCACGATGTCTGGCATGTTGCTTGTGGTCGGCATGTCGTTATCATTTGCGAGCTTAAAAAAGCATAAAGGGATAGCGATTTTGGCATCGATGATCAAACTTTTGCTCGTGCCGGCAGTGGTTTATATGGTTGCCGATGCTACGGTTGAGGATGCAGAGACGATGCAAGCGACGGTACTCATGGCGGCGACACCATCAATGATGGCAACCATGATTCTGAGTGAGCGCTACGGCTTGAATACGGAATTGTTGTCGACCGTTTTGGTGGCTAGCACAGCCTTGTTTTTTGTTAGTTTGCCGCTATGGTTAATGCTGTTAGCTTAGTCGACGGATTGGTTTTGTTTTTTATCAGGCGTAGCGGTTGGCTCGTTAATGTCTTCTTGGGGCTCTGTTTTTAGCTCGTCGCGTAGATCATTAAAATTGGCTTCAACGTCTTCGATCGTTTCGGATACTTGGTTTTTAACTGAAGTTGTTGCTTGTTGCATGGATTGCTTTAATTCTTCGGTGCGCAACTGTTCGTCAATTTCGTACTTAACGGTTTTAACGAGCCCTTGCGCTTTGCCGACCCATAAGCCCACGGTTCTTGCAACTCGCGGTAATTTTTCAGGGCCGATGACCAATAAAGCAATAATGCCTATTAAACATAATTCAAAAAAGCCAATATCAAACATAGGGTGTAACCGAGTCATTGTTCTGTAAGTAGCGGTTATCTGCCGCTGTAATGCTTTAGTATAGGTTAAAGATGCTGCGTTTACATAATGATAAATAATGACGCGGTTATTACGGCTTGGCTTAAATTAAAGCAAGCTATGTGTTGTTTGGGTTCAATTGTATTGATGGTTCTATTGTGCTTATTAACGAAGTCTTCTTCGATAGGTTGTCAATAGCGTTATAATAGATTGAACGTTTGAGCCTGCTGCTTACTCTAATCATCAGGTGAATTTAATAAAAAGGTTGTGTATGTCTGTTAATGTTACAAAAAGCGCTGCGGCGCAAGTGCAAAGTCAATTGGATAAGCGGGGTAAAGGTTTAGGCTTACGTTTGGGCGTACGGGAATCGGGTTGCTCAGGTTATTCCTACGTCATTGATTTTGCCGACGAAGTGGGTGAGTTGGACCAAGTGTTTGAAATGCATGGTGTCAAGATTATTATCAACAAGGACTCGTTGGGTTTTTTAGAGGGGCTTGAATTGGATTTTGCTAGAGAAGGCATTAATTCGGCCTTTAAGTTTAACAACCCCAATGTAAAAGACGCGTGTGGTTGTGGCGAGAGCTTTACTGTTTAATCTGAAAATATTCAACAACAGTCAATCCATTGATTTGTTTGCCGCATACGGGTGATAACTTGATTGCCAGTGTAGGCCTCTATCTGTAAACTATACGTATTGTGATAGTGATCTATCAGATAACCTAATGCCGTGAATTTGCACGGTTTTTTCTAAATTTAATTTTTATTGTTGGAGTAATACTATGGCGCTTGAGCGTACTTTTTCTATTGTTAAACCAGATGCCGTTGCAAAAAATGTCATCGGTCAAATTTATGCGCGTTTTGAGTCTGCTGGTTTGCGTATTATAGCGTCCAAAATGATCCACCTAAGTCGCGACCAAGCGGAAGGCTTTTATGGGGTCCATAAAGAACGCCCTTTTTTCAAAGATTTAGTTGAGTTTATGATTTCTGGTCCAGTGATGGTTCAGGTGCTCGAAGGCGAGAACGCTATTCTTAAAAACCGAGAAGTGATGGGTGCAACCAACCCAGCAGAAGCAGATGCAGGTACTATTCGGGCTGATTTTGCTGATAGCATTGATGAAAATTCTGTACATGGCTCAGATGCGCCAGAAACCGCTGCAGAAGAAATTAAGTTTTTCTTCAATGATGACGAACTGTGTGAGCGTACACGTTAATAACGAATGACTGCAAAACAAAACCTGCTGAATTTTGACCGTAAAGGTCTAGAGACGTTTTTTGCCGAAATGGGAGAAAAGCCATTTCGTGCATCACAGGTTTTGAAATGGATACACCAAGAAGGGGTGTCCGACTTCCAGTTAATGACCAATTTAAGCAAAGCACTTCGGCAGACGCTTACTGAGCTTGCCGACGTGCGTTTGCCTGAGGTTGTTTTTGAGCAAAAATCTGAAGATGGTACGTATAAATGGGTGCTTGAGCTGGATGGTCAAAATCGAATCGAGACGGTCTTTATACCGGAAGATGGGCGTGGCACCTTATGCGTTTCATCGCAGGTGGGTTGTGCGCTTGAATGTACGTTTTGTTCGACCGGCAAGCAGGGCTTTAACCGTAATTTATCAACGGCAGAAATTATTGGTCAAGTGTGGGTCGCAGCAAGAGCGTTGGCGGGTAAGGCAAACCTGACTAATGTAGTGATGATGGGCATGGGTGAACCCTTGTTAAATTTCAATAACACGGTGGCTGCTTTAAACATAATGATGGATGATTTTGCTTATGGATTGGCGAAGCGACGGGTGACTGTTAGTACCTCGGGTGTAGTGCCAGCGTTGTTACGTTTAGCTGACGTAAGTGACGTGAGTTTAGCGGTTTCATTGCATGCGCCTAACGACGAGTTGCGAGACGAGTTGGTGCCGATTAATAAAAAATACCCGATTGCCGAGTTGTTAGAGGCGTGTAAATACTACATCAAAGATGAAAAACGCCGCAAAATTACCTTTGAATACGTTATGCTCAGCGGGGTTAATGATTCGGTCGAGCAGGCGCATCAATTGACGCACCTACTGGAAGACATTCCATCAAAAGTAAACTTGATCCCATTTAATCCTTTTCCTGATACCCAATATACGCGTTCTAGTAATAATGCGATTCATCGGTTTACCGCGGTGTTAAAAGAAGCGGGGCTGATTACGACGACGCGGAAAACGCGGGGCGATGATATCGATGCGGCCTGTGGGCAGTTGGTCGGTAAGGTAAAAGATAAAACAAAACGCCAATTAAAATCACAAGCGGTTGCAACACCATGAAAATACAGATTTTCCGTTTATTGGTATTGTTCTTTTTTATCACCTTGTCTGCTTGCCAATCTCAGCCTTTAAAAAGTGAATCAGCCCATATGCAAGGCACTGAAAGTAGCTCTGCTGATGTGTACGTTTCGCTCGGTGTGGAATATATGAACCGAGGCATGAATGAAGTGGCTTTGGAAAAGTTACAGACAGCCATCAACATGGATAGTAACTCCAGTAATGCGCACAACGTCTTAGCTGTTTTATATGACCGTTTAGGTGAGGCTGCCCTAGCCGGTCAGCACTACGAAAAAGCAGTAGCGTTAAGCCCTGCAAATTCAAGTGCACAAAATAATTATGCGCGCTACCTTTGCGGTATAAAACAGTACGAGCGCGCTGATCAACACTTTAACTTAGCGCTAAAAAACCCCTTGTATAAAACCCCGTATATTGTGTTAACCAATGCCGGTAGTTGCGCTTGGAAAGGGGGTGATCTGGCAAAGGCCGAAAGCTATTATCGATTGGCGTTACAACGGCATAAACGCTTTCCTCCTGCGCTATTTCAAATGGCAAAATTAAAATTTGAACAACAAAATTATTTATCGGTGAGGGCTTATTTGCAACGCTATCGAACGGCGGCTAAACATACATCTGCCTCCTTGTGGTTAGGTATACAGGCAGAAGATAAGTTGGCGAACCAGAGCGGCGTAGCCAGTTACGTATTACAGCTAAAAAGGCTGTACCCTGACTCTCAGGAGATGGGTTTGTTGGAAAAAAGTAAGTTCTACCGCGCGACCTCAAAATAAATCCTCATGAGCAAAAAATTACAAGCCATTCGTGGCATGCACGACATATTGCCAACTAAAACGCCGTTATGGCAATTGATAGAAAAGGCGATGTTTGAGGTATGCCAGCAATACGGCTATGCCGAAATTCGTATGCCTATCGTAGAAAGTAGCGACTTGTTTTGTCGCTCGATAGGTGAAGTGACCGATATCGTAGAAAAAGAAATGTACACCTTTGATGATCGTAATGGTGATTCGTTGAGTTTACGGCCAGAAGGAACCGCGGGTTGTGTCAGAGCTGGCTTAGAGCATGGCCTGTTCTATAACCAAACACAGCGTTTGTGGTACCAAGGCCCGATGTTCCGGCATGAGCGGCCACAGAAGGGACGTTATAGGCAGTTTCATCAGATGGGTGTTGAGTGCTTTGGCATCTCGGGTGCTGAGATTGAGGCAGAGCTCATTCTGATGAGCCACCGTTTATGGAAAAAATTGGGGTTGGCTGACCAGCTGTCATTAGAAATTAATTCACTCGGTACTAACCAAGAACGATTGGCCTACAAAACGGTATTGACGCAATTTTTAGAACAGCATAAAGAACAATTGGATGAAGATAGTCTGCGACGTTTGCACACTAACCCTTTACGGATTTTAGACAGTAAAAACCCAGCTATGCAAGCACTCATAGAGCAGGCACCCAGGTTAATGGACTCGCTGGGAGAAGAGTCGACCTTACATTTTCAAACATTACGGCAACTGCTTGATGATGCAGGCGTAATTTGTGTGCATAATCCGCGGTTAGTACGTGGCTTAGATTATTATTCACACACCGTATTTGAGTGGGTGACAAGTTCATTAGGTGCGCAAGGGACGGTTTGTGCCGGTGGTCGATTCGATGGCCTGATTGAACAGCTTGGCGGAAAAGCAACGCCAGCGGTAGGTTTTGCAATGGGTATGGAGCGTTTGGTGTTGTTATTAGAAGATACCCCTTTCGTACAAGTAAAACCCTTGGCATATATCATTCATCAGGGTGACGAAGCAAAAAATCAAGCCATGCAATTGGTAGAAAAGCTACGCGACGAATTACCCATGCACAGTTTTGTTTTACATTGTGGCGAGGGCAGTTTAAAAAGCCAGTTTAAAAAAGCCGATAAGGTTGAAGCAACATTTGCGCTGGTTTTAGCTGAGTCAGAGGTCGAAAACCAACAAGTAGGCATTAAGTTTTTACGTGAACGAAAAGACCAAGTACAAATTCAACAAGACGAATTGATTAACTTTTTAACAAATAATAGCTAATACAGGACACACGATGGACGCTTATCAAACTGAAGAAGAACAAGTAGAAAGCATTAAAAAATGGTGGTCGGATAACTCACGTTCGATAATTTTTGGCCTAGGCCTAGGGTTAGTCGCCATTTTTTCATGGCAAAGTTGGAAGGATTGGACGCACCAGCAAACGGTCGAAGCCTCTGATATTTATCAGCAGTTAACACAAGCTAGTAAGGATCAAAAAACTGACACTGTCTTGGCGTTGGCTGCAGAATTAGAAACAACCTATTCAAGCACGCCTTATGCCGCGCTGGCGGGTTTACAAAAAGCGAAAACGCAAAGCGAACAGGGCAACCGTGATGGCGCGATTATTACACTAGAAAAAGTGGCTGCTGACGCGGCTAATAATTCGATTCAGCACATTGCGCGTATTCGAGCATTACGTTTACGACTTGCTGCACAACAATGGCAAGCTGTTGTTGACAACATTGATTCGATCATCAATGAGCAAGGTGGCTTAAACCCGGGTGAGTTTATTGGTCAGTACGAGGCGTTAAGAGGCGATGCTTACCGTTTATTAGGCGATAATGAAAAGGCACGACAAAGCTATAACGCTGCACTAAGAACAGCGACACTAGACAGTCGGATATTACAGTTGAAACTCGATGATTTAGGGCCACCAGTTGCCAGCTTTGCTAGCGACACAATGCCCCAGTCAGTTGAGGTGAAAAAATGATTCGACTTGCAATTGTCTTCTGCAGCCTATTTTTGGCGGCATGTTCAGGTGTCATGGAATCGACGAAATCAGCGGGTAAATCTCTCGAAAGTAGTATTATCGAGATTATGAGCCCGCACGCTAAAGATGAGTCAGCACCAGCCAAACCATTAGAAGAGATTGTGGCTGAAGTAACACTAAGTAAATTATGGCAGCGTAAAGTAAGCAAAGCCCATAGCGAAGGCTTTTTAAAATTAGAAATGGCGCTTTCAGGCGGCAAAATTTTTATGGCTGATGCAAACGGTGTTGTACAAGCGTTAGATCAAAAAACAGGCAATACGGTGTGGCAAGTCGATACCAAGCTACCTATTTCAGGTGGCATTGAAGTCGGCTTTGAAAACGTGTTTTTTGGCACAACTGACGCTGAAATTGTCGCATTAAAATTAGACGACGGTGATACTGCTTGGACTAGCCAAGTAAGTAGTGAAGTGCTATCGATCCCACGTTTTTCAGAGGGTTTGTTAGTTTCTCGTAGTATCGATGGGGCGATCACTGCCTTAGACGCCAGCGATGGCAAAGAAATATGGTCGTATATCAGAGATGTGCCAGCCCTTAGTTTACGAGGCACCAGCTCACCGGTGATTAAAAGCGGTGGTGTGATCAGTGGTTACGCCAACGGTAAATTAGTGGTTTTACGTTTAAAGGATGGCCTGCAGATTTGGGAAACAAGTGTTGCTGTACCAAGAGGACGAGGCGCTTTAACCCGGATGGTTGATGTTGACTCAGATCCATTGGCTGGCGAACGATTAATCTACGCAGCGACATTTAATGGTGGTGTAGTAGCGTTAGATGTCAGGTCGGGTGAAATTACGTGGCGTCGCTCCGAAATGTCGTCGTATAAAAAAATGATAGCCGATTGGGTGTCGATCTATGTCGTTGATGTGAAAAATCATTTATGGTCGGTTGATCAAAATGATGGTTCGGTTAATTGGACGCAAGAGCAACTAGAAAATAGAAATTTAACACCGTTAGTAAAATCGGGTGAGTATTTACTAACGGCCGATTATGAGGGTTATTTACACGTTTTATCGGCGGTAAGTGGTCGTTTAGTTGGGCGTTTAAAAGTCGCCGATACGGCTATCAGCATGGAGCCTTTGGTCGATGGTGATATCGTTTACGTGCAAGATAGCGAAGGGAAAATAACAGCGATTCGTTTAGCTTCTATTACCCAGCCAGGTGTTGAAAAATAAATTATGCTACCCGTTATTGCCCTAGTCGGCCGACCTAATGTTGGTAAATCAACGCTTTTTAATTACTTAACGCGTACCCGTGATGCCTTGGTGGCTGATTATCCAGGGCTGACCCGAGATAGACAATATGGCTTAGTTAAACGGGGAGATATTCGCTCACTGGTTGTCGATACAGGGGGTATTACTGCAACTGCCAATGGCATTGATGGTGTAGCCATTGAGCAGGTACAGCGTGCGCTTGAAGAAGCCGACGTGGTGTTGTTTCTAGTTGATACGCGACACGGTATGCATCCGATCGATGAGGAAATTGCTAAAAACTTACGAAAACTCGGAAAAAAAATCGTACTGGTTGCGAATAAAACCGATGGCTTAGATGCCAATACGCATATTGCCGAATTTCACCGGATGGGCTTCGAGAAACCTTGGCCGATCGCGGCGACGCACGGACGTGGTGTTCTGGAGCTGCTAAAACATGTTTTTGACCTGCTGCCAGTCACTGAGTCGTTTGACGACGCCTTGCCAGGATCGGGTATTCGCGTAGCGGTTATTGGTCGCCCAAATGTCGGTAAATCGACTTTAATTAATCGTTTATTAGGTGAGGAGCGGGTAGTCGTTTATGACGAACCAGGCACCACCCGTGATAGTGTGTTTATTCCGTTTGAACGTGGCGGTCAAAAGTATACGCTGATCGATACAGCCGGTGTTCGCCGCCGCTCTAAGGTATCAGAAACGGTAGAAAAATTCAGTATCGTGCAAACCTTGCGAGCGATTGACGATACGCACGTGGTGATTTATTTAATCGACGCCAGTGAGGGTGTGACCGACCAAGATGCCAGCTTGTTAGGTATGGTATTGGAAACAGGTCGTGCCTTGGTGATTGGTTTAAACAAATGGGACGGTTTAGATGAGGATCAGCGCGATAAGGTAAAACGTCAAATCGATGTAAAATTGAGTTTCCTAGAGTACGCAGAACAATATTTTATTTCGGCCTTGCACGGCAGTGGTGTTGGTAAATTATTTGAATCTATTGTCGCCTTGTATCGCTCTGCAATGATTGATGTGGCAACGCCGCGCTTGACCGATATTTTAGAGCAGGCAATTCGCGCGCATCAGCCACCTTTGGTAAGCGGACGTCGAATTAAACTTAAATTTGCCCATCAAGGTGGACAAAACCCGCCAGTCGTTATCATTCATGGCAACCAAACAGTCGCCGTCCCAGGTAGTTATAAGCGCTATCTTATGAATGTGTTTCGAGAAAAACTCGGCTTAGTGGGAACGCCCATTAGAATAGAGTTTAAGTCACCAGATAACCCTTACGCAAAACAAAGCAGAATGTCAGCCACCCATATTGCGAAGAGTAAAAGCTCAAAGTCATTACAGAAAAAACCGCACAAACCGACCAAGCACCGCTAGACAATAAGGCGTCTAGTTGCTGGTTTGATTAATCTTGGCTTCTACCTTAATAAAGTCACCTGGTTTTTTTAGTTCGCGTAATTCCGGGTATTCTTTTGTACGTTTCTTTATGCTTTGCCTTAATGATCGTATCAAAAAGCGGGTCTCGGTATTCCAAGGTAGCTGAAATTTATTTTTACAATGCGTACACGTGAAGGTTGCATTAATGCCATCGTGTTCAATGGTGCTAATGGTCCAATAATCACAATGGGTACAGAGGTCTTTAATTTGCATCAGGGTATTGTCTTATCCAATTGAATTTGCGGTATATAGTCGCTAATAAAAAAGGCGGGGTCAACCTTGGTCTTATTTAAATAGACGTTCCAGTGTAAATGTGGTCCCGTCACACGTCCGGTAGCGCCTACCTCAGCTATTAGTTGATCTTGTGTTACCTGGTCACCGATATTAACCAAGATTTTGTTTAAGTGAAAATAGCCGCTTATAAGGCCCTGACCGTGGTCAATAAGCACGGTGTTACCGTTAAAAAAATAGTCACCTACGTCGATGATGGTACCCGCAGCAGGGGCAACAATCGGCGTTCCTTTGGCCGCTGCGATATCTAAACCGCTATGGGGTTTTCTCGCTTGCTTGTTAAAAAAACGCTTCAGTCCAAAAGGGCTGCTTAAGCGGCCGCGAGCGGGCAATATAAAGTCGAGTTGAACGGTTTGGTCAGTCCACGTTGACAAGGCGCTGGATAAGGTCTTTTTTTCTTTGTTTATGCGTGTTAAATCGAGCGGGTTCGGGTTGATTAAACGTTTATTTTTAGGCGTTTCTTTTAATGTGATGTATTGCGCGGGGTAATCCTTATTAATAACAGTAAACGAGGCGACGGCTTGTGCAGAGTCGTCATATAAGGTGTGTTGGCCGGGCTTAGCGCTTAACGGTATCCCCACAACAGCCAGCCATTGCCCTTTGTGTGCAAGGGTTAAAATGCGTTGTTTTTTATAAGAGAGGCGGGGTTGCTTGTCGCCACTTAAGGTAATAAGTGCAATGCCGCCTGGGACCAGCTGCTGCTGCGGAAAGCTACTGGCGATCGTGGCGTAGTAGACTAAAAAAAACACAAGTGTGGCTTTAAGTATTGTCATGGATTTTATCGAGTGTTGCTAGTAGGGTGCCGTCGCTTAGTTGAACGTCAAATTTATCACCGATAACGAGCTGATTGACTTTGTTAATAATAGCGCCAGAGCCGTGTTGTTTGGTAATGCTATAACCACGAGATAAGGTTGCCAAAGGACTGAGTGCATCCAAGGCTTTATTGTAGCTGGCAAAACGCAAACGCGCGAATTGAAGTGATTGTTGAATTTGTTGTGGTAATCGGTGGGCTAGGTTGTCTAAGCGATGTTGAAGCTGTTGGATACTTCGTTTAGGGGTGTTGCTTAGCAAAGAAGCGTTTAATTGCGTGACTAAGCTGCGGTAGCTTTGCAGCTGTCGATTTACACTATTTAATAGACGCATTTGAGACTCATCTAAACGCTGTGAGTGCAATTGTAGTTGACTGCCTGGGTGAGTACGTTTTAATAGTTGTTGTAGTCTGTCTAAGCGTACGTGTTGGCTGGCCAGTTGGTTGTTGATCAGGCGGGCCAATTGCTTAGCTAGCTGGTCAAACTGATTGAACCATTGTTGCTGCTCTGGACTGACGAGTTCAGCGGCGGCAGACGGCGTTGCTGCACGATAATCAGCAACAAAGTCAGTCATACTAAAATCAGTTTCGTGTCCGATAGCACTGACGATAGGAATATCGGATTGATACACGGCCCTGGCGACATTTTCTTCGTTAAAGGCCCATAGGTCCTCTATGGAACCGCCTCCTCGAGTAAGGATGAGGGCATCACATTCTTTGCGTGCATTGGCCAACTCAATCGCCTCTACAATCTCGTGTTTTGCTGCTTCACCTTGGACGCTGACCGGGTAAATCACAACCGCTAAGCCCGGGAAGCGGCTTTTAAGTACACTCAACACATCATGAATAGCCGCGCCACTGGGCGAGGTGATAAGGCCCAGTTTTTTAATTAATGAGGGTAATGTTTTTTTTGTCTGGCTATCAAACAAGCCTTCGCTGGCGAGTTTGTTTTTTAACGCGTCAAATTGTTGCCGTAGGAGACCTTCGCCTGCCGCTTCCATGTGCTCGGCGATTAATTGGAAGTTACCGCGTGCTTCATATAGGCTCACCCGAGCTTTTAACCTAACGTGCGCACCGTTCTCCGGTTTAAACCCTATTTGGCGCAACTGTGGACGAAACATGGCGCATTGAATCTGAGCCTGCTGATCTTTTAAAGTAAAATAAATGTGGCCCGATGCGGGGCGTGAAATATTGGATATTTCACCTTCAATCAGCACAGTGAGGAAATGGCCTTCCAGTAATAATCGCGTTTCACGACAAAGCTGAGAAACGGTGTAGGTTTTCTCGTTGTTGAACATAATGCGTCGTTGTGTATCTATTAAGATGATAAATACTGGAGCATACCTTATAATGAGCTGCTTTTTCTATGATAAGATCGGAAAACATGCGATTCGAACAAGAAGCTTTAACCTTTGACGACGTTTTATTAGTACCGGCTCACTCTACGGTACTCCCTCGAGACGTGCGCCTTCAAACCCAATTGACACGCGGTATCTCGCTTAATATTCCGATTTTATCGGCGGCGATGGACACGGTGACCGAAGCGCGTTTGGCGATAGCCTTAGCGCAAGAAGGCGGTATTGGGATTATTCATAAAAACATGACTGTCGAGCAACAAGCGTACGAAGTGGCCAAAGTAAAGCGCTTTGAAAGCGGGGTGATCAAAGACCCGATAACCGTCTCTTCCAACGTCACCATTCGTGAAGTGATTGCGCTTACGCGGCAACATAATATTTCGGGTGTTCCCGTCGTCAACGGAAAAGAATTGGTTGGCATTGTTACCAGCCGTGACTTACGTTTTGAAACGCATATGGACGCGCTGATTGACTCGGCTATGACGTCAAAAGAGAAACTAATTACCGTCAAAGAAGGTGCCAGCAAAGAGGAAGTAATTGGATTATTGCATAAACACCGGATTGAAAAAGTGTTGGTGGTGAATGATGACTTTCAACTATGCGGCATGATCACCGTTAAAGATATTCAAAAAGCCA
>JAGPVU010000084.1 GCA_018066825.1 Cycloclasticus sp.
TTTTTTCATTTTAAGTTTTCCTAATGGTTGTGTGTTTTGTATTAAACAGATTGGTCCGCATCATTGAATACACTCATCAGCCAAAAATTGTTGGCCAATATTAAATCCGTTTAGTTTAGTTCGCCCGTTGAGTTGATAGTTAGTATCTGTCTTACCTATTACAGTTTAGTCGGTATTTTTATTTTTGCTGCTTAAATACAAATAAAGTTGTTTTAATGTCATAATTACTGATATTTAATGTATCAAAAATACAAGCTAGCATTTTATTTATTAGCCTTAAGCATGCTAACTTACAACTCGACGTTTTAGCAACTTATTGTGTTTAAAAAACAACATTGTTGATTTAGTTGTTTAAATCAGTATCGAGGTCAACAACCTTAATCCAAATTGAATTTGAGTTTTTTGTTGCCTTATTGGTTTGTCCTAGAATTTTGCTTGACCCTTGTTCAGACCATTGGTTGGCGTTGCTTAATTCGGTCCAAGTATTTAAACGACTCCGAATGACAGTTGACGCCCGATTAAAATTTGATGTGCCATCATGGGAGGGTGCGCTTCCAGACCACGGCGACATATCGAGTATGACCGAATCCTTAGATAATCTAGGTGTTATATAAAAGCCGCTAGAGTGCTCCTTATAATAGGTGTTACTGCTGATATGAGCGTGTGAGTCATGCTGAATAATATCGGTGGTTATATTGGGTTGGCTCACACCCGTCGAAATATACGCAGTGTGTCCCTCTAACACTTGGATGCTTTGCTTGCTTTGATCATTTTCAGTGTCTCGGGTGCGATAAACCTTGATGCCCCCTTGGAGTGATGGCTTGTTGCTAAGTCCAGCTTGTAATTGAGCCTGACCATCATAGCCTTGTGATTGTTGGTTGAGCTGTCTTTGATGGCTAACGTAAATCAGCAAACGATGGCTTGGTTGATCAAGCCGGTCGATCAATGATTTAATCTCTTCGACGTGCTGAGGTTCTAGGCGCAAGATCAATTCATTAGGGCCTGCAATGACAGTTTCTCCTGGCTGCAGTAGCTCGCTTATCGGTTGAGTCAATTCAGCGGGTGTTTTATGTAGCAGTGGGTAAAAGATTAATTCTGCTAAACAGGCCTGATAGCTTAATAACAAGCCGATACCTACGACAAGTTTTAGTTTTATATTCATAAACCCATTGAGCGCAATTCTGGGTCGGGTTCACTACGCTCCCAAGCATTGTTAAAAAAGGCTAACAAGCGCGACGTTCTACTCGCGTCTGCAAAATTGCAAATAGCGGCGTAGTGCAAATGATTCGGTAATTGAAAGAATGCGCTTTTATCAAAGCAAATAAAATCATCGTCGCGCGTTTCAATCATAGGGTTTATTTTTTTAAAAAAAATGCTGCTTGAGTGGCGATGCGATAGGCCAAGTAACCTATGTGAAATGCGGGTGATGGGTCGACTATCATTGATTAGAATGTTTATTTTAGTCCTATGGTTTTTTAAGCAAAACTTTTCGTAAGCTTCAATTACAGGGGAGGTATTAAAAACTTGGGGGCAAAGTGTGTGGCTGTATATATTGATTAAGCCGTTACATTGATCGATTAGTGACACCAAAGCGACTTGATCTTGCTGGTATGACTCAAGCGTATAGAACATATCCGTTTTTTTAAAGAGAGCGTTTTCAAGGTCAGTTATAGGCATAGAGGACACCCCATGAGGCTAAATAACACCGATAGTTAAACAATGGATTTGAGTAAATGCAAATAAAACCCAAAAAAAAACCGAATCAAGTGATTCGGTTATAGATATACGGCGGAAGGTCAAAAAGGGGAGAGGAAAAAATTGAACCTATCAAATTGCCGTATATTGGTTGTCATTATATCGACACATTGATCGCTAAATTTTGAACTTGGTCACACTTTAAGGATTATTGTTAATGTTTTTGGCTAATTGTTCGGCATAGCCGGTGTAACTGGCTGGTGTCATTGCTAATAACTGTTGTTTAGCATCGTCGGGAATGTCCAAGGTTTTAATAAAAGCTTGCATAGAGGCTTGATCAATCCCTTGGCCGCGGGTGAGTTCTTTTAGTTTTTCATACGGTTTTTCAATGCCATAGCGGCGCATAACCGTTTGAATAGGCTCCGCCAGTACTTCCCAGTTAGCGTCTAGGTCAGCAAGCAGTTTAGCCTCGTTTATTTCTAATTTAGACACACCTTTTTGCAGTGATTTAAAACCAATTAAACTGTGCGCCAAACAGGTACCGAGGTTTCTCAGCACGGTTGAGTCGGTTAGATCGCGTTGCCACCTTGAGATAGGCAGCTTTTCGGCAAAGTGATTCATTAGCGCATTAGCGATACCAAAGTTACCTTCGGCGTTTTCAAAGTCAATCGGGTTAACTTTGTGTGGCATAGTCGACGAGCCTACTTCACCGGCGATCGTTTTTTGCTTGAAATAACCGACTGAAATATAACCCCAAACATCGCGTGAAAAGTCGATCAATATCGTATTGATGCGCGACAGTACATGAAAATACTCAGCGATATAATCGTGTGGTTCGATTTGAATGGTGTAGGGATTAAAGGTTAAACCTAAAGACTCAACAAATTGTTCAGCAAAGGCGGGCCAATCGATGTTGGGGTAGGCTGAGCAATGGGCGTTATAGTTACCGACAGCACCGTTTATTTTGCCCATAATGTCCACGTCTTCCAATTGTAATAATTGGCGTTCCAAACGGGCAACCACGTTAGCAAACTCTTTACCCATCGTGCTGGGCGAGGCGGTTTGGCCGTGCGTGCGCGACAATAAAGGCGCGGCAGCGTAGTCGATGGCCTTGCTTTTAATGTCATCAATAACGGCAGCGATAGCCGTGCCTATCACTTCATCTCGGCCTTCTTTTAGCATAAGGGCGTAGGACAGATTGTTAATATCTTCCGAGGTGCAGGCAAAGTGAATAAATTCACTGACGGCTAATAATTCAGCATGATCAGCAATCTTTTCTTTCAAGAAATATTCGACCGCTTTAACGTCGTGATTGGTGGTGCTTTCAATGGTTTTAACGCGCTCTGCATCGTCTTGTGAAAACTCGCTCACAATCGCATCGAGTACAGCGTAGGTCTGGTCTGAAAATTCGTTGACTTCCAAAATTTCAGGGTGCTCTGATAAGGCTTGTAACCAGCGGACTTCAACGGTTACACGGGCTTTGATAAGGCCAAATTCAGAGAAAATAGGGCGTAATTCATCGACTTTGTTGGCATAGCGGCCATCGACGGGGGACAGTGCGTTTAATTTATTAAGTGTCATGTGATTAGTATAGAGTGAGTTAAATTAACAGGTTGAATCTATTATACCGCCACCAAGACACTGATCGTTGTTATAAAGCACAACAGATTGTCCAGGGGTTACCGCGCGTTGTGTTTGATCAAATGTTACCACGCAACTAGCGTCGGCTTTTATCGTTACCCGGCAGGCTTGATCTTTTTGTCGGTAACGTGTTTTAGCAGTACAGCTAAAATCATCAGAAGGTGCATTGCCACTGACCCAGCTGAGCTGACTAGCATTAAGCGTATGGCTTTGCATTAAGGGGTGATCATGTCCTTGGGCCACGATTAAAACATTATTAATCAGGTCTTTTTTTACTACGTACCAAGGTTCTTCAGCGGCGGTTTTAACCCCGCCAATACCCAACCCTTGACGTTGACCTAGTGTGTAGTACATCAACCCTTGGTGTTGGCCAATGGTTTCACCCTCGGGCGTTTTCATTTCGCCGGGTTGTGCAGGTAGGTAGCGTTGTAAAAAGTCTTTAAACTTACGCTCGCCGATAAAACAAATACCGGTGCTATCTTTTTTACGGCTGTTAATAAATCCGGCTTGTTGCGCTAACTCACGCACGGCGGGCTTTTCCATGTCACCGATTGGAAAAAGGGAGTGCCTCAATTGGTGCTGGCCTAGGGTATATAAAAAGTAACTTTGGTCTTTATTGGCGTCATGCCCACGTAATAATTGAAATTGATCGTGCTGATGGCCTATTTGTGTGTAATGCCCCGTGGCAATGTAATCGGCACCCAATGTTGTGGCGTAATCCAAGAAGGCTTTAAATTTAATTTCACGGTTACATAAAATATCGGGATTAGGTGTGCGCCCAGCCGCGTACTCTTGTAAAAAGTCTTCGAATACATTGTCCCAATATTCAGCGGCAAAATTAACCGTTTTAAGTTGTATGCCGAGTTTATCGCAGACTTGTTGGGCATCGGCGAGGTCTTCTTTAGCAGTGCAGTATTCACTGTCATCATCTTCATCCCAGTTTTTCATAAACAAACCGGTTACTTGATGGCCTTGTTCCAGCAGTCTTAATGCAGCAACGGATGAATCCACACCGCCGGACATTCCGATAATGATTTTCTTTGTCGACATGGTATTAACGCTTATACATTATTTAATAAAAGATTTAACGACATCTAGCGGATAGCTGCTGCCGTTTTGATAATCCCTAATGCTCTCTAAAATAATAGGACTTCTTAACCGCGCTTGAGCAGCCTTTATCTCATCATGGCTCATCCATAATGCGCGGATAATGCCGTCATCCAAGGTGATATGGATAGGCTCTTTTTCTACCGTACCGAAAAAAGTGGTTCTAAAGTAGGTCGTTTCGTTATCTGCGTTATGCCATAAATATGAGCCGACCACTGAACGCGGGGTAAACTGGTAGCCAGTTTCTTCCAGGGTTTCGCGTATAACTGCATCTCGCATCCCCTCGTTAGGTTCTAGATGACCCGCAGGCTGGTTCAGCACCGGACCAGACGGTGACTCTTCTTCAACCATTAAAAACTTGCCGTCTAGTTCAACAATAGAGGCGACGGTTACATTGGGTTTCCAGATCATGCGGTATATTATAATTATTTTGAATGGGTATTATAGCTGAATTGAAGCGAGGCTTTAATCGCCACAATGAAACTTATGGTCTATGGCCATTTAGCTACACCGAATTAATTTAAATGCACAGGCTTGTGCGTTTAAATTCAATGAGACTTATAGTCTGTGACTGTATAGCTAAATTGAAACGAGGCTTTAATCGCCACAGTGTAAAGTGCCCGAAGGGTGAAACGTATGGTCTATCACCCTTAAGCAGAGTTAGGCCAAACCTAAGCTATACGAAATCGACAGTCGGTGGCTATAATGGCTTATCTAACAGGTTAAATGCGTATTCACACTATATATGATGGCTAAATCTCCGGTACAACCAATTAAAATTGGTATTAGTAGTTGTTTGATGGGTGAAAAAGTGCGGTTTGATTCTGGGCATAAAAAAAACGCATACATCAATGGTGTGCTAAGTGATTATTTTGACTTTACCGCTTTTTGTCCCGAAGTTGAAATAGGCCTTGGCATCCCCAGAGAGCCGATTCGTTTAGTGCGTATGACGGGTGAAGTGCGCTGCATAGGAAGTAAGAATGCAAGTCTAGATGTTACCGATAAACTGTCTGCTATTGCTGAAAAGCAGCGGCAATGGCATGAAGGTTTGTGTGGTTATTTATTAAAAAAAGACTCTCCCAGCTGTGGTATGGCGCGGGTAAAAGTGTATAGCAATGATATGCCTAAACGTGAAGGCGTAGGCCTGTATGCTAAAACCTTAATGACTAACTTCCCCTTTTTACCGGTTGAAGAAGAGGGGCGTCTAGAAGATGCTCAGCTCAGAGAAAATTTTATCCAGCGTGTGTATGTGTATTCGCGTTGGAAAGCCATAGAAAGTCAGGAGCTGAGTCTTACAAATTTACAGGCGTTTCATGCGCAACATAAATATATTTTTATGAGTCATCATCAAACCAAGGCGAAGGAACTTGGGGCCTTGTTAGTAGGGACGCATCAAGCTGACTTACGCCAATTAGCGGGTCAATATCTAGAATTAATGACGGCTATTTTAAAGGTCATCGCGACTAAAAAAAACCATGTCAACACGCTTCAGCATATACAAGGGTATTTGAAAAAACAGTTAAATGCTGACGATAAAGCCGAGCTGGTGTCGCTGATTGATGACTATAGGCAGGGCTTGTTACCGCTGGTTGTGCCCATTACCTTACTACGACACCATTTTAGGAAACACCCTAATGCATATATAACGGAGTCTTATTATATGCAACCGCATCCAGGCGAATTGATGTTGCTTAACTCCATATGAAAGACGTCTATGTGAATGATAAATTGCAACAAGATTACGTTTATCAACGGCTAGAGCCAATGGGTGAAAACTTCGCGGATGCTTTTAAACCGGAGTTAACACCAAAACAGATGCTAAGTTTAGGTGTTTTTGGTGGCAAGTATTTAACCGACTGCCAAGCAGAGTTTCCCGCTGATTGGTTCATCGAGGCAAAGTTAAGCCCTGATGCCAAAGATATCAGTCTCAATTACTATGCGGTTGACGCCTCGCAACCACTGAGCGAGTGGATACGTAAAGGCTGGATCCATCCGCAGGACCCACGGGGTTGGTTTCAATGGTATTGTCGTTATTATACGGGTAGGCGAACAGAGGATGATCAACGCCAGATTAAACGTTGGAAGGCGTTTAGGCGACATGTGGGCGCGATAAAAAAGTTTTGTGAGGTTCACGACTTCACTTGCCGAGTCAAGCAAAGGCAAGCTTTGTTGCATTGGGCCTATGACTCAAGAAAATTATGAAGCGCATATGTTGGCTAATTGAATGAAAAAATCTCTGGTATTGATTTTTATTTTGCAGTTGACAGGCTGTCTCGGTCTACCCGAAGGGGTTGAACCTGTTGTAGGTTTTAAACTTAGTCAATACCTAGGGAAATGGTACGAAATAGCCCGGTTAGACCATTCTTTTGAAGATGGTTTAAGCCATGTGACGGCTGAATATAGTTTAAGAAAAGGCGGTGGTGTTCACGTACTCAATCGTGGCTTTTCAACGTCTAATCAAAAATGGAAAGAAGCCATGGGTAAGGCTTCTTTTGTTAATGATGCCGATGAAGGCTATCTAAAAGTTTCTTTTTTTGGACCGTTTTATGGTTCGTATGTTGTTTTTGAGTTAGATGAAGAAAACTATCAATATGCCTTTATATCGGGGCCGAACACGGACTACCTTTGGCTGTTATCAAGAACACCCCATGTTGCGCCTGAAGTAATGGCGCGTTTTATAAAAGCCTCAACAGCGTTGGGCTTTGATACCGACAAGCTAATTATTGTGCAGCAGGATTAATTAAACCTATGGTTTTTTTAAATAAGTGGTGAGCGGTTTAAGTCGCACGAAAAAAACTCGGGTCAATCAGTTCAATAAAGTTTTTAGCGGGTAGTGATAAGGTGCCTTTTCGCTTCATGGTGACACCGTAATGGTAATCGGGAAAATATTTCGATAAAGGTTTAGCGATTAATTGTTCTTTACCGGTTAATGAAACACTGGTGATGATTGAAATACCAAGGCCTAGTTCTACATATTTTTTGATAATTTCCCAGCTCCAGGCTTCTAACGATGTTTTATAACTGAGCTTATGTTTTTGCAATACATCATCGACAATGCGCCATGTATTTAGGTGTTTGGGCGGTAAAATAAGCTCGTATTGAATGATATCTTGCAAGCTGATATTTTCAACTGAGGCCAGTGGGTGCCCAAAGGGCATAATCAGCACAGGCACAAAACGGTAAACTTGTTTGTAAAGAATATCTGCGGGTACCTCGAGCATGGGTCCGACGGCAAAGTCTACGTCACCGCTTCTAATCGCATCGACCCCTGATTTGCCGGATACGTTATGCAGGCGGATGTGTACATGAGGGTATCGTTGCTTAAAAGTTTCTACGATCGTGGGCAACAGGTAGAGAATACTGGCTTCGCCCGCAGCGATATTAATTTCGGCGGTTTCTTCTGGTTGGTGTAATGCAGTAAATCGGGTCGGTAAGCTGTCCATTTGTTCCACCAACGGCTGTGCTAGTTCCAGCAATTTTTTTCCGGCATCAGTTAACGTTATTTTGGGACCATTACGGATAAATAACTTAGCCTTTAATTCTTTTTCCAAGCCTTGTATTTGTAGCGAAACACTAGGTTGACTCAGTTGTAACAATTCCGCTGCTTTGGAAAAACCGCCCACCTTGGCAGCCATGCAAAATGAGCGAAGTTGTTTGTGCCGATTGGCTTTAATTGTTTTATTGTTCATAGGTGCATTCTATCATTGTTTTTATTAATGATAGAGATAGTTTTATTGGGATTGTATAGGGATAGAAAACGTCTATAATGCGGCGCACCATCATTTAAAAACAGCGTTAGGAGATACCTCATGAAAACACTCAGCTTTACTGGCGAAATGACAGCCGAATACGCGAACATCTTTAATGATGAGGCAAATAACTTTGTAGCAACCCTAGCCGAAGAGTTTGCTCCACGTGTTGGCGCGCTACTAGAAGCGCGGAAAGTAAAGCAGACTGAAATTAATGAAGGTAAATTGCCAGATTTTTTAGCTGAAACCAAAAGCATTCGTGAGGGCGACTGGACTATTCTTGGTGTTCCTGAAGACTTGCTGGATAGACGCGTAGAAATTACCGGCCCCGTTGACCGTAAAATGATTATTAATGCCCTAAACGCTAACGTTAAGGTGTTTATGGCGGATTTTGAAGATTCGCTTGCACCGACTTGGGAAAAAGTGGCCCAAGGTCAAATTAATATGCGTGACGCGGTGAATGGCACGATTAGTTTAGATGATCCTAAATCAGGTAAGCATTACGAGTTGAACGACGACCCGGCGGTGTTGATTTGTCGCGCTCGAGGCCTGCATTTGCCTGAAAAACACATCAAATTGTATGACCAAGACATCCCGGGTGGTTTGATTGATTTTGCTTATTATTTTTTCCATAACTACCAAGCCTTATTAGCGAAAGGGTCAGCGCCGTATTTTTATATTCCTAAGCTGCAGTCTCATCAAGAAGCACGTTGGTGGGCTGATGTAATGGATAGAGCTGAAGACTTAATGGGTTTAAAACGCGGTACGGTTAAAGCCACCGTGCTTATCGAAACCTTACCCGCTGTGTTTGAAATGGATGAAATTCTGCACGAATTTAAAGACCATATCGTGGCGCTTAACTGCGGTCGTTGGGATTATATCTTTAGTTATATTAAAACACTTAAAAACTACCCAGATCGTGTGCTGCCCGATCGCCAAGTGGTCACCATGAACCAACCGTTCTTAAGTGCTTACTCACGTTTGTTGATCAAAACCTGTCATAAACGTGGCGCTCTAGCGATGGGCGGCATGGCGGCGTTTATTCCCGCTAAGGACGCAGAAACCAATGCCGCCGTTTTAAAGAAGGTGGTTGGTGATAAAACATTAGAAGCTAAAAACGGTCACGACGGCACTTGGGTGGCTCATCCTGGGCTTGCCGATACGGCAATGGCAGTATTTGACGAGTACATCGGCGCTGGTAACGCGAACCAAATGCACGTATCTCGCGCTGATGACGCTGAGGTAACGGCGGCAGAATTACTTGAACCATGTGCGGGCGACAGAACAGAAGAGGGCATGCGCGCTAACTTGCGTATTGCGGTTCAATACATTGAAGCATGGATTCAAGGCAATGGCTGCGTGCCGATTTATGGCTTAATGGAAGATGCAGCAACGGCTGAAATATCTCGTTCATCTATTTGGCAGTGGATTCATCACGGTAAAGATTTAAGTAACGGTAAAAAAGTCACCATTGAGCTGTTCCGTCAATTAATGGCTGAAGAAATGGGGACGATTAAAAGCGAAGTAGGCGAAGAGCGTTTCAACGCAGGCCGTTTTGATGAAGCAGCAAAAATCATGGACCGCTTTACTACATCCGAAGAGCTGGTTGATTTCTTAACCGTACCCGCTTACGACTATTTATAGTGACAGAGCCTAAGTTTCGTTGAACTGAAAAAAAACACTTTCAGTTAACTCAGCTTTATAAATTTTAATTTAATTCAACTATCAATTAACCAAAAGGAGATAACAATGTCATCTTATACCAATGATATAAAGGCTGTTTCAGCCTTAGTAGAGGCCAAAGGCGCATCTTGGGATCCAATCAATCCTGAGTCAGTTGCCCGCATGCGCGCGCAAAACAAATTCAAGACGGGTCTTGATGTCGCCCAATATACGGCTGATATCATGAATGCTGATATGGCTGCATTTGATGCAGACAATACGAAGTACACCCAGTCGCTGGGTTGCTGGCACGGTTTTATCGGCCAACAAAAAATGATTTCCATTAAAAAACACTTCGGTGGAAAAACTGACCGTCGTTATCTCTACCTTTCTGGTTGGATGGTAGCAGCGTTACGTTCTGACTTTGGGCCGCTTCCTGATCAATCAATGCACGAAAAAACATCGGTTGCCTCGTTGGTTGAAGAGTTATATACATTTTTACGTCAAGCGGATGCTCGTGAATTAGGCGGTTTATTCCGTGACTTAGACGCAGCACGTGAATCAGGCGATGCATCGAAAGAAGCTAAGATTCAATCTAAAATTGATAACCACGTAACGCACGTTGTTCCTATCATTGCTGATATTGATGCGGGTTTTGGTAATGCCGAAGCAACGTACCTAATGGCTAAGCAAATGATTGAAGCGGGCGCTTGTTGCCTACAAATTGAAAACCAAGTAGCTGATGAAAAACAGTGTGGTCATCAGGACGGTAAAGTAACCGTACCCCATGCTGACTTCCATTCGAAGATTCGTGCCTTGCGCCACGCTTTCTTAGAGCTAGGTATTGATAATGGTCTTATCGTTGCCCGTACTGACTCAGAAGGTGCTGGCCTGACTAAAGAAATTGCAGTTGTTAAAGAGCCAGGTGATCAAGGCGACCAATACAACTCTTATTTAGATGTTGAAGAAATTGACGTTGCTGACATGGCTGAAGGTGACGTATGCTTTAACCGTGACGGTAAGCTGGTTCGTCCTAAGCGTTTGCCTTCTGGTTTATACCAATTCCGTCAAGGTACGGGTCCAGCGCGTTGTGTATTTGACAGTATCGAAGCGATTAAAGCAGGTGCTGATCTTCTTTGGATTGAAACGGCTACGCCAAGCGTTAAAGACATTGCGGACATGATGAACGACGTGCGTAAAGAGATTCCTAATGCGAAACTTGTTTATAACAACAGCCCATCGTTCAACTGGACGTTGAACTTCCGTCAACAAGCATTCGACGCAATGGTTGAAGCGGGTGAAGATGTATCTGCATACGACCGTGACGGTTTAATGAGTGCTGAATACGACGAAACTGATCTAGCCCATGCTGCTGATGAAAAAATTCGTACATTCCAGGCTGATTCTGCTCGCGAAGCGAACATCTTCCACCATTTGATCACTTTGCCGACTTATCACACAGCTGCATTGTCTACAGACAATTTAGCTAAAGAGTACTTTGGTGATGCAGGTATGTTGGGCTACGTGGCTGGCGTACAGCGTAAAGAGATCCGTCAAGGTATCGCCTGTGTTAAGCATCAAAACATGTCTGGTTCAGACATGGGTGACGATCACAAAGAATACTTTGCTGGTGAGAACGCGCTTAAAGCGGGCGGTGCGAAAAATACGTCTAACCAGTTCTCTTAATTTGGGGCGGGTTTATTAAGTTTTTTCTCTAAAACTTAAGTATTAAACAAGGCGATGTTCTTAATTGAATGTCGCCTTTTTTCTAAAAGGTTAAAATTTCATTCTTTTTTTCGGTTAAAAACACCGTCAAGGTAATAGTATTATGAGTCAAATTCCAAGCTATTTACAGGATGCGAAAAGCCTGTTAACAAAAGATGGTTTTGCAACAAGTACTGTCTGGTATCACGGAACGTCTTCCGCATTAGTCAGTTCCATTAAGTCTTACGGCCTAAAGTGTTCAGGCGATACGGCGATGAAGCTAGCTGCTAAAAGCACGATGGCAACGATTGGCAATAACTATACTGAATCTACCGAACCGGTTTTTTTAACCCAGAGCAAAGAGCTTGCTTATTACTGGGCGCAGCAAACTGTTAGAGAGCGAAGTGTTCGTTTTGACGGTGAAGAACGTGCTGTTGTGTTGGCCGTTTATCTACCCGAAGAACAGAATGCTAAGGTTTCACCTGATGTCGGGGCAGCTAGTTTGTTGATGATTAAAGAAGGTGAGTCGTACATGGCCTATGTCGCTAAAATTTACCAAGAATGCAATGCAGGCGTGCTTGATATTGATTTGATGAAGGCCAATCGATTGGAATATTTAACTAAACTTGGCATGGCCTATATCAAGCAAGATATTGACGCTAAATTTGTTTCAGTTGTTTCTGCCTGACCATTAACATCGTGGTCTATCTTTTTCTAAAACAAATCGAGTTTAGCTCGGGGCAATGATAGTAAAAAAACGTGGTTACTGACTTAGCACTTAAAGTCGGTAATAAAACAGCATTATAAATCGTTTCGTGTCAGATTGATTTGCTGACAAGCGCTCAGTGAGCTTGAGAAATGAAACCCGAGACACCATATATTGGTTCTCGGGTTTTTTTATAAACTAACACCTACTTTTTCTGTCAAAATAGACAGCAATAATGATGACTTTTATTTAATACACTATGGCCGATTTACCTTTTCAACACGATGATGACGGAAGCCTTGCGCTACAAGAGGCAAAGCCTAAACTTGAAAAACCACCTATGTATAAGGTGCTATTATTAAATGATGATTTTACGCCGATGGACTTTGTGGTCTCCATTTTGCAAACTATCTTCTATAAAAACAAAGAAGAGGCGGTTAGAATTACAATGAATGTGCATACCAGTGGTATTGGTGTGTGTGGGGTCTATACTAAAGACATTGCAGAAACAAAAGTTCAACAAGTGTTGTTATACGCGCAAGAGAACCAACATCCCTTGCAGTGTACATTAGAAGAAGCGGAGTAATAAAATGCTGAATAAAGAATTGGAATTATCGTTAAATGACGCGTTTAAAAACGCACATCAGAAACGGCATGAATTTATTACTGTCGAACACTTATTATTGGCGATGATGGATAATAAAGAAGCCAGTGACGTCTTCTTAGCGTCAGGTGGTGACCTTGCGTTAATGAAGTCGGAACTGACTGCTTATCTGGACGAATCAACGCCACTCGTGCCCGAAGGGCTAGAACGTGAAACCCAACCAACGCTTGGTTTTCAGCGTGTACTACAACGCGCGGTGTTTCATGTTCAGTCATCAGGGAAAAAGGAAGTGTCTGGTGCAAACGTATTAGTCGCAATATTCAGTGAGCAAGACTCGCAAGCCGTGTATTTGATGAATCGGCAAAATGTTACCCGTTTAGACGTGGTCAACTTTATATCGCATGGTATTGCGAAGGTTGATGAAGACGCTGACATGAGTGATTTTGAAGACGTGCATTCCGTTGATGCTGAAGAGGCGGCTAATGACCCACTGACAAAATACACTGTTAATTTAAACGATCAAGCCAGAGCAGGAAAAATAGACCCGCTTATTGGCCGTGAAAAAGAATTAGAACGCACCATTCAAACACTTTGTCGGCGGCGTAAAAACAACCCCTTATTGGTTGGCGAGGCAGGTGTCGGCAAAACGGCGATTGCCGAAGGCTTGGCACTAAGAATAGTAGAGAATAATGTCCCGGATGTACTGAAAGAAA
>JAGPVU010000154.1 GCA_018066825.1 Cycloclasticus sp.
ACACCATATCAAAGAGCTTCTCAAAGGGAAGCGCATACTTTGGAAATTCAGATAAAATCCAATAGGCAGCTCACATCAAAATACATAAAGTCAATTTCTTTACAGTTAAGTGGTAAACAGTATGATCCTGTTAAGAAAAAACTTAAGGATTTTGATCAAGAGATGTTTGACCTTATAACGGGGGATGGTTTTGAGTCACAAAGCCGAGAGATTTCCAAAAGTAAAGCAACTCAAATTTCTAAAAGGTGCGTTAGTATAAAAGCAGCCGTAATAATGCTGTAACCAATTGTATAAAGGGCTAAGCCACAATTGAGCCCTTTATATATAAGAACTTTCGAGCCGCAAAGCTTTTCCACTTAAAGGTTGAAAATGTTTAACCAATTGTTTAACTAATAATGTTCTGGACATAAAAAAAGAGCTAGTTTTTACACTAACTCTTTGATTATATTGGCTCCTCCGACTGGACTCGAACCAGTGACCCAATGATTAACAGTCATTTGCTCTACCAACTGAGCTACAGAGGAATTGTTTAGGCCGCGTATCTTACGAAACGATACCGTTACGGTCAATAGCTAATCCCGCTTATCTGGTATTTAATTGCTGTTAAGTAGTGTCTCAATCCGATCTAGCGCGCTGACTAAATTATCCATGCCGGTGGCGATTGAAATACGCATGTGTCCCTCTAAGCCAAAAGCTGAGCCGGGAACCAGCGCAACGCCTGCTTTTTCAATAATGTATTCCGCTAAATCGATATCGTTGTTGATGCTATCCATGCGATTGATGACGCCATTAAAGTCTGGGAAGCAATAAAACGTGCCGTCAGATGGAATGCAGCTGATGCCATCAATGGTATTCAGTTTTTCTACCACGTAATCGTGCCGCTCTTTAAACGCGACAAGCATCTCGCCAATGCACGATTGATCGCCCTCTAAGGCGGCTTGTGCGGCAAATTGCGAGATAGACGTAGGGTTGGACGTGCTTTGCGATTGAATGTTCTTCATCGCTTTTATCAGGCCTGCTGGGCCTGCGGCGTAACCGATGCGCCAGCCGGTCATTGAATAGGCTTTGGATACGCCATTAAGCACCATGGTTTGATCGTACAGCTCGGGACAGGCCATCACAATATTACAAAATGATTCGTCGCCCCAAAGAATGTGTTCGTACATATCATCGGTGGCGATCAAAATATCGGGGTGTTTTTTTAACACCGCGCCAAGTGCAACGAGTTCGGCGCGAGTATAGGCTTTACCACTGGGGTTAGAGGGGCTGTTGATCACCACGATTTTAGTTTTGTCGGTAATCGCTGCTTCTAACTGCTCGGGGCTTACTTTAAAGGCTTGATCTTGACCAGCGGTCACAATCACCGGTACACCACCGGCTAATAAGCTCATGTCGGGGTAGGACACCCAGTAAGGCGCAAGGATGACGACTTCATCGCCATCATCTAAAAAGGCTTGTGCCAGGTTAAAAAAGCTTTGTTTACCGCCACAAGAGACCAAAATTTGATCCAACTGGTAATCCAATTGATTGTCTTTTTTTAGTTTATTGATAATGGCTTTTTTAAGTTCTACGGTGCCATCAACGGCGGTGTATTTGGTTTTGCCCGCATTAATGGCATCGATAGCGGCCTGCTTAATGTGCTGAGGGGTATCAAAGTCTGGCTCGCCTGCGCCTAGACCAATAATGTCTTGACCGGCGGCACGTAACGCAGCGGCTCTTGCGGTAACGGCTAGCGTAGGTGAAGGTTTGATGCGTTGTACGCGCTGTGAAAGTTTAATATTCATAGGGTTGTGTGTGATCTCTTAAAATAAAACTTGCCCAAACAGGGTGTCGGTTGTGTTTTTAGAATAAAATTAATGATTCTGTCGTTCAATTGCGCATTCTACTTGATGCGGGGTATATGCAAAATCCTTATGGGTAAAAAATTCGAAATAGATTCGCCTTTTCAGCCGGCGGGTGATCAGCCAGCGGCCATTAAAGCACTGGTTGAAGGTATTAAAGACGGTGAGTCGCATCAAACCTTACTGGGCGTTACCGGCTCGGGAAAGACCTTTACGATGGTGCATACCATCGCCAGTTTGCAGCGCCCGGCCTTGGTGTTGGTGCACAATAAAACCCTTGCCGCGCAATTATACGGTGAGTTAAAGGAGTTTTTGCCGGATAACGCGGTGGAATATTTTGTCTCGTATTACGATTACTACCAACCCGAGGCGTATATGCCGGCGTCTGATACGTTTATCGACAAAGATGCCTCGCTCAACGAACATATCCAACAAATGCGGCTATCGGCCACCAAGGCGCTTATGGAGCGTCGTGACGCGGTTATTGTGGCCAGCGTGTCGTGCATTTATGGCTTGGGTGATCCGGAGTTGTACTTCAGCATGATTTTACATTTATCGCGCGGCGAACGGGTGAGTCAGCGCGATATCATCCACCAATTAACCGAGATGCAATACAAGCGTAATGACATTGAGTTAGTGCGTGCCACCTATCGGGTGAGGGGGGATGTGATTGATATTTTTCCAGCCGAGTCGGAACAAGACGCCGTACGCGTGGAGTTGTTCGACGATGAGATTGAACGCTTATCACTATTTGATCCGCTAACTGGCGAGATCACCCAGCGTATCCCACGCTTTACTATTTTCCCTATTTCGCATTACGTTACCCCGCGAGAAACCATCATCGCTGCGATTGATAAGATTCAGGTGGAACTGGCTAATAGAGTGGGGCAGCTGCGCTCGCTGGATAAACTGGTCGAAGCACAACGACTAGAAGAACGAACAAAATTTGATATCGAAATGATGCGGGAAATTGGCTACTGCTCGGGGATCGAAAACTATTCACGTTATTTATCGGGCAGAAACCCGGGCGATGCACCACCAACCTTGTTTGATTACTTACCCAATGATGCGCTGTTGTTTATTGATGAGTCGCACGTGACCGTGCCACAAATAGGGGCGATGTATAAAGGCGACCGTTCGCGTAAAGAAACCTTGGTCGAGTACGGTTTTAGGTTGCCGTCGGCGCTGGATAACCGGCCGATGCGGTTTGAAGAGTTTGAGGCAAAGGCGCCGCAAACCGTATTTGTATCGGCGACCCCAGCAAAATACGAAAAAGCGCGATCTGGCGCGGTGGTCGAACAAATTGTACGCCCCACGGGGTTATTAGACCCGCTAATTGAAGTGCGCCCTGCGACCACCCAGGTTGACGACCTGTTATCGGAAATTAATAAACGGGTCAAATTGGAAGAACGGGTGCTGGTTACCACCTTAACTAAGCGTATGTCAGAAGACCTGACCGACTATTTAATGGAGCACGGCGTTAGGGTGCGTTATTTGCATTCTGATATCCCAACCGTTGAGCGAATGGAAATTATCCGCGACCTGCGCCTTGGGGTGTTTGACGTGCTGATTGGTATTAACTTATTACGCGAAGGTTTAGACATTCCAGAAGTCTCCTTAGTGGCCATTTTAGATGCCGATAAAGAAGGCTTTTTACGCTCGGATGTGTCGATGATTCAAACCATTGGACGGGCGGCAAGAAACGTTAAGGGCATGGCCATTTTGTACGCCGACAAGGTGACCGGCTCGATGCAACGCGCGATGGATGAAACCGCACGCCGACGTATTACCCAGCATCAATATAATGAGCAGCACGGCATTACGCCGGTGGGTATTGTTAAAAAAGTCACCGACATTATGGAAAGTTCTAAACGGCTTGATCGCTCTAAAATTAAACAAATCGCCGAAGATGAGGCTAAGTACCATGCTTACACCCCGGCGCAGATGGCAAAAACCATTAAAGGGCTAGAGGCCAAAATGTACCAGCACGCGCGTGACTTAGAGTTTGAACAAGCGGCCAAAGTGCGTGATGAAGTGAATGGTTTGCGCGATAGGATGGTGCTGGGGTCTTAGTTAGAGATTAAGGCACTAAACAACATAAGCGGCCTAATCATTGGTATGATTTTAGATCGAATTTAATTAATCCTTAATAGTAGTTTCATTCATCTGGAGCCTAAGTATGAGTAATGCGTTGATAAAGCCGTTTCAAATAGCCATTAGCGATGCGGTTATAGAGGATTTGAAAAACCGTCTGGCAAATACCCGTTGGCCAGAAAAAGAAACCGTAACAGATTGGTCGCAAGGGATGCCCTTAGCCTACAGTCAAGAGCTATGCGAGTATTGGTTAAACGATTACGACTGGCGGCAGCGTGAGGCACGGCTGAACCGCTATCCGCAATTTACTACCGAATTGAACGACTTAGCGGTTCACTTTGTTCATGTGCGCTCGGCGCACGCAGACGCTAAGCCATTACTGATGACCCACGGTTGGCCGGGTTCGATTGCAGAGTTTCAAGCGGTGATTGGCCCTTTGGTAGACCCCGAAGCGCACGGTGGTAAGGCAGAAGACGCATTCCACGTGGTCTGCCCTAGTTTGCCGGGGTTTGGTTTTTCGGCGAAGCCTGCCTCGACGGGGTGGTCGGTTGATAAAATAGCGCAAACCTGGGATTTATTGATGCTGAGGCTGGGTTATTCGCGTTATGTAGCCCAAGGCGGAGACTGGGGCGCCATCGTAACGACAACGATTGCGGAGCAAAACCTCGGTCATTGCGAAGCTATCCATGTCAATATGGTGGTCGTCGAACCTGACCCAGCGACGATGGATGAGCTGACGGCTATCGAACAAGACGCGATTGCTGGTATTCAATATTATTACGACAGCGATTCGGGATATTCAAAACAACAAAGCACGCGGCCGCAAACGCTGGGCTACGGTTTAACCGATTCACCGGTTGGTCAAATGACGTAGATGCTGGAAAAGTTTTATGCTTGGATGGACTGTAACGGGCACCCAGAAAATGTGCTCAGTAAGGACCAGTTATTGGATAACGTGATGCTGTATTGGTGCACTGCCAGCGCGGCGTCATCGGCTCGTTTGTACTGGGAAAGTTTCAATAACTTATCAATGGCGGAGATTGCACTTCCTGTGGGTTGCAGTGTGTACCCAAAGGATATTTTTCGCGCCTCTCGCCGCTGGGCAGAACGTCGGTTTAAAAATTTGATACATTGGAACGAGTTTGACCAGGGTGGACACTTTGCTGCGCTCGAACGGCCTGAGACGTTTGTTGATGAAGTGCGTAGCTCCTTTCGTCCGTTGCGTTAGCTGTTAACGACGCAACTTATTGTTGTTTAACTTAATTGAGTGCTTCACTAACGTTGCAAGTTTAAGTACAATGCCCGGTCTTAAGATGCTTGGCTTATAGGCGCGTAGCTCAGTTGGTTAGAGCGCATCCTTGACATGGATGAGGTCGGTGGTTCGAATCCACTCGTGCCTACCAAGCAATCTAAATAATTAAAGCTATTCTCCGCTATCCAAAATTTAAAAAGGTTTTAACGTGCCAGTCATTACACTACCCGATGGAAGTCAGCGTACATTTGAGCAAGCCGTCAGTGTGCTAGACGTTGCTGCGGATATCGGTGCGGGTTTGGCAAAAGCGACCTTGGCGGGCAAAGTGAACGACGTGTTGGTAGATGGCTCGTTCATGATCGAAAGTGACGCCAACGTGTCTATCGTTACCTCGCGAGACGAAGAGGGGCTTGAGGTGATTCGTCACTCTGCCGCGCATTTATTGGCGCAGGCGGTTAAACAAGTATTCCCTAGCGCGCAAGTAACGATTGGCCCGGTGATTGATAATGGCTTTTTTTACGACTTTGCATTTGAACGGCCATTTACGCCAGACGATATTGCATTAATCGAAGCCAGAATGTCAGAACTGGTCGATCAGCAAATCGACATCGAACGGATCGAAATATCACGTGATGATGCGGTTTCTTTCTTTCGAGAAAAAAACGAAGAATACAAAGCACAAATCATTGAAAGTATTCCACAAGATGAAGTGCTAACACTCTATCGTCAAGGTGAGTTTACCGATTTGTGCCGCGGGCCTCACGTGCCCAATACCGCCAGCTTAAAGGCGTTTAAATTAACAAAAATCGCCGGTGCCTATTGGCGGGGTGACTCAAACAACGAAATGCTACAACGCATTTACGGCACGGCTTGGGGTGATGCTAAGGCGCTTAAAAAACACCTCAATGCCATTCAAGAGGCAGAAAAGCGTGATCACCGTAAAATTGCCAAGTCGTTAGACCTGTTCCATATACAAGAAGAAGCGCCGGGCATGATATTTTGGCACGACGCGGGTTTAAGCATCTATCGCAGTATTGAGCAGTATATCCGTTCAAAACTACAACAAAACGATTACGTCGAAGTGCGCACCCCGCAGTTGGTGGACAAAAGCCTGTGGCAAAAATCGGGGCACTGGGATAAGTTTCGCGACGATATGTTTACCGTCGAATCCGATAGCCGTGAATACGCGGTAAAACCGATGAACTGCCCCTGTCACGTGCAGATTTATAATCAAGGGCTAAAGAGTTACCGTGATTTACCGCTAAGGATGGCCGAGTTTGGTTCTTGCCATCGTAATGAGCCGTCAGGCACCTTGCACGGCTTAATGCGTTTAAGAAACTTTATTCAAGACGACGCGCATATTTTCTGTAGTGAAGATCAGGTGCAATCAGAGGTTTCCTCTTTTATTGACCTGCTCTACGAGGTGTACGCAGATTTTGGTTTTACCGACATTATTATTAAACTGTCTACGAGACCAGAAAAACGCGTGGGTTCGGATGACGTATGGGATAAATCAGAAAAGGCCTTGGAAGACGCGCTGAATGCGAAAAACCTAAACTGGGACTTGCAGCCTGGCGAAGGCGCATTTTATGGCCCGAAGATCGAGTTTTCACTTAAAGACTGTCTGGATCGAGTTTGGCAGTGCGGCACAATTCAAGTCGACTTTTCAATGCCGGAACGCTTGGATGCGCAATATATTGCCGAAGACGGATCAAGGAAATCACCAGTGATGTTGCATCGCGCCATTTTAGGTTCATTGGAACGCTTTATTGGTATTTTGATCGAAGAATACGCGGGCAAGTTTCCACTATGGTTAGCGCCGACCCAAGTCGTTTTGATGACAATAACCGATAAAAGTGACGAATATGTGGCCTCAATTGCTAAAATCCTTCAAAAACAAGGAATCAGAGTCAAATTAGACTTGAGAAATGAGAAGATCGGCTTTAAAATTCGCGAGCACACTTTAAAGCGAATTCCATATCTTGTTGTTATCGGTGAAAAAGAAGTCGATAATAACGAGTTAGCGGTACGTGCGTTAAGTGGTAAAAACATGGGTAATTTCACTCCTAAGGACTTTATTGCACGGTTGGCGAATGAAATTGCCGAGCGCAGTAAATTAGAGCCTTAAGGGTTTATTGCACACGGTGTACAAGTTTTATTTAGGCGATTAGTCGCTTAACTTGGCTTTAAATATTTTGGAGATTGTAAAATCGCAACAAAAAAAGTAAGAATTAACGAAGATATTACGGTAGCGAACGTACGGCTTATTGATCATGAAGGTGAAAAAGTAGGTGTTGTTACGATAGAAAATGCGTTAAGTCTAGCTGCAGACGTTGAGTTAGACTTAGTGGAAGTGTCGCCGACGGCGTCACCGCCCGTATGTCGAATAATGGATTACGGCAAATTCAGATTTGAAGCGAGTAAGAAGTTACAAGCAACAAAGAAAAAGCAAAAAAACGTACAGGTTAAGGAAATAAAATTTAGACCGGGTACGGATATTGGTGATTACAACGTTAAATTGCGTAATTTACGTTCTTTTTTAGAGAATGGCGACAAGACGAAAATCACAGTGAGGTTTCGTGGTAGAGAAATGGCTCATCGAGAGTTGGGTATGGATTTGCTGAAACGTGTTGAAAAAGATTTAGAAGAATTAGCGATGGTCGAACAGTGGCCAAAGTTTGAAGGTCGCCAGATGGTTATGGTTATGGCGCCAAAGAAAATTAATTAACGGAGTACTGTAATGCCCAAGATGAAGTCAAATAGTGGAGCTGCCAAACGTTTTAAAAGAACGGGAACTGGCGCGTTTAAATGTAAACAAGCTCATTTGCGTCATATTTTGACCAAAAAAACCACTAAACGTAAACGTCAGTTACGCAAGGCTTCATTGCTTCACGCGTCAGATATGAAAAGTGCAACGCGTATGTTGCCGTACAGCTAATCTAAGAGTTATTGAGGAAAAAAAATGCCTAGAGTAAAACGTGGTGTCGTTGCCCGAGCAAGACACAAAAAAGTTCTAAAACAAGCAAAAGGATATTATGGCGCACGTAGCCGTATTTATCGTGTTGCTAAGCAAGCAGTTATTAAAGCCGGTCAATATGCGTACCGGGATCGTCGTCAAAGGAAGCGTCAATTCCGTGCCCTTTGGATTGCGCGTATTAATGCAGGTTCACGTAGCTGTGGTCTGTCTTATAGCCGATTTATCAATGGCCTTAAAAAAGCGTCGATTGGTCTTGATAGAAAAGTCTTAGCTGATATGGCAGTGTTTGACAAAGATGCTTTTGCGCAGTTGGTTACGACCGCAAAATCAAGCTTGTAGAGCCTGTTAGTTGCTAGAGTAATTTATTACTCATGTCGTTGCCTAGGCAATGACAGGCAGCGGTTAATTAAGTCATAAGGGAAAGATCGCTGGATCTTTCCCTTATTTATTTGCATTAAGTAAACGAATAATAATGTGGAAAATTCATTAGAAAGCATAGTTGAGCAAGCCGAAGTCGAGCTTAAAGCAGCGGATTCATTGACGCTGGTTGAGGAAATTCGGGTTGCCTATTTAGGTAAAAAAGGCGTCTTTACCCGTCAAATGAAAACCCTTGGTAGCCTGTCTGCTGAAGAACGGCCTAAGGTTGGCGCAACGATTAATCACGCGAAGCAACAATTTCAAAGCTCGCTGGAGTTACGCAAAACGCAGCTTGAAAATGCCTTATTGGCTAAACGCTTACAAGAAGAAACGATTGATGTGACCCTACCTGGGCGCGGGCAAGCGGTGGGGGGTGTACACCCAGTCACCAGAACCATGCGCCGGATCGAGCAAATATTTAGTCGCATTGGCTTTGATATAGCAATGGGGCCTGAAGTTGAAGATGACTTTCATAACTTTGAGGCACTCAATATTCCAGCCCATCACCCCGCGCGTGCGATGCACGACACCTTTTACTTTGATGAGCATACCGTACTTAGAACCCATACTTCGCCAGTACAAATACGCGTGATGGAACAGCAGCAACCGCCGTTTAAGGTGATTGCGCCTGGGCGTGTGTATCGTTGCGATTCGGATTTAACCCACACCCCGATGTTCCACCAAGTTGAGGGGTTTGTGGTCGATAAGAATATAAATTTTGCTGATTTAAAGGGTGTGATCAGCGAGTTTTTAAAAGCATTTTTTGAAAAAGATGTAAGCGTTAGGTTTCGGCCATCGTATTTTCCTTTTACCGAACCCTCAGCTGAAGTGGATATCGCCTGTGTGATGTGTGCTGGGCAAGGCTGTCGGGTGTGTGGGCATACCGGCTGGCTAGAGGTGCTGGGTTGCGGAATGATTCACCCCGAAGTGTTCCGTCATGTAAATGTTGATGCTGAACAATACACCGGTTTTGCTTTTGGTATGGGCGTCGAACGATTGACCATGCTGCGTTATAAGATTAATGATTTGCGGCTGTTTTTTGAAAATGATCTTAAGTTTTTAAGACAATTTAATTAAAGCTCAATAGGTATTTAAAATGTTAGTTAATGAAGCGTGGCTTAAAGAATTTGTCAATTACACCCTATCAACCGAACAGCTCTGTGAAAAACTCACAATGGCTGGCCTTGAGGTCGACTCGGTAACACCTGCAGCAGCTCAATTTACTGGGGTTGTGATCGGCCAAGTGCTGACTACAGCACAACACCCTAATGCAGATAAATTAAAAGTTTGTACTGTGTCGATTGGCGCGGAAGATGCGTTAGATATTGTCTGTGGTGCGAGCAATGTACGCCCGGGTTTACGTATTCCGGTTGCAACCGTGGGTGCGGTGTTACCTGGCGACTTTAAAATCAAACCGTCCAAGTTACGGGGTGAACCATCCAATGGCATGTTGTGTTCCGAGCAAGAACTGGGCCTAGCCGATGAGGCTGAAGGCTTAATGGAGCTGCCTGATGACGCACCACTTGGTGTCAATATCCGCGAATACTTGCAATTAGACGATACGATCATAGAAGTTGATCTAACACCCAATCGCGCGGATTGTTTAAGCATTGAAGGTATCGCGCGTGAGATTGCTTGTTTTAGCGAGCAGCCCTTTACCGTTAAACAGCCAGCAGAGGTAGCCGTTACCCTAGATATAAAACAAAACGTGGTGGTTGAGGCAATAGAAGACTGCCCGCGTTATATAGGCCGAGTGATAAAAGGCTTAGATAGAAGCGCAACAACACCAATCTGGATGCAAGAAAAACTCAGACGCTGTGGGCAACGCAGTTTAGGCCCCTTGGTTGATGTGAGTAATTACGTGTTATTAGAATTGGGCCAACCACTGCATTGCTTTGATTTAGATAAGATACAAGGTGACATCATCGTGCGTCGTGCAGCTAAAAACGAAGCGCTAACGTTATTGAACGATCAAACAATCGAATTGGACGACGATATCTTAGTCATCGCCGACCAGCAAAAACCCTTGGCCTTTGCCGGCGTTATGGGCGGGCAATCATCGGCGGTTAGTGATGAAACACGCGATATTTTTATCGAATGCGCCTTTTTTACACCCATCACGATTGCGGGTAAATCAAGACGGTATGGCTTGCACACAGACGCGTCCCATCGCTTTGAGCGTGGTGTGGATCCTGAATTATGTTATCGCGCGTTAGACCGTACAGTGGCGTTATTGACATCTATTGCGGGCGGGCAAGTAGGCCCATTAACGGACGTGAGCTCAAATGTGCCTGAACAGCCGGTCATTAACGTTCGCTTAGATCGGGTTAAACGCGTATTAGGCCTCGATTTGGACCATAAGGTAGTTGAATCATACTTGTTGTCGCTGGGTATGCGAGTCGAAAAAACTGAGCGGCACTGGTGTGTCACTCCACCGACTTATCGCTTTGATATCGCCATAGAGGCCGATTTAATTGAAGAAATCGCTCGTTTATACGGTTACGATAAATTACCGCAAAATAGTTTAGTTATGTCGGCGGCGTTAAGTTCAGCCAAAGAAAACGTGCAGCCGATCGATCGCATTAAAGACTTACTGGTCGATTTGGGTTATCAAGAAGCGATCACCTATAGCTTTACCGACGAGTCAGCGCTCAAAGCGTTAACCCCCAAAGAAGATGTGTACCGGCTTAAAAACCCTATTTCATCGGACTTGTCAGTGATGCGAACCACCTTGTGGGCTGGTTTGTTAAAGGCGATGGACGCAAATTTAAAGCGCAATGAAGAAACCGTACGTTTTTTTGAAACCGGTTTAAAGTTCACCTTGGTAGACGGCCAGCTACAGCAACAGCAAACGCTATCCATGTTGGTAACTGGCCGCGCAACGCCAGAACAATGGGGCGAAGCATCGCGGATGGTCGACTTTTATGACCTCAAGCACGACGTAGAAGCTATCTTGGCGCTAAATGGTCTGCTTGATGCGTATCAATTTGAAGCAGCTGAGCACGATGCCCTGCATCCGGGTCAAACAGCAAAGCTGGTTAACAAAGACGGCGACTGCGTCGGTTATATGGGGCTGATTCACCCCGGCTTAGAAAACCAGTTTGATATTAAAAAGCCGGTGTACTTGGTCGAACTGAATCAAAGCATGATCGAAGAAAAGCACAGCCCAGAATTTGAAGCAATTTCAAAATACCCGTCGGTACGACGAGATTTAGCACTCATTGTTGAAGAAAAGTTACACGTAAATAAAATAGTCGACTATATTTATCAGCAGCAAGGGATTGTGCAAGAAGTGGTCGTTTTTGATATCTATCAAGGTAAAGGGATAGAAAATGGTAGAAAAAGTGTCGCTTTAGGCTTGATTTTACAGGATAATTCTAAGACACTAGTCGAACAAGACGTCGAGGGATTTATTAACGACTTGCTCAGTAATTTAAAAAATACATTTAACGCTCAGCTAAGAGAATAAAAAAATGTCACTAACAAAAGCTGATTTAACCGAACAACTATTTGATGAGTTAGGTCTGAATAAACGCGAAGCCAAAGAAATTGTTGAACAAATGTTCGAAGCAATTAAAGACTCTTTGGAAAAAGGCGAGCAGGTCAAAATCTCTGGTTTTGGTAATTTTGAATTGAAAGATAAAGATGCCCGACCTGGCAGAAACCCTAAAACCGGTGAAGACGTATCAATTTCTGCACGACGCGTAGTTACGCTAAGGGCAGGTCAAAAACTTAAAGAACGAGTAGAAGCGTATGCTGGAACCCAGTCATAATAAGGAATTACCGGCAATACCGGCAAAACGTTACTTTACCATCGGTGAAGTCAGCGAGCTGTGTGCGGTAAAGCCGCACGTATTACGCTATTGGGAACAAGAATTCCCACAATTAGAACCCGTTAAACGCCGCGGAAACCGTCGTTATTACCAACGACAAGATGTTATCTTAATCAGGCAAATACGTGGCTTATTATACGAAGACGGTTACACCATCGGTGGCGCTAGGGCGCATCTAACCGGTGATAATAACCAGCAAGATACCTCGCAAACTAAAATAGAAATCCAACAAATACAAGCGGAACTGTTGGAAATTCTAGATATTCTAAAGTAACTCAATCGGGGCGTAGCGCAGCCTGGTAGCGCACCAGCATGGGGTGCTGGTGGTCGGAGGTTCAAATCCTCTCGCCCCGACCAAACCCACTTATTATTAACTAAAACGACGAAGTTCTTCTATTGGTTGAATTTAATGGTTTAAGGTTGTAATTAGCATTTGAAAAATGTGTAGTAGTCCGCTCGCTAAGGCTTATCGGCCTCGTTGGTTTTTTGCTCAACACGTAAAATCATCGACTGTAATAAGGCTTGATCTGGGTTGTCTTCATTCATTAGGCCAAATATCTTTTCAGACTGTCACGCGCCTCAAGAATGGACGGCAAAAATGGCGCGCAAAATCAAGGCGACCTTTAAAGAGGTGCCGCGTAAAATAACCGGCAAAATAAATACCAAAGAAAAGTTTGAAGCGCATCGCCTAGAACTTGCAGAGAGTGTTTGGTCAGCGATGAAAGCAAATGATTCGCAAGAGTGCCATAATTGCCACGCATTTGAAACCATGGATCTCGACAGTCAGTCAAAAAGTGCAGCAAAAAGGCACAGCGCTGAACGTCGTTTGCAGAAAGGTGAAACCTGCATTGATTGTCATAAGGGTATTGCACATACGCTCCCGTCTGTACAAAGCGATCCCTAATAGACTAGCTTGATTTTAGCGCCAAATTCTAAGCTAACACCCAGCTAAAAGATTAGTGTTTAATTATGTGGTAGCATTAATTACCATCAATTATTCAGTGGATTGTTATGCAATTAAATCAGGATACACAGGCTTTATTGGCGATGCTACAAGAGGCAGGGGTCAAGCCTTTTCATCAAGGGTCGCCGCAGGAGGCTAGGGCAGCAATGACGCAACTAATGGGTCTAGTACCAGTAGGTGACGCGCAGGTAACGGTTAACGATTATTTGCTACCGGATACAGGCGTTACTTTGCGCGTTACGCGCCCTCAAACAAAACCACGGGCGATTATTGTGTATTACCATGGCGGGGGTTGGGTGTGTGGTAATGCGCAAGATTATGACGGCTTAGCGCGCGAGCTAGCAACCAATAGTAACTGCTTAGTGGTGATGGTTGATTACCGATTAGCGCCGGAACACGCGTACCCCACGCCGTTAAATGATTGTTGGGACGCTATCAACTGGGTGGATAATAACCGACCCACACTCGACACTGAGGGCCTGCCCTTAATTGTTGCGGGTGATAGTAGTGGCGGTAACCTTGCTGCGGTGGTGGCGCAACGTGCAGCGTCAGGCGAACTGGATTTAGCGATGCAAATTCTAGTTTATCCGGTGATGGACTTTGATTTAACCAGGGCTTCTTATAGCAACCCTGATAACCAATTGTTATTAACTACAAACGATATGGTGTGGTTTTGGGATCACTACGCGGGCACCGCAACAGATCGCTTAGCCCCGAGTTTATCGCCCTTACGCGGCGAGCTAAGGGCGCAACTCGCGCCAGCATTAATAATTTCAGCCGAGTACGACGTGCTGCATGATGAAAACCAAGTCTATGCTAAGCAATTATCGCAGGCGGGTGTTCAGGTTGAATACATCGACGTTAAAGGCGAAATTCACGGTTTTATAGGTTTAATGGGTGTGTTGGCTAGCAGCCGTAAAACGCTTGAGAAAATCACATTATTTATTAATAACCATGTGTAGTAGTTTCAAGAAAAAAACCAAGTCCTTATTTGATTAAATAAAAACGATAAATGGTGGCTGAGATGAATCAACAGAATAAAACCCCAGATAGCCAGCAAGTGGACGCGCTGATTGTTGGCGCAGGTTTTGCGGGTTTGTACATGCTGCATTTATTACGCGATAAACAGGGCCTTAAGGTGGCGACGATTGAGTCTGCTAGTGGTGTTGGCGGCACTTGGTATTGGAATAACTACCCAGGGGCGCGGTGTGATATTGCGAGCCACCATTATTCCTTTTCATTTTCAAAAGATCTGCAACAAGAATGGGTCTGGTCGGAGAAATACGCGGGGCAAGCTGAGATATTACGTTATTTAGAGTACGTGGCTAAACGCTTCGACTTAAACAAAGATATTCAGTTTAATTGCCGTGTTAAATCCGCTGCTTTTGATGAAAGCAGTGATCGTTGGCTCGTTACCACTGACAACGGAGAGCGCTATAGCGCCAAATACTTTATTCCGGCGGTTGGTACCCTGTCTTCAGCAAATATTCCCGCATTTAAAGGCCAAGAAGGTTTTCAAGGTGAGACTTACTTTACAGGTACCTGGCCTAACAATGGGGTCGATTTTAAAGGCAAACGGGTGGGCATTATTGGCACCGGCGCAACCGCTATTCAAGTGATTCCGGAGGTGGCAAAACAAGCGGCCCACTTAACGGTCTTCCAACGTTCGCCTAATTATGCCGCGCCGCTGCAAAATGAAACCATTAGTGAAGCAGAAGACCAACAATTAAAAGCCAACTACGATCAGTTGCGCGAGGCGTCATGGAATTCATTCGCCGGCGTTCCTTTTCCTAAACTGAGGCCGGCTGCATTAGACGATACGGATCAGCAACGGCTGGCGCATTATGAAGAACTCTGGCAAGACGGTGGCTTTAGTCTGTGGATAGGCAGTTATCAAGATATTTTGTACGACAAGGCCGCTAACGAAACAGCGGCAGATTTTGTTCGTAGTAAAATTCGTCAGCGGGTTAATGACCCAACAATAGCCGAGATGCTGTGTCCACCGAAAGGTCAAACCTATGGCACCAAGCGGCAACCCTGTGAAACAGGTTACTTTGAAACCTACAATAGAGACAATGTGACGTTAGTCGATATCAAACGATCAGCGATCGAAGAACTGACCCCCACAGGTTTAAAAACGACCGATCAGCACTACGAGTTCGACAGCCTTATTTACGCCACAGGGTACGATGCGTTCACCGGCTCGTTGTTTAAAATGGATATTAAAGGCCGCGGTGGTTTGCCATTGCAGGACCATTGGTCTAAAGGGGCTAGAACTTATTTGGGTCTTTCAGCCGCGGGCTTTCCAAACATGTTTACTATTACCGGGCCGCAAAGCCCGTCAGTCTTGTTTAATATGCCCTTAGCTATTGAAATGCACTGTGAGTGGATTGCCAATTGCATTGCCTATATGAATGATCATGGCTTAGCAACAATAGAAGCACAACCAACGAGTGAAGATGAGTGGCTGGCTGAAACCAAGCAAATCGCCGATGCTACCTTATTACCAGAGGCGACCTCATGGTATATGGGGGCCAATATTCCAGGTAAGCCACGGGTCTTTTTGGTGTACTTAGGTGGGGGTAAACAATATAAAGAGATTATCGAGACAGTGGCATCTAACGATTACACAGGGTTTACTCTGAAGTAAGCCAAACACTCGAAATATTGCCAAACTAAAAGAAACAAGGCGAATCAATTTTTGCCATTAGGGTTCGAACTTAACGCTCATAAAACGGGCTTAATTCGCATGTAAAATATGCGTTACTTGTACGATTAACTAGATAAAAGGAAACAAACAGTGTTAAAAGACAATAATTCAGATCGACCATTCGGCAGTTATACAACCGCAAGACGAACGATATTTGACGCGGATATTTGTACGTTTGTAAACGTAGGGGGCTTACACGAACCGTTGTTTATTGATATGGAATATGTAAAAACCGATATGCCACCTTCGCACCATAAACGTTTTGCGCCGGGCCCCTTTTTAATGACAATGGGTATGGGCTTGGTGGCGCCGTTATTAATAACCGTATTAGATGATATTGCTAAAACCCAACCGATTGGTTTAATGAAGGGAATGGTTAATGTTAATGCAGCGATTAAATCGCCGGGTTATGCAGGCGATACCATGCAAGTGGAGTTAATTCCGCGTATTAGCAAGATTACTAAAACAGGTAATATTATGCTTGATCTGCAACATATTATGACCAATCAAGACGGCGTGATGATTATCGACTTTACTGAAACATTAATGCTGGGTCCTGCAAAGTAAAACCATTTTTCTTGGGCATAAAAAAACGGGGCTAAATCCGCCCCGTTTTTTTTGACGAATTAAATACTGCGACTAAGGAAAAATCGCCGTAAATTGAATTGCAATACGGTCATCAACACCGTCTAATTGCGCGTTAGGCCCTGCACCACCAGCAAATTTAGTGGCTTCGGCGTCAGACTTCTCGTAGTTAACCGCTAAGCGCATGGTTTTAGTAAAGAAGTACTGCGCGCCAACGGTTATTTTGTCGAACTCAGTTTCAAACATATCGCCTTTCATGCGTACGTAATTATCAAAACGTAAATCAAGTTCAATTTTTGTTTTAGGGATTCTATAACCCATCTCAACGTAATAACCTTCAGCCTCGCCTTTAGCGCCAACACCAGCAGCAGCGTTTGGGTTGCCCTGGCCTGGACCTTGACCGAAACTTGGTTGGTGAGGACCCAAAAATATCATACCGTCGCCTTCCATATATTCGGCGGTCACGCGCCAGGGTTTGTTCAGGTATTTGATACCCAAGCCACGTCGTTCACGGTCGTATTCATCGGGGTTGTGGGTCATATCATTAGTTAAATCAGCAGTACGTTCACCGTCTTGTGACCAAGCAAAGATTTTTAGCCCATCGCGTTTAGGGCCTTTGCCGCCAAATACTTTTTCTGCAGATAAGTAGAAATACAGGTCTTTATTATCGTCGTTATCGTTAAAGTTTAAGCCATTACCGTTACCGTACATCGCCGCGTACGATAACTCCCAGCCATCACTAACCTTAAAGTTATCAAACACTTGGATACCCACGTCACGGAAGGCGCCCACGCTCTCTTCAAAACCACCGAACTCTTTGCCCGATAACGGCTGTGCACCGATATTGGCGGTATAGCGTTTATTTGGATAGCGTTCTAGCAACATTTGGTTGGTTACTGAGGTAAAGTTGACGTAATCAAACACATGAATAGCTTGTAGGCCTTCTTCAGCCCCTGGGGTTTTAAATAAACCGGCTCTAATGCGTGCGCCTTTAATGTGATTAAAGGTTACGCTGGCATCCGTTAAAGTAACAAAATCACTTTTGTTAGGGTAGGTAATGCCGTTTCTACCGAACTCGGCGAGTAAAAAGTAATTAATTTTATCGTCGATCGCAGTGGCCACACCGCGTAAGCCAATTCGAGCGCGGTTGATATTAAATTCTGATTGGTCGTCCAGCATTGGGCCAATCAATTTGGGTGGAATGTATTGGTTAGTAGCGCTTTTGTCACTAAAATCTTCTTGGTACTGCGCTTGGATAAAGCCCCATAGGTTTGCGGGGTTAGTTGAACCAGGTTTTTCTGTGCCTTGTAGCATCAGCCAGTTAGCAGAAAAAGCAGCGCTGCTAACGGTTAACGCGACGGTGGCTAGGGATAGCCCGACTAGACGGGATGTTTTAAAAGTCTTCATTATTATTCTCCATCTCTCATATGTCTGAGATTGTTATATAGGTGTTATAAAAAAATAGTCAGCTTATAGGCTGACTATTAAAGTATAGATAAATTAAGGTCTAACGAGTAAGTAACCTTGGTCGGCTAATTCTTTAATGCGAATGATGCCACCAGGAACAACCGTCGCATGACTATTTAACTTAGGCTCTTTACCCAGTTTTTTGGTCATTTTTGCTAGCGTATTCGCACAAGCTGCAAAGCGCACACCGCTATTATCAGACAGGCCGTTGATGCGCTCGGCATTGTTGTTATTGGCCAATAAAAGCTTTAAACCTGGGCCAAAAGCAACGATTTCGACGTCTGCTTTGTCAGGTCCGTAGTGCTTCATGATATTTGCTGCAACATTCAATACTAGCATTTGCTTTTCTGGGTCGTTATCAGTAATTTGTAATACAAATTTGTGCTCTGCAAATTCCTTCGTGTCTTCTGCAATAGCACTCATGCTGGTTGCAAGGGTTAATACAGCCGTTAGAATAATCGAAAAAATCGATGTATTCAAAATACGTAATAAAGGTGTTCTTTTCATCGTTAGTCCTCTTCTTTTGAGTGGTTATTATTGCTGTTTTTATAACAACGATCTGCTGCAACGCTGATCGTTGTATCGAACCATACGCTTTTGCTTATAGAAGGTAAAGCAAATAAAGCCAAACATTTAGTTATAAGGTAAGTGGTTTATAGTTCACACCTGATAAGCAGTAACT
>JAGPVU010000158.1 GCA_018066825.1 Cycloclasticus sp.
GGATTGCACTCATAACGGCCTCTTTTAATACCTGTAATTAACTTCGCGGAAGGTCGGCATTTTATCACACCCTGTTATAATAAATTTTAAATAACCAGTCTCTCTTATTACTATGCAACAAATTTCTGCAACACAGCTACATACACTCATCGACAACGCTGATAAGCCACTGCTTTTATTAGACGTTAGAGAAGTAAATGAATTTGACTACTGTCATATTGAGGGCAGCCTCTTGATGCCTATGCAAAGCATACCGCAACGATTGGCTGATTTACCAAAAGATAAGGCCATAGTAACCATCTGCCACCACGGCATGCGCAGCCAGCAAGTCGCACAGTTTTTGTTACAAAACGGCTTTACCGACATCATTAATTTAACCGGCGGCGTTAACGCATGGGCGGCCGAGGTTGATAACGCCATGCCAAGGTACTAAGCGCCATTAATGAAGACCTTACCAGACCTTGTGGATGCAAATATGGCCATCCTTTTGGTCGGCCTCAACCCCTCTATTCCGTCGGTAAAAGCCGGCTTTTATTTTGCTAATCCAGTAAACCGTTTTTGGAAAGCGCTGAATGGCTGCGGTTTCTTTAGCGAAACCTTAGAGCCCAATTTAGGCAGCTGCGTTCGAATGCAGCAACAATACCGCATTGGCTTTACTGATTTAGTCAAGCGTCCCACCGCCGGCTGCAAAGACCTAAAAGCAGACGATTATCGAACCGGCAGCCGCCGTCTTCAAAGGATGATCCGCGAATTAGCACCAAGCATTGTCTGGTTCCACGGCAAAATGGCTTGTCAAAAATACCTGCAATACAGTCATGATCAAGCCCCTCAGGTTGATTGGGGCTTACAAGCTTGGCGGCTGTTCGACTCGCGTGTTTACATCAGCCCCAACCCCAGTCCGGCGAATGCCGCTTTTTCGTTAGCCAACATAACTGTGAGTTACCGCGAATTATTCCAACTGCTAACCAAACCAACAGATGATTAGCGTAATTCAACGCGTCAGCCACGCCGAGGTAACGGTCAATGGCGACACCTTAGGGAAAATCCAACAGGGCATTGTCGCCTTAGTTGCCATTGAAAAAACAGATAGCGAAAATGACGTTAAACAGCTAATCGAACGCATCCTAAGGTATCGAGTCTTTGCCGATACAAACGATAAGATGAACCTGAGTCTACGCGATATAAACGGCGGCTTATTATTAGTGCCTCAATTTACCTTAAGCGCTGACACGCAAAAAGGTAACCGACCGAGTTTTAGCGCAGCAGCAACGCCCACTGAGGCACGGCCATTGTTTGAATTGTCCGTAGCCTACGCTAAACAGCAATATCCAAACGTGGCCTGCGGTTTATTTGGTGCTGATATGCAAGTGTCACTGTGTAATAACGGCCCCGTCACGTTCACCCTAAGAAGCCCTGCCAAGAATCATTAGTCCATGCTAAAGTAAGCTTTTATTGCTACTTATATTGCCATTATGCAAGCTTATCTTCGTTTACCTTTTTCAGTTCTTATTGTGTTGCTCGCGCAGTCAGCTTTTGCTAAACCAATGGATCTTTTAAGCGCTTACCAACTGGCGGCTGAACACGACGCCGACTATCAAATGGCCTATAACGAGTTGATGTCGACGCAAGAAGTCTTACCTCAAGCGTTGGCTGAGTTACTTCCTTCAGTTAATGCCTCCGCCTCTAGCGCCGACGTACGACAGGAAACAGAAAGCAGTTTTTCTGGTAATGGCAAGGGCACTGGGCAGTTTCGCGATGAGGGCTTTTCTGTATCTATCAGACAAACGCTATTCGATTGGCCGCAATTTATTCGTTATACGCAAGCTGATAAACAGGTCACTAAAGCAGTTATTGAGTACCAACTAGCCGAACAGCAGCTTATTTTACGTTTAACCGAGCGCTACTTAGACAGCCTGCAAGCCGAAGTCGCTCTTAACCTAGCGAATGACGACATGAAGGCCTTTGCTGAACAATTAGAACAAGCGGAGCAACGCTTCAATGTTGGCGTTGTAGCCATCACCGACGTACACGATGCACGTGCGCGCTACGACTTGTCTGTGGTGAGTCAAATTACCGCAAAAGATACGCTAGCCTCCAAGCAAGAAGCCCTAAAAGAGCTGATTCAACTCGATATAGCCCAACTTGTGCCATTAGCAGACACACTCCCCTTGGCGAGTCCAGAACCCAACAATATTCAACAATGGGGACAAACCGCGGTTGAACATAACTTAGCCGTTAGAATGGCCAAACAGGACGTGGCGATCGCAAAAAAACAGATTCAACTTCACCAGTCTGAGCATTACCCTACAGTTGATCTGGTTGGCTCACACAACTACAACGAAACCGGTGGCGGTAGTTTTGGAACCGGTTTTAGGAACGAGTCAGACAGTATTGGTGTCGAGTTAAACCTGTCCTTATTTGCCGGCGGCAAAACCGTATCATTAACTCGACAAGCAGTTTTTGACCACCAAAAAACCTTAGATGGCTTGCAATCGTTACAACGCGCCACTCTAAGGCAAGCCCGCGATGCATTTAGGGGCGTCAGCTCAAACTTACAACGCATACAGGCCCTTGAACGGGCCATTATTTCCAATCAAAGCTCGCTTCAGGCCAACGAGGTAGGTTTAGACGTGGGGACTCGTACCATTGTTGATGTACTCAACGCACAAAGTAACTTATCCCGCGCAAAACTACAGTTGATGGAAGCCAAAAATGGCTACATATTAAACGTGTTAGCCTTAAAAGCAGCCAGTGGTTCACTGGCCCTCGACGACATCAAAAAGATAAATGGCTGGTTACAACATTAGATCAGCTAGACAATAAGCCAATATCACTCGATGCCCATTTTTTGATCGCTATAATTCCAAAAAGGCCTAGCACCACAAAACCACTGGCCATATATAGCGCGCCATTGTAGTGCCCTGTTACGCTGGCTAAATAACCCGCAATTATCGGCGCTATAATTTGCGGCACGCCATAACTCATCGTCAAGGTACCCATCAATTTAGCCGGCTTAGTCGGGTAAAAACGCCCTGCCATGGTAAGCACAATGCTAACGATACCCACAAAGGTAAATCCGTATAAACTGGCACTGAGCAAGGCAGAGACCAAACCATCATTCCAAGCCGGTAAAATGATGCCCACCGCATGTAGCATATAGGCTAGTAACAAGGCGTTTAAAATACCCGTTCTTCGCGAAATAAAATCCCAAATAATGCACGCTGGTGCCGCGCACAGCCCCAATATTAAAAACGCTAACTCACCCCGCCCTTGTAGCGCCGCCTGAGCTTCGACAATGGCAACAATATACGTCGCGCTGATCACAAAACCAAAGCCGCCGCAAAAATAAACCCACATCATCAGGCTTAAAAATCGTTTGCTCGGCGGCCGATCTTGCAACGCTTTCCCGCTTTCAGTCAGTCCATTGGTATTGGGTGGCGGCAGCCAACGCCACGCTGGAATAGCAAGAACAATACCGCTCAAACCAAGCACCAACCATTGCTGAGACCAGTTTAAACCACTGGTAGCAGCCACCATCAAGGCAACAAAGGCAATACCAAGTCCAACGCCGCTAAAGTGAATCCCCATTTCGCTCCGATGGTTATGCCGAATTAACCAATTCAGCATCAACCCTGTCCCTACCAATAAACCCGCGGCGGCGCTAAACCCAGCCAATAGACGCGAAATGGCCCAAAGCCAAGGCGCATCAGACAGGCCCATCATAAATGTGGTCAGTACCGCCAATACCAGCCCAGTGCGATAAATACGGTCTTTTATCAGTAAATTACCGACCAGAGTAGCCGTTAATGCGCCCAACATATAACCAATATAATTAATACTCGCCAACCACCCTGCCATCACTTTACTTAAGCCAGCCTGTTCGAACATCAGTGGAATCATCGGTGTATAGGCAAAGCGAGCAATACCCAAGGTCAGTATCAAACAACAAACGCCGGAAATAAGTACCTTTATTCGGCCGTCATTTTTTTTCATCTAGCACCTCGGCGATGCGCTGCGCAACGCTATTGACTGCACCTTGATTATGTTCAACAAAAGAACGTCCTGCGCTGCCCATTAAGTCGCGTTGCTCCGAGTGCTGAAGCAAGTTAATGACCTGCTGTGCTAGCATCTGCTCGTCGCTCACCTGTATCGCGGCTTTTTTTGACAATAAGCGTTCACTGATTTCACTAAAATTATGCACAAAAGGGCCAAATAGAACAGGGATGGCTAAGGCCGCCGGTTCCAGCATATTATGCCCACCTGTTGGTACCAAACTACCACCGACAAAGGCGACATCAACGGTGGCGTAATAAAGCCTAAGCTCACCCAGCGTATCCAGTAAAAAAATATCACTCGTCACTTGCGTAGCCCCCTGCTCACTACGTCGGGTGACCGAAAAACCCAATTTTTCGCATAGTTTAGCCACCTCATTAAAGCGTTCAGGGTGTCGCGGTACCAACACCAATAAGCAATGGGGAAACTGTTTTTTTATTTCTACAAAAGCCGCTAAGACTTTTTCGTCTTCACCGGCATGCGTACTGGCGGCTATCCAGCTGGGTCGCTGTTGAAACCCATCGCGTCTAATCACTTCTGCCTGCTCATGAAAATAAGCGGGTACGGCCATATCAAACTTAATATTACCCGGCACGCTCACTTTATCGACCGCTAGGCCCAAGCGTATAAACCGATCAGCACTGTTTTTGGTTTGTGCACACACGTGACTGATATCTGCCAGTGTTGTTGACATAAATGAACCTAGACGCGCGTAGCCCTTAGTCGATTTTTCCGATAAGCGCGCGTTAACGATTAATGACGGTACCCCACGTCGCCGCGCTTGATACAGCATGTTTGGCCAAATTTCAGTTTCCAAAATAATCGCTATTTTAGGCTTAAACTGACGATAAAAACGGCTCATCGCGTCGGGCAGATCATAGGGCAGGTAGACGTGATGTACGCGGTGCCCCAGAAAAGCCTTCACCCGTGCAGAGCCTGTAGGTGTTGTGGTTGTTACTAGAATAGGCAGCTGTTCAAAGCGTGCCATTATTTGCTCAATTAGCGGAAAGGCCGCTTCGGCTTCACCCACAGACACGGTATGAAACCAAATAACCCCGCTGGGTTGGTGCTTTTGATAGAAGCCAAAGCGCTCACCCCAGCGGCTTAAATATGCCGGTGCTTTACGGCCGCGAATCAACAGCCGCAGCAGTAGAAAAGGCGACATTAAATACAGTACAGCTGAATACAGTAAACGCACAGCTAGCAGCGACCGGTAATATTAATTAGCGTTTAACCAGGCCATATAACTGGCCACGCCTTGCTCAACAGATTTAAAGCGATGGTCACAGCCCGCCGCACGTAGCGCCGTTAAATCGGCCTCGGTAAAGCTTTGGTAATGACCCACCAAATGGTCAGGGAAGGGGATATAGCTTAAGTGGCCCGTTTGATGGTAATCAAGCACACCTTTGGCGACATCATTAAAACTCTGACTACGACCGGTGCCTAAATTAAAAATACCGGACGTTTCAGGGTGATCTAAAAACCATAAGTTAACATCCACGACATCACTGACGTAGACAAAATCACGCAGTTGTTCGCCGTCCCCATAACCATCACAACCGGCAAACAGCTTAATATTTCCCGTGTCTAGTAGCTGATTATTCAAATGAAACGCCACACTGGCCATGCTCTCTTTATGCTGCTCTCGTGGCCCATACACATTGAAATAACGTAAGCCGACGACTTGGCTCCTTAGTGTTTGCGCACGCACGTACTGGTCAAATAAAAATTTGGAGTAGCCATATACGTTTAACGGTGACTCGTTGGCGAGGTCTTCTTTAAATACACGACCGCCACCGTAAACCGAGGCGCTAGAAGCATAAATAAAGGGAATATTTTGTGCTTGGCAAAAATGCAGTAAACTTTTTGAGTATTCGTAGTTGTTTTCCATCATAAACTGGCCGTCCCACTC
>JAGPVU010000171.1 GCA_018066825.1 Cycloclasticus sp.
TGATGATCTTTTTTGTTCTCAGAAAAATGCGGTGTCAAATGATTGATTCTCCCCGTTAACAAAGCAACTTGAACCTCTGGAGATCCTGTATCACCTTCTGATAACGCATATTCTTTAACAATTTCTTGCTTTTGTTCTGTAGCGAACGACATATTTCTTTACTCCAACTATATTATTTTAAAAAACAACGCATTGTACTCTTGACGAGCATTGCTAACAAGCTATTAAGGTAAAACCACCTTTTCTGTTATTAGGCAAAAATCCTAACGGGCGCTAAACACCCTTCTGCACTCCATTTACCTAAACCAAAAACATTACCCTGCTGGTCGTTTAAACGCATGAGACTATGTTTTTCTAGGCGTTCGATCATTACCTTACGGCCCATACATAAATCATTTTTTTGCTGTTCATTGCACTCTAACACGGGGTAATCTAACAACGCCACATCTAGACGAAGCAACAGGCCATCTAACTCTGACTCATTGCCCTTTAAGGCCTCTAACTGTTCCAATGTCACCGATTGTGATAACTCAAAGGGGCCCGCATGGGTTCGCCTCAGCATAGTAACGTGAGCACCACAACCTAAGGCCTCACCAATGTCTTCTGCCAGGGTTCGCACATAAGTCCCTTTGGTGCAAACTACTTGCAGGGTTAAACTGTTTGCCTCTTGTGCCAGCAATTCTAGTGATTTAATGGTGACCTTTCTCGCTGGTCGATCCACTTTTTTTCCTGCTCGTGCTAATGCATACAAACGCTGCCCTTGGTGTTTTAACGCCGAGTACATGGGCGGAACTTGTGACACCTCACCACAAAATTGATGCAGAATTGAATCAATCGTTTGTTCCGTCAATGCTGGCACGTCACGCTGTAAAAGAACATCGCCTTCGCTATCACCGGTCGTCGTCGTCTCTCCCAATCGCATACAAAATTGATAGCTTTTATCGGAAGCCAATAGGTACTGTGACACCTTAGTCCCATGGCCCAAACAAATAGGTAACACGCCCGTTGCCAACGGGTCCAAACTACCCGTGTGACCTGTTTTTTTTGCTGCGAACAAGCGCTTGACGCGCTGAACCACTTGATTAGATGACAGGTGAAGCGGCTTATCGACGATCAGAATACCGCTGATGTCACGGCCTTTCTTTTTACGATTAGACACGCTTTATTTTTCATTTGTTGGATCAGACGATCGCAACAAGGCATCAATTTTGATACCTTCTTCGATCGACTCATCCAAAAAGAACCTTAATTCAGGCACCATTCGCATACGCATTCGTTTAGAAACAATGCCATGGATATAATTTGCGGCACGATTCAACGCCACAACACTCAACCGCTTATCCTGATCAGCCTGCGTCGTTAATACGCTGATGTAAACTTTTGCTACCGCCAGATCTTTAGTCACTTCAACACCACTCACGGTAACAAAACCGACATCAGGATCTTTAACCTCGCGTTGTAGAACTTCTGCCAACTCGCGTTGCAGCTGTCGTTCTACCCGTTGATAGCGTAAAAACTCTCTAGGCATGTATCGTCAACTATAATTTACGTTTAACTTCAATACGATCAAATACTTCGATTTGATCGCCTTCTTGAACGTCATTGTAATTCTTAACGCCTATACCACATTCAATACCTGACTTCACTTCCTGAACATCGTCCTTAAAACGTCGTAAGGATTCAAGCTGACCCTCATAAATAACCACACTGTCGCGTAGCACACGAATCGGTAAATTTTTCTTAACAAAGCCTTCAGTTACCATACAGCCGGCAATTGCACCCAATTTAGGTGAGCGGAATACGTCACGAACATTGGCAATACCAACAATTTGCTCTTTAATATCCGGTGCTAATAGTCCAGACAAGGCATCACGCACATCATCGATTACATCATAAATAATACTGTAATAACGAACGGACACACCACGGTTTTCGATCATTCGTCTCGCGCTAGCGTCAGCCCGCGTATTAAAGCCTACAATTAATGCATCCGAAGCCGAGGCAAGGTTTACGTCACTCTCGTTGATGCCACCGACACCACTAGCAACAATTGACACCCTAACCTCATCAGTAGACAGGTTGTTGAGTGAGCTTTGAAGCGCTTCTAAACTGCCATGCACATCTGTTTTTATTAACACATTAAGCGTTGAGCTTTCGCCATCTTCCATTTGTGAGAAGGCTTGCTCCAACTTTGACGCTTGCTGCTTAGCTTGTTTAGCTTGCTTGGTTCTATTCTGACGAAATACCGCGATTTCACGTGCTTTACGCTCGTTTGGTGCTGCATACACTTCAACACCAGATTCAGTCGCCGTGGAAAGCCCAAGCACCTCAACTGGCATGGCAGGCGTCGCCTCTTTAAGCGCTTTACCATGCTCATCAAACATCGCTTTTACTCGACCGTGCGCCTCACCGGCTACAATATAATCACCCATACGTAAGGTGCCTTTTTGCACTAAAATCGTTCCCACAGGACCGCGCCCTTTATCTAAGCGTGATTCGATAACCACACCAATAGCAGGCACATCTACCGCTGCTTTCAATTCTAATAACTCAGCCTGCAAGGCAATCGATTCCAACAGTTCATCAACGCCATCACCCGTTAAGGCAGAAATATGAACAAACTGCGTATCGCCGCCCCAATCTTCAGGTGTGACGTCGATTTGAGCCAATTCATTTCTTACACGGTCAGGTTGGGCGCCTTCTTTATCCATTTTATTAACAGCAACAATCATCGGTACTCCAGCAGCCTTAGCATGCTCTACCGCTTCTTTTGTTTGTGGCATAACACCATCATCGGCAGCCACTACTAAAATAACTAAATCCGTTACTTGCGCTCCACGCGCCCGCATTTCAGTAAACGCTGCATGACCCGGCGTATCTATAAAGGTCACCATGCTATCGCCTTGTTTAACGCGGTAGGCGCCGATATGCTGGGTAATTCCGCCCGATTCGCCAGCGGCAACACGACTTTCACGAATATAATCAAGCAACGAGGTTTTGCCGTGATCAACATGACCCATGATGGTCACTACGGGCCCACGAGGTAACTCTTCGCCTTCGGCTGAAATGACCTCAGCTAACATTTCTGCTTGAATATCTTCATCACTGCGCAGCACAACGTTATGACCCATTTCTTCGACAACAATAACTGCCGTCTCTTGATCTAACACTTGGTTAATAGTCGCCATTGTACCAAGGCCCATCAAGGCTTTAATCACCTCACCGGCCTTAACTTTCATGCGTTGCGCCAAATCTGACACAATAATACTTTCAGGTATTTCTACATTATATGTAATCGCTTTAGTTGGCACTTCAAAACCGTGCTTATTATCCGATTGCAAACGAATATCACGTGTTCTAACGGGGCCCTTCTTTTTACGTCGACCTTTTTTTGAATCCACGTGGAGTATGCGCCCACCAGATTTTTCGCTCGGTTCTTTCTTTTTATCGGCCTTTCTTGGCGCCTCTTTGTTCGGGCGTGCTTTCTTAACCTCAGTTTCGACAACTGCTTGTAATACCGGAGGCTCTATAACTGCAGTGGGTTTATCGTCTTCGGTCACAGCCTGCTCAGATGGCTTATCACCCTCTAATTCAATTCGGGCCTGTTCAATTAAACGTGCTTTTTCGGCTGCCTCAGCATCTAATTTAGCTTGTTTTCCTGCTTCAATTTTATTTTTTTCTTCCAGCAGTTTACTCAGCCTTTCTTGATCTTTTTCACGTGCCGCACCTTTTTCTTGTACCAGTTTTTGGTGCTCTTGGCTGGCTCGTTTCGCTTCTTCAAACTCTTCGGCACTTAAACCTGAAGAGATTTCTTCTGCCGAACGTCCTGCTGTTTTCTTTTTACGCACTTCAATACTAACGGAACCCGATGACCGCCGACCTTGGCCTGTTTGCTTCAGCTCAGTTACCGTTACCTTACGCTTAAGCGTCACTTTCTTTGGGCTGGCAATTTCGGTTTTAGATTTACCGTGGCTCTCACGCAAATGTGCTAATAACTTTAATTTATCGGCCTCGCTCAAGGTCGATGAAACACCTTTCCCCTTCACGCCGGCGTCTTTAAGTTGCTCTACCAACTTTTCAGCTGTAGTACCAACCACCTTAGCCAAATGTTGAACTGTCGTATCTGCCATGCTTCTTTCTCCAGGTGTGTATTGCTTACTCAGCGAACCAAGGTTCACGTGCTTTCATGATTAATGCTGTAGCGCGCTGTTCGTCAATATCGACCAATTCGATAAGCTCATCGGTAGCTAGGTCTGCCAAGTCTTCCATTGTTACTATTTCTTTACTCGCTAATTGAAACGCCAATTCGCGATCCATACCTTCCATTTCTATCAGGTCTTTAGCCGGCTCGTGCTCTTCTAGTACTTCTTCGGAAGCAATCGCCTTAATTAATAACGCATCTTTAGCTCGCTGCTGAATTTCTTCCGCAATCTCTTCATCAAATTCTTCAATCGCGACCAACTCTTCAAGGGCTACAAAACCGATATCTTCTGTTGTAGTAAAACCTTCTTGCACAAGAATCAAAGCCACGTCTTCGTCAACATCAATATCATCCATCAACTGTTTGACATAGCCATCCGACTCCGTTGCACTTTGTTCATCGGCTTGCGTTTCACTCATTACGTTTAATGACCAGCCGGTTAATTCGCTAGCTAAACGTACGTTTTGTCCGCCGCGACCAATCGCTTGCGACAAGCTTTCATCTTTAACAGACACATCCATACTATGGTTATCTTCATCCATAACAATAGAGACGACCTCTGCAGGGGACATGGCATTAATAACGAATTGCGCTTCGTTTTCGTCCCATAAAATAATATCTACTCGCTCACCTGCCAATTCGTTAGACACCGCTTGCACGCGTGAACCGCGCATGCCAACACAAGCACCTACTGGGTCTAATCGCTGGTCACGGCTTCGCACTGCAATTTTTGCTCGAGAACCCGGATCACGTGCTGCACCCAAAATCTGAATCAGGCCATCGCCGACCTCAGGCACCTCAAGCTTAAACAAGGCAATCAATAAATCGGGTGAGCTGCGCGTTACCAACAGTTGCGGGCCACGTGCAGCCTCATCAACTTCTTTCAAGTAACCACGAATCCTGTCGCCTACTCTAACGGGCTCCCTAGGAATCATTTCTTCACGTGGAATAATCGCGTCTGCTGTACCTTCAAGATCTACAAACACATTGCCGCGTTCAATTCGCTTGATAACACCGGTCACCAATTCACCGACCTTATCTTTATAGTGCTCGTAAACTTTTCTGCGTTCAGCTTCTCTCACCTTTTGAACGATGACTTGCTTAGCCGCTTGCGCGCCAATACGTCCAAAGTCCGCAGAAGCGATAGGCTCCTCCACAAAGTCACCCACGACTAACTCTGGGTTATTTTTAACGGCGTCTTCTAGTAGAATTTGTGAGTCAGGCTCTTCTAAGCCACCTTCAAATTCAGGATCAGCTTCTACAATTTGCCAACGGCGGAAAGACTCGTAATCGCCCGTCTTCCGATCAATCGTCACCCGTACACTGATCTCTTCACGGTATAGCTTTTTTGTTGCCATTGCCAAAGCCGCTTCAATTGCTTCAAAAAGAACCCCACGATCAATTTCCTTTTCGTTTGAAACGACCTCTACAACCATCAAAATTTCTTTATTAGCCATTTTTAATCCTGAATAAACATTTAATATTTAACTACCAGTTTTGCTTTTTTTATACGAGCAAAGGGGATTTCTATTTCTTCATCATCAACATGAAGAAGAACTGTCTCATCCTTCACGCCTAATATATCACCTGTAAAGCGACGCTGCCCCTCAAGTGTTGCCTGACTTAATTCTAGTTTAACGAATGCCCCCTTAAAACGCTCGAAATGCGCCAAGGTATATAAAGGGCGTTCAAGCCCGGGGGAGGAAACTTCAAGTGTGTATTGGCCACTGATTGGGTCTTCAACATCCATCACACCACTGATTTGGTGGCTTACCTTAGAGCAGTCACCAACCAATACGCCTTTCTCTGAGTCAATATAGACCCGTAGAACGGCTTCTTTCCCTTGACCTAAAAGTTCAGCACCAACGAATTCATAACCCAAGCCAGTGACAGCAGGTTCGATTAATTGCAATATTTTAACGGGTGCTTGATTCATAATTTACCATTACATATAAAAAATGGGCCTACCGGCCCATACATCAACGTCTATTTTAACCTTTCACTTAAAGTCAGTTACTCAGCGGCCGAAACAAAAATACCCCAAACGGGGCATTCATAAAAACGTTGGTAGCGGGGGCAGGATTTGAACCTACGACCTTCGGGTTATGAGCCCGACGAGCTACCAAGCTGCTCCACCCCGCATCAGAGGCGCAGAATAATAGCTAGGTTGGACTAAATTTACAAGAGTTTAGGATCCTAATATGCCAAATACTTTTACCACAGCCAGATCAATCATCGTCAGCGGATACTGGAAGCCCGGGGGTGCGGCCTATTGACGGGCGACTAGCGACAGGACGTCGCGGGAGCGGGCCAGG
>JAGPVU010000174.1 GCA_018066825.1 Cycloclasticus sp.
AGAAAGCAGGTGGTAGTACTAGAAACGGACGCGATTCCGAGTCAAAGCGACTGGGCGTTAAGCGCTATGGCGGCGAAAGCGTTCTAGCTGGCAATATCATTGTTCGCCAGCGAGGAACACGTTTTCACCCAGGTGAAAATATGGGATGTGGTAAAGACCATACCTTGTATGCAACAGAAGCAGGTAAAGTTGTTTTTGAAGTAAAAGGACCGAAACGTAAAAAATTTGTACGCATCGAAACTGCCTAAAGTAATAGACAGTACGCTGCGGTAATGGCAGGTGCTTATTCAAAAAAACCCTGTCTTTGACAGGGTTTTTTTTATTGCGTTAAACGTATGAAATAACATACAGCAAGACAAACGGGGCATTAGTATGAAGTTCGTAGACGAAGCAAGTGTACGCGCAGAAGCAGGTAATGGCGGTAAGGGGCACGTTAGTTTCAGGCGCGAAAAATATATCCCTCTTGGTGGCCCAGATGGTGGTGATGGTGGGGATGGCGGTAGCGTGTACTTACAAGGTACAGGGGCTTTAAATACTTTGATAGACCTGCGTTTTAACCGTCTATTAAGGGCGGAGCATGGCCAAAAAGGTAGAAGTAAGGATTGTACCGGCAAAGGTGGCGAAGATCTTATCGTACAGGTGCCTTTAGGCACCATCGTTTACGATGATGGCACAGATGAGCTAATTGGTGACGTGGTCGAAGAAGGGCAGCGGTTATTAGTGGCTTCGGGTGGTTTCCATGGTCTTGGTAATGCGCGTTATAAAAGCAGCACTAATAGAGCGCCTAGACAATTTTCCCCAGGTTCAGCCGGTGAACATCGGGTGTTGCGACTCGAGTTAAAAGTGCTCGCAGACGTAGGTACATTAGGCTTGCCGAATGCAGGTAAATCCAGTTTGATTCGAGCCATTTCTTCTGCTCAACCAAAAGTGGCGAATTACCCATTTACCACCTTACACCCGAGTTTAGGTGTGGTGCGAGCAGATGAGTTACGCAGTTTTGTTATTGCTGATATTCCAGGTATCATTGAAGGTGCTGCAGAAGGTGCGGGGCTAGGTAATTTATTTTTACGGCATCTAGCGCGTAATAATTTATTGCTACACGTGGTAGATGTACAACCTTATGATTCTGATCAAGGCCCGGTGGCTGGTGCTAAGGCCGCTATTCTGGAAATTGAAAAATGGGGTGGTGAGTTAGCCAAGAAAACGCGTTGGTTAGTACTGAATAAAATAGATTTATTGCCAAGCGATGAAGTCGATCAGCACTGTCAAATGATTGTTGACGGGCTGGATTGGAAGGGTCCGGTTTTTAATGTATCAGCGGTGAATAAATCCGGCACGAAAGCATTAGTACGAGCGATTATGGATTATTTAGAACAACAAAAAGCACTTGAATTAGAACAATTAGAAACCAGTCAGCCAGAATAATACTGACAAGTCATTACGATGAAATCAAGATCTGAATTAAAGCAGATTAAATGCTGCGTAATTAAAATAGGCAGCGCCGTGTTAACGGCTAATGGCCAAGGCCTAAATAGGCCTGCGATTAATGATTGGGTGGCACAAATCAGCCAATTAAAATCCCGTGGAATAGATGTTATCGTTGTGTCCTCGGGTTCGGTTGCTGAAGGCATGGTTCGACTGGGTTGGAATAAACGCCCACACGCGTTACAAGAGCTACAAGCAGCCGCCTCGGTGGGGCAGATGGGGTTAATTCAAGCGTATGAGCAGAGTTTTCAATCGCATGGTTCAAAAACGGCACAGGTGTTATTAACCCACGACGATTTATCCAACAGAACGCGCTATTTAAACGCAAGGGCGACGATTAAAACTCTGCTGAAATTATCGGTTGTTCCTATTATTAATGAAAATGACGTGGTCGCTACCGAGGAATTAAGGGTTGGTGATAATGACACCTTGGGCGCTATTATCGCGAACTTAATGGGCGCAGATCTGTTGATGATTCTCACCGACCAACTCGGTTTTTTTGATGCAGACCCAAGGGTTAATCCAAACGCCCGGTTGATTTCGCAAGCATCTGTTAACGATAAGAAATTGGATTTGGCGGCAACGGGCGGCTCTGGTGCATTGGGTCGTGGTGGTATGGCAACTAAATTGACGGCTGCTCGATTAGCATCCCGTTCAGGTTCGGCAACTATCATAGCCCCGGGTTTAAAAGACCAAGTTATTTTAGATATTATTGATGGTCAATCGATCGGCAGTTTATTGGTGCCCGAGGAGGCGCCGGTATCCGCTAGAAAACGCTGGTTGACGGCGCACTTAGATATAAAAGGTCAGTTGGTTTTAGATGCGGGTGCTGTTAAGGCCTTAACTAAATCGGGAGTCAGCGTTTTGCCGGTTGGCGTGCAAGCAGTAAAAGGGCGGTTTGAACGAGGTGAGTTGGTCAGTTGTATTGATCAACAAGGTAAAGAACTGGCTCGAGGTTTGGTTAATTATAACTATTTAGACGTCGATAAAATCAAGCAACATAAAAGTACCGACATTGAGGGTATCTTGGGTTTCGTGGCAGAACCTGAATTAATTCATCGGGATAATTTAGTACTGACCTAACAGAACAGTTTTTAGGCCACAAAAAAAGCCGGCCCTAGGGTCGGCTTTTTCTTGAAAAAGAATAACTTATGCTTGTTGCAGTTTTACAATACGAGCATTTAAACGACTTTTAAGACGAGCGGCCTTGTTTCTATGGATTAGGCCTTTGTTTACGGCAGAATCAATGAATGGCACAGCTTCTTTGTAAGCAGTTGTTGTTGCTTCTGAGTCACCTTCGTCAGCGCGATAAACGACGCGTTTGATATGGGTACGCAATCTAGTACGTAAAGTCATATTTTGTTGGCGACTTTTTTCTGATTGTTTTGCACGTTTTAGCGCTTGTGGACTGTTAGCCAAGGGAAAACCTCTGTTTTGGTGTAAAAAAGACTGCGTATTTTGATGACCTAGCTAAGGTTTGTCAAGCGTTAAAGCACTAAACAAGCTACTTTAGATAAAAGTCGACGCCTTTTAACTAATGACGGTATATTTAGTAGAATCTAAGGTGTGTCTATAGGGCTCACGCCTTATAATAAAACCTCCGAGCTTATTAAAGGTGATCACGCTGAGTAAAACGCTAGTAAAATCGACGGCTATCGTCGGTAGCATGACAATGGTTTCGCGTGTTTTAGGGTTTATCCGCGATATCGTTATCGCGCGCTTTTTTGGTGCCGATGCGACTACCGATGCTTTTTTTGTCGCTTTTAAAATCCCTAACTTTATGCGTCGGCTGTTTGCCGAAGGGGCTTTTTCTCAAGCCTTTGTGCCAGTTTTGTCAGATTACAAAGAAAATCATTCCTTTGACGCGTTAAAGGAACTGGTTGATAAAACCGCGGGCAGTTTGGCGACGGTTTTGTTTTTTGTCACCTTGTTAGGCGTTATTGGTGCACCGATTCTAATTTATATTTTCGCCCCCGGTTTTGCGCTTAATGGTGAGTCGCGCTATGAACTGTCCGTTGAAATGTTGCGGTTCACCTTCCCGTATTTGTTTTTTATCTCTCTCACTGCAATGGCAGGGGGGGTGCTCAATACATTTTCTAAATTTGCTATCCCTGCCATAACCCCGGTATTACTTAACCTCTCTTTGTTGGCGGCAATATTTTGGCTTTCTCCTCAATTAGATCAACCTGTGATGGCCTTAGCTTGGGGTGTGTTATTGGCCGGCATAGCGCAATTGGCATTTCAGTTCCCTTTTTTGAATAAACTGGGCTTGATGCCGCGATTAAGATTAGATCGTGAGCACCCTGGGGTAAAAAAGATTATGCATTTAATGTTGCCTGCATTATTTGGCGTGTCGGTGACCCAAATTAATTTGTTGGTGGATACCTTGTTGGCCTCATTTCTGATCAGCGGAAGTGTGTCTTGGTTGTATTACTCGGATCGGTTAGTGGAGTTTCCGTTAGGTATTTTTGGCATAGCGCTGGCAACCGTTATGCTGCCAAGTTTGTCTAAAAGTTTTGCCGCGGATAAAGCCGAAGAATTTTCGGCTAGTTTAGACGCAGGCTTACGCTTGGTTGTATTACTTGGCTTGCCCGCTGCAGCGGGCTTGTTTTTTTTAGCGCAACCGATGTTGGCAACACTTTTTCAGTACGACGCTTTTGCTGTAACAGATGTGCAACATACGGCGTCTAGTTTAATGGCTTATGCCGTGGGTCTGCCGGCTTTTATTTTGGTTAAGGTATTGGTGCCGGGTTTTACCTCACGACAAGATATGAAAACACCGGTCAATATCGGCGTTATTGCTGTGCTGGCTAACCTTATTATGAGTCTCAGCTTAGTGTCATTTTTTCAGCATGCGGGTTTGGCGTTAGCGACCTCATTGGCGGCCTTTGTCAATGCAGCTTTATTGTTTGTAACGCTTATTAAAACAGGTGTCTTTAAGGCGCAAAAGGGTTGGTTAAGTTTTAGTGCTAAAGTTTTGTTGGCTAATCTAGTTGTCGGACTGATTTATCTGAATGATTACAGCCTGGCGCAGTGGTACGCCTGGGGAGCCTTCGACAGGGTGTGGCATTTGAGTTTAGAGATTTTGGCCGTGCTGACGCTGTATTTTGTAACGTTACTTATTTTGGGTGTGCGGCCAACACACATCATAAAAAAGCAGCAAAGTTAACCATGAAATTGATTAGACATTTAACTGAGGCCCCTGCATTTCAACAAGGTTGTGCCTTAACGATCGGCAATTTTGACGGTGTTCACAGTGGTCATAAAATGCTGTTAGACGCATTAGTAAAACAAGCCGAAACGCTAGATTTACCCACGGTTGTTATGTGTTTTGAACCGCAGCCGATAGAATATTTTAGAGCAGATGCTGCACCCGCTAGAATTTCGACGGCGAGAGATAAAATAACACAACTTACGCAAACAGCTATCGATTATTTATTTCTGGTTCGGTTTAATCAGGCTATGGCGACTATGACGGCGGAACAGTTCGTACTAATGCTTAAAGAACGATTGAATATAAGGCTACTTATCGTGGGCGACGATTTTTGTTTTGGAAAAAATCGGCAAGGAAACTTCGAATACTTGCAACGAGCAGGTGAACGATTAGGCTTTAGTGTGCAGCGTTCACAGTCGTTTAAAATTGACCAAGAACGTGTCAGTAGTACCTTAATTCGTGACGCTTTGGAGCAAGGACAATTAAAAAAGGCGGCGCTTCATTTGAATCGTGCCTACAGTATGTCAGGTCGGGTTATGCATGGAGATAAACGTGGTAGAGAACTGGGTTTTCCTACCGCCAATGTGCGTGTTAAAAATAGAAAAACTCCGTTAAAAGGCGTTTTTGCCGTTACAATACAACTTGAATCAGGCCTGGTTTATAACGGCGTCGCCAATGTAGGAACGCGGCCTTCCATCGAAGATACTGCTGAGGTTTTATTAGAGGCACATTTGTTCGATTTTTCAGGAAACTTGTACGGACAACGTGTCATCATAGGTTTTTGTGAAAAACTTCGCGACGAAAAAAAGTTTAGCGGGCTTGAACAGTTAACCCAACAAATTTCGATAGATTCAAAACAAGCTAAAACCTACTTTAATCAAACAAAAATCGCCTAAGAGCAGCATGGATTACAAAACGACACTTAATTTACCCCACACCAGCTTTCCGATGAAAGCCAATTTAGCAAACCGCGAACCTGTGTTATTAAAACGCTGGGACGAAATGGATTTATACTCAAAAATTCGTGAACGATTTGCTAATAAACCGCAATTTGTTTTACACGATGGCCCGCCGTATGCGAACGGCCCTATCCACATTGGTCACGCGGTTAACAAAGTGTTAAAGGACATGATCATTAAGAGTAAAACCTTGTTAGGTTATGACTCGCCTTATGTACCCGGCTGGGATTGCCATGGCTTGCCCATAGAATTAATGGTTGAAAAGAAAATAGGTAAGGCGGGCGTTAAAGTATCGGCGGCAGAATTTCGTGCTGCTTGTCGTGATTACGCCGGCAAGCAGGTCGAGTTACAAAAGCAAGAGTTTGTTCGTCTAGGCGTTTTTGCTGATTGGCAGCGGCCTTACCTGAGCATGGATTTTCAGTTTGAAGCTGACGTGGTTCGCGCCTTAGGGCGTATTATTGACAAAGGTCATTTGCATAAAGGTTCAAAACCGGTGCATTGGTGTACCGATTGCGGCTCAGCTTTAGCTGAGGCAGAGGTGGAATACGAAGACAAGCGTTCGCCCGCGATAGATGTGCGTTTTAGTGTCGTTGACGAAGAGGCGTTTGTCACATGTTTTCATAGCAGTGACGGGCACCCGGGCCATGGCTTGATTTCAGTAGTTATTTGGACCACGACGCCTTGGACTTTACCGGCAAACCAAGCGGTGTCACTCAATCCAGAGTTTGACTATGTGATGGTTCAACACGGTGAAGAACGTTTGGTATTAGCGGAAAAGTTATTGAAAGACGCGATGCTTCGTTATGGTGTGGAAGATTATCGGGTTATTGCCTATTGCAAAGGTAAAGACTTAGAGTTAATGATGCTTAAGCACCCCTTTTATCAACGCCAAGTACCGATTATTTTGGGGCATCATGTAACCGCTGAAGCGGGAACAGGCGCAGTCCATACAGCACCAGGACATGGTCAAGACGATTATGTGGTTGGCCTTCAATATAATCTTGAGGTGGATAACCCCGTCGGTGACAACGGCGTATTTTTGGCGACGACACCTTTGTTTGCCGGTAAACACGTGTTTAGTGCCAACAGCGATATTATCGAGGTGTTAAAACAGCAAGACAGCCTAGTGCATGAAGAAGCCCTGATGCATAGTTACCCACATTGTTGGCGGCATAAAACGCCGATTATTTTTCGTGCAACCCCGCAGTGGTTCATTTCGATGGATAACAATAATTTGCGCGATAAAGCCCTGCAAGAGATCAAACGCGTTAACTGGGTGCCTGAATGGGGCGAAGCGCGAATTAATAACATGGTTGAAGGGCGTCCGGATTGGTGTATTTCGCGGCAGCGAAATTGGGGTGTGCCGATAGCCCTGTTTGTGCACAAAGAAAGCGGAGAGTTGCATCCAAATACCAGCAGCTTAATTGAGCAGGTGGCGACACGGATTGAACAATCGGGAATAGAGGCTTGGTTTCAATTAGATGCTAAGGAACTGTTGGGTGATGAGGCTGGGCAGTACACAAAAATTAATGACATTCTAGACGTATGGTTTGATTCTGGAGTTACCCATTCGTGCGTATTAGAACGGCGTGAAGAACTGCCATTTCCAGCCGCGATGTACTTAGAGGGATCAGACCAGCATCGTGGGTGGTTTCAATCGTCTCTTCTCACCTCGGTTGCCATGAATGGTTGTGCGCCGTTTGATACTGTCTTAACACACGGTTTTACGGTAGATGCAAAGGGCATGAAAATGTCAAAATCTAAGGGCAATGTCGTCGCACCACAAAAAGTTATTAATTCATTGGGTGCCGACGTTTTACGCCTATGGGTTTCGGCGAATGATTATCGTGGAGAGATGACGGTTTCGGATGAAATTTTAAAGCGTAACGCCGACGTGTATCGTCGATTGAGAAACACAGCGCGTTATTTACTGTCCAATTTGAACGATTTTGACCCAGTTAACGATTGTGTTGAGTTTGACAGGATGTTGCCTTTAGACCGTTGGGCTGTGGAGAAAACGCGGCAAGTACAAAAAGAAGTGCTAGACGGGTACGACCAATATCAGTTCTTGCAAGTGCATCAAAAAATCCATCATTTTTGTTCTTTCGATATGGGCAGCTTTTATTTAGACGTGATTAAAGATCGCCAATACACCTTGAAACCTGATAGCGTCGCTAGGCGTTCTTCGCAAACGGCGATGCTGCATATTGCAGAAGCTTTAGTGCGCTGGTTAGCGCCGATATTGAGCTTTACCGCAGAAGAGATTTGGTTAGCGCTGCCAGGGGAACGTGACGAGTCAGTATTTTTAACGACGGCGTATGAGGGTTTTCCTGAACAGAGCAGTGCGTTAAACGAATTGGCTTTTTGGCAAACCATCATCGATATGCGGGAAAGCGTCAGCAAGGAATTGGAACGTGTGAGAACTGCTGGACAGATTGGTTCGGGTCTTGATGCCGAAGTCACACTGTATTGTGATGGGGAACTGTTTGAAAAGCTCGGTCAATTAGCCGATGAGTTACGGTTTATACTGATCACTTCGTATGCCCAAGTGAAGCCTTTAACGGATAAGCCGGTACAAGCGCAAGCGACTGAAAATCAGCACTTATTTATTGAGGTGGTGGCTAGCGAACACAAAAAATGTGTACGTTGCTGGCATCACCGTCACGATGTGGGGCAGTCTGAACCTCATCCTGAGTTATGTGGGCGTTGTGTTGAAAACGTTGATGGCGATGGTGAAGACAGGCGGTTTGCCTAAGGCCATGCCGATGTTAAAATGGTTGTGGTTATCCGCCTTAGTTATTGTGCTCGATCAGGTGACTAAGTTTTGGGTAGTGGCAAATTTTGATTTGTATGAATCGATAGCCTTGCTCCCTTCAGTAAATTTAACCTATGTGCATAATGCCGGCGCAGCGTTTAGTTTTTTAAGTTCGGCCGCTGGATGGCAGCGCTGGTTCTTGGCTGCTATTGCGCTGATCGCTACCATCGTGCTCACGGTGTGGTTAAGTCGTTTAAAGCGTGATGAACGCTGGATGGCGGCCACCTTAGCCTTAATCTTAGGTGGAGCGGTTGGCAATTTATACGATCGGATGTCTTATGGTTACGTGATCGACTTTATAGACGTTTTTTATAAAACGTGGCATTGGCCGGTGTTTAATGTGGCTGACTCAGCAATTTCAGTGGGTGTCGTGATGATGTTAATCGATGCTTTTCGTGGTGATAAATCAGCTACTACTGAGTAAGGCGTTAAATTTAAGCCAATCAAAACTTTCGCCGGGGTCTGTTTTTCGCCCGGGTGATATATCGCTATGGCCAACAATGGCTTGCTTGGATAATGCGGGATAATGCTTAATCAGTGTCTGACAACACTGCATTAGTGACGTGTATTGTTCTTCGGTATAGGGGATATGGTCGGCACCTTCCAGTTCAATACCGATAGAATAATCATTACAATTTTCTACGCCGGCGTAACTTGAGACGCCCGCGTGCCAAGCACGTTCATCAAAGGGTACATATTGCGTCACGTGTCCGTCGCGCCGAATTAATAAATGAGACGATACCTTAAGAGTACAAATTTCTTTAAAGTAGGGGTGTTGATTGGGGTCTAATTGATTGAGAAAAAAATCATCTATCCAGTGGCCGCCAAATTGGTCAGGTGGCAGGCTAATAGCATGAATAACAATCAGCCTAATATCAGTGCCTGCAGGGCGCGAGTTTTTATTTGGCGAGTAAAGTTGGGTGGCCTGAAGTAAGCAATTGTTATCGATTTTATTCAAAGGTTCAAACATGAAATTAACGTGGCTTTAAATATGTGCAAGAGCGCACAATTTTTTTTAATACGCTGACTATACTCTAACCATTAACGCAGATAAATGGTCTTAGACTTTATGGAAAATTCTCAATCAACGGTTGTCCCAATGCGACAAACTGATAAATCTAACACTCAACAAGCTAACGTCTCGATTCATAATAAACTGCTTAAAGAATCAACCAAAGCGCTTAAGCCTTATTTGCAAAAAGCGTTAGCGGTTCACTTAGAGCAAATAGAGCAACAGTTATATGACGTGAGCGATGCCAAGGCTTCAGATGCTGTCAGTCTTGATATAAAAGTATTACAAAAGTCATCTAGCTATTTATCGTCGTTGTTCATTGATAGTGTCATTAAAAATATATTGAGTTTCGCAGCGCAATCTACGGTAAACACGGATAATACCTTTTATTCATCGGCCAAGGAGAAAGACTGGTCAGGCTTGCAGTTATTGGAAACAGACGAGGTCGAAAACCAATTATTAGTCGACAACTATGTGTCCACCAACCAAAGCCGACTTAACGAGCTGCTGTATGCCTTGCAACGCCGGATAGAATGTATTGGAAATAAAGCAGAATTAAGCAGCAATAAAAATCCTTTTGGCCCATCTGTATTAATGAACACCTATATAGAACTCATCAAGGGTGAGTCTTTTTCTAAGGAGGCCAGCAAACTTCTGTGTCAGTCATTTAATCAAACGGTGTTATTAAACATTGACGATACGCTTGAAGAAATCAATGCCTTGTTTATAGAAGCGGGGATATTACCGAAGCTCCCTGGCCCAAAAGCAAGGCCAGGCCCCACAAAAAAAATAGTGAAGAATTCGCTGCCACAACAAGAAAAAAAACAAATACCGTCGGTATCGGATGATCATCCTTGCTCTGAAAAGCAAGGAACATTAATCGAACCAGAGTTATATGGTTCCTTAAAAGACATGGCGAAAGTTTACCGTATCCACGGGGGTGAAAAAGTAGCGTCTGATGGACTAACTGTGTCAGGTGAGCAATTGGCGACCACAGAGTTAATTAATACCCTAAGTGATATACAGCAGCATGTTGGTGATGGGGAAAGCACACTACAAAACATACGTTTGCAAATTGGAGAAAAAATTCAAGTCAACGGGCAGCGGCGACCTTATGCAGAGCAAGACGATACCTTGATCGACGTAGTCGCTATGTTTTTTGACGTGATGCTGCAAGATAGACATTTGCCTGACACCGTGCGGGCGATGATTGCACAGTTGCAAATTCCTATATTAAAAGTATCTATGCTTGATAAAGATTTTTTTGCGAAAAAAAGTCACCCAGCAAGACGTTTTTTAAACGCCTTATCTCAGGCAGGCTTGGGTGTTAGTGAGAAAACAAAACAAATCAAAAGCGCGATTTTTGAGAAAATGGAAGAATTGGTTAACCGGGTGTTGATGGAGTTCAGTGATGATGTCGAGGTGTTTGCTGAGTTGGTTGAAGAGTTTGAAATTTTTATGGATCAACAACAACGCCAAATTGACCTAATTGAAGAGCGTTCGCGTAAAGTCACTAAAAGTTCAGAACAATTGGAACTAACCAAGCGACAAGCGGCGTATGAAATAGCCCTAAGACTGACAGGACAATCCATTCCAGAATTTATCTATACTTTTTTAGAAGACGCATGGAAAGACGTACTGATTTTGGCTCTGTTGCGGCGTGAAAAAGACCCCACAGAATCCACAGATTGTTTAGATGTATTAGAGCGTTTGATCGCCAGCGCGGTGCCGTCACAAAATATAAAAGAAAGACAAACGATAAGAGAGGGCTTGCCCTCCTTACTCAAAGGTTTAAAAGTAGGCTTGGACAATATTTCATATGACTTTCATCAATCACTGACATTTTTAAAGGCGTTAGAATTATGGCATCAAAAAATTCTAGCGGCTGATTCAGAGGGCTTAGATGATGATATCCCAGTGGCGGAAGAGGTTGTCTTGATGGACTTTGAGGAAGTGGCTTGTGATGCTAGTGCCGATATAGATAACGCACTCGAGCTTGAAGCTGAATTAGCCAGTATGCCGAATGATAAATTCAGTCAATACGCCAACACAATGCAAATGGGTGATTGGGTCAATTATACAACGGTTGAAGGTTTGGTTTTACGGGCAAAATTATCGTGGAAAAGTGAGGTGACATCGCGTTGCTTATTTGTTGATAACCGTGGCATTAAAGCCATGGATATCCGTGTTGCTGAGCTGGCAGAAGGACTGAGGCAAAAAACAATAAGCTTAGTTGGACAAGAAAAAACACCGTTAGTTGAAAGAGTGCTAACGGGAATGAAAAACATGATGCAGTCGCAGCAGAGTAAACCCAGTATGGCATAAGGTGTTTCTAGGGGTTAATTATGTGATAATAAAAGGCCTCCAATTGGAGGTTTTTTATTACATAGGCTGAAGACATGCTAGACGCTAAAACTATACAAGATGACGCTGCCCGCTTTCTACAAGAGGACGTCGGTACGGGCGATTTAACCGCACGTATTATTCCCGAACAGCAGATGGCTAAGGCGACGGTTATCACCCGTGAAGCGACTCTGGTGTGCGGACAAGCATGGTTTGATGCGGTGTTTAAAACCCTTGACCCTGCAATAACGATTGAGTGGCAACAAGCAGAGGGTGAGCGTGCCTTTTCAGGTGAAGTGTTGTGTTACCTTTCAGGCTCGGCACGGGCGCTATTAACCGGTGAACGAGCGGCGTTAAATGTATTACAAACCTTGTCGGCCACGGCGTCGCTAGCGCATCAATTTGCTAAGGCGGTGGAAGGCACTAAAGCAGTGGTATTAGATACTCGAAAAACCATTCCAGGGCTTAGGTGGGCGCAAAAGTACGCGGTGCGCTGCGGCGGTGCATCTAATCACCGAGTGGGTTTGTTTGACGGTATTTTAATCAAAGAAAACCATATCATGGCGGCTGGATCAATCGCTCAGGCAGTGAGTGCAGCACGCCAGGTAAGTAGCGAAGTGGCTGTCGAAGTAGAAGTGGAAACCTTAGAGGAGGTGGCGCAGGCTTTAGATGCCAAGGCCGATATTTTATTGTTGGATAACTTTAGTTTAGACCAGTTGGCACAAGCGGTGGTGTTAAATAAGGGCAGGGCAAAGCTGGAAGCATCCGGTAATGTAGATCTATCCAGTATTCGGGAAATAGCGCAAACAGGGGTAGATTTTATTTCGGTTGGGGCGTTAACAAAAAACATTCAAGCAGTCGATTTATCGATGCGGGTGACGATGGATGACTGAGCTAGTCAGTTAGTCGACTGGAAAAACCTTATCAGGGTTGAGTAGGTGAGCGGGGTCAAATTGGCTCTTTATTTTTTTCATTAAGTTTAACGCGGTTGGTTCTAACTCTAAGCTAATAAAATCACGTTTTTCAAGCCCGATACCGTGTTCGCCTGACAGGCTACCATTGAGTGACATAACCAGAGAAAACACTTCAGCTAAACACTGCTTTGCTAACGCCAACTGATCTTCTTGAGCCAGCAAATTAACGTGAATATTGCCGTTACCTGCATGACCAAAATTAACGATGGGTATTTGGTATTGTTTTGAGAGTGCTTGTAAGCCACGGATCAGTGAGGGGATTTCGCTTACCGGAACAACGACATCTTCATTGATTTTCTTCGGTGCCATTTTTCGTAATGACGGTGAAAGGGCCTTTCGAGCTTGCCAAAGTTGCTGCACGTGCTGTTTCGTTTGCGCAATTTTTAATTCAATCAAACCGTCGTTAGACGCACTTTGTGCGACTTTTTTTGTCATTTCTTCGATGCTAAATGGATCGCCGTCGACCTCAATCATGAGCAAGGCTTGGGCGTTATCGGGCAATTCAAGGTTCGCGTCTTCTTTGACTAACGAGATGGCAGTAGCATCCATAAACTCTAAGGCACAAGGTGTTATTGCTTGCGCCATAATGTGGGTAACCGCCAAAGTGGCTGACTCAAGTGAGTCGTAGGTGGCTTGGATTGTGCGTTTACTTTCTGCCAAGGGGGTTAGCTTTAATGTGGCTTGGCTGATAATGGCTAGTGTGCCTTCAGAACCAATAATTAACCGAGTTAGGTCGTAACCGACAACGCTTTTCGTTGTGTAGGCACCGGTTTTAAGCGTATCGCCAGCACCTGTGACACAGGTGAGCCCCAGGGTGTTTTCTCGAGGCGTGCCGTATTTTACCGCACGAGGGCCAGCCGAGTTATAAGCAAGGTTGCCGCCTACAGTACAAATTGATGCGCTGGTGGGGTCGGGCGGCCAAAAAAAACCGTGTTCGGCAGCAGCCTCTTGAACAGCTTGGTTGGTTACACCTGGCTCAACCACCATCAGGCGATTTTTTGGGTCAACACGTATGATGCGATCCATTCTTTCAGTCGACATAACGATAGAATTTTCTGACGGAACGCTAGCCCCTGTGGTGCCAGTACCGCTACCGCGCGCGGTAATAGCAATGCGGTGGCTATTACATAATTTAACGGTGTCGACAATCTGCTGATGGTTGTTGGGAAAAACCACGGCTAAGGCGTGGCCTTGGCGACGGCTGTTGTCATAACCGTAGGCCCAGCAATCAGCGGGGTCTAAAAGAATCGAATCTTTTTCAAAGACTTGCTGTAGTTGTTGTAGGAAATCGTGGTTCTTTTGTGCCATTAAGCAACGATTTCGAATAATTTTACCACCCGCTGTACGCCGCCTACGCGTCTGATTGTTTCAATAACAGGACTGACTTCATGCTGTTTTAATAAGCCCATTAAATACACCACGCCATTCTCAGTGACGACCTTTACACGGGTGGGGTCAAATCCTTTGATGTGACTAACATTAAATAACGCGACCTTCGACTTACTGGTGATTAAACTATCGCTACTGCGAGACACAAGCGAGCTGGGGGCGGCGATTATGATTTCGTTATGAACTTTTGCTACTTTTGGGATGCGGCTGACGCGTTGAATAATGTCCTGACGTAATTGTTCAGTTGGGGCTTCACCGGTCAATAACACCAAACCATTGTAACTGGTTGCATTAACGTGGGTGTTTAGCCTTATTGTTTTAACGCCATAAAATATATTAAGGGCTTTAAGTTCAATGGATTGGTCATCAATAACGGTACCGGCGGATCGCCTGTCGTGAACAACGGCAACGCCCGTTGTAGCAGCTCCTCCGACTGCAACTGCAGCGCAGCCCGTCAGTAAAGTAATAATTAACGCGCTGACGGGTAGTAATAAATAAGAGGTTTTCATAAGGTTTATCCAAATAATTGACAGTCAATAAGGTCGCATAAGCAGTGTGTAATCACGAGGTGAACTTCTTGAATACGAGCGGTAGAGGTGGAGGGTACTCTTAATTCAATATCATTGTCAGCCATTAACGATAAAGCTGAGACTTTGCCACCGTCTTTGCCGGAAACGAGGATCACAATCATGTCCCTATCGTGGGCGGCTTTAATCGCCTCGACGATATTTTCAGAGTTACCACTCGTGGAATAGGCTAATAGAACATCACCGGACTGACCTAAGGCGCGAATTTGTTTGGAAAAAACTTGGTCGTATGAATAGTCGTTGGCAATTGAGGTGATCGTCGAGGTGTCGGTGCTAAGTGCAATAGCGGGCAGACTGGGGCGTTCGCGTTCAAAACGATTAAGCATTTCGGATGAAAAATGTTGCGCATCGCCAGCAGAACCGCCATTACCACAAGTTAAAACCTTACCATTATTGAGTAGGCTTTGAACAATGCCTTGTGCTGCAGCTTCTATTTGAGGAGGTAACAACTCCAAACTATCGTGTTTAACTTGAATGCTATCGTTAAAGTGCTGGTGTATTTTCTCTTGTAAACTCATATTAGAACTCGTCGAATGCGTTAGTTAGCCATTGTATCTCATGCCGACTTTTGTTGGGCGAAATTGCGACCACATCAAAACGAAAGTCATTTCGCCCAGAGCTTTTCGCTATATAGTGTTGGGCGCACTTTATAAGTTTACTGCGTTTATGGTAATCAATGGAATCTAGCGCACCACCGAAATTTTTAGACGAACGTAAGCGAACCTCTACAAACGCAATGAACGTGTCATCCTGCATAATTAAGTCAATTTCACCAAAACGGTTACGGTAATTTTTTTGCAGTAGCTTTAAGCCCCGTTGACGCAAAAAATCAAGTGCTATTTCTTCACCTATCAGACCAAGGGCATTGGGGTCTGACGGGGGGGTCATTGCAGGGCTTGAGTGTTATTGGAAGTGGCTTTCTCAATGGGCTTAATGGGCGCTGATAGTTGAGAGGCGCGTTGAAGGTGGGGTGCAAGGCCAGTCGACTTAATCTTGCCTCGATTAAAATAACCACAGCTAAGCTGTCGGTTCACAAGCCCAGAACGGGGGATCGATAATAAGCCTGTTTTGCCCTTAAAGCGCGAAAAGGTATTGCCGTGTAAGCGGTCTAAATGAGGGGTTAGTTGATATGCATCATAGCCAAAGGCCATTAAACGCACGTGTGAACCGTGGGCTTTAGGCCAACGTTTTGACGCCTTATCTAAATTAGCCTCTTGATAATTTTCAGGCTCCATTAACCACGGCATAGCGCAGAAGGAAATACCATCTAGGTCACGATTTAATACAGTGTTAGTCTCGCCTTCATAAAGGTTTGATGTGCTAAAAACTGCCAAGTCGGCAGCACGGTGAAAGCGTAACTGGGGTTTGATTAGGCGACCCTCGCGAGGCGAGGCTAATAGAAAAATAAAATCTGCGTCTTGGCGTCGCCTTTCTTCAAAGTGTAGATTTAAGTTGAGACGTCGGCGAAGCTGGCTAAACCGGTTATGGCTTTCGTCTAACTGTAAGAGATTTTTGATGGCGGTGGAGTAGTCAACTTGTTCCGGGTCGTAGGTTTGTAGCCCGACGATCTCACCACCTAATTGTTGCCAGGTGTGCGAAAAATGGCTGGCTAAACGTTCGCCATAACTTGACTGAGGGCTCAGAATAAGTGCTTTTTCAAGGCCTTTTAACCAGGCGAGGCTGAGCACCTGAGTGACATCTTCTTCAGGCGCTAAAGAAAACTCGTAATAGTTTGTTTGATCGGTAAGTTCGCTTTTATTCAAACTGATTACAGGGATAGAGCGCTCAGCTAGCGAGGCAATTTCGGCTGCCTTACTCTTATCCAATGGGCCAATAATGACATTCATACCGTCTGATATTGCTTGTGTATAAAGTAAGTCAATAGAATCAGTGCTAGTATCATAAAAGGTGATGTCAGGCTGCCAACGAGAAGCCATTGAATACGCGGCAGCAATAATCCCTTGCCGAATACTATGAGCAGCGCTCGAAAAAGGGCCATTCAGTGGTAAAAATACGCCGACCTTCTGTGGTGTTATAAAGTCTTTTAGGCTTCGTTCGGCGAGGGTGGATAAGAATGCACTATTTGCTGTATGTGATGGGTATTGGGTTTGCCAGCTAAGAATTTCTGGGCTCGTTAAATCAACCGTGTTGTGCTGCTTTAAGGTTGTCGCAAGATCTATCCAGCCTGATAAATTGCTATCAGCGCTGGGGCGCATAAAACTTAAGGCCTGTTCCGATAGAAGTGATAGGGTATCAAGTAGTCTTGATTGGTTGGTTAATTTATCGCTGGGTTGATGTATCAGCGCATCAAGAATAACCCTTTCGCGCGCGCTCTCAATTAAGTTGCCAGCTTGAAAAAAAGTATCACTACTCAAGGTATGCAGACGGATACGTTGTTCATTGTTGAGTTGGGGTTCATCAAGGCGGGTCAATAATTCAATGGTTAGTTCGGTTTTACCTTGCTGGAGCAATAGTTGGGCGAGCATGAACTGCTGTTCAGTATTTAGCTTGTCAGCGAGGTCAACTAAGGTATGGGTCAATGCAATAGCTGTTTCAATTTGCCCCGCTTGCGTATAAGCGTTGATGGCGCTTATTAAAAACTCACCTTTCTGTGATCCTGTGCTGACGTTGGCCAGTTGAACGAATAATTGTGCTGCTAAGGTAAACTGTTGCTGGGATAATGCCGCTTGGGCTTGATCAAGCAATGGGTTAGACTGGGCAGTCAACGCCTTTGGCGTGGTTTGAGTTGAGGCGCAATTTAGCAAGCTGAATGCGATAATGACAATTAAGCCGAGTTTTAAAGTGGCCGATAAGCTATGTTTGAAATAATTCATAAACGAACTGTATATACCGCGTATTTAAAAAATGATTGTTCTATTGCCCAGTATCTTTTCCAAGCTCAATGATGTCAAACCTTAACGCGATTCTTTACGTGGTGGCGACGCCTATTGGCAATTTGGCCGATATCAGTTTACGGGCGCTTGAGGTTCTTAAGACCGTGGATGTTATTGCAGCTGAAGATACGCGCAACAGCAAAGTCTTATTGAATCATTATTCGATTGCTACGCCTATGACGTCGTATCACGATCACAATGAAGACAGTAAAAGCATTCAATTGATAGAGCGGCTGGCACAAGGTCAATCGATCGCCTTAATTTCCGATGCCGGTACACCGCTGATTAATGACCCGGGTTATTCTTTGGTCGAAAAAGTAAGTCAAGCCGGCTATAAAGTTGTACCTATTCCCGGCTCATGTGCCTTGATCGCCGCTCTTAGTGTAGCAGGCGTGGCGACGGATAAGTTTAGCTTTGAAGGTTTTTTGCCACGAACGTCTGGCGCACGCAAAGCAATATTTGAATCCTATTTAAATTACACTGGAACACTGGTTTTTTACGAGTCTAGTCACCGAATCTTAAAGTGTTTAGACGATGCTCTGGCTGTTTATGATCCAAGCCATACGATAGCAATCGCTCGGGAGCTCACAAAAACGTTTGAAACAGTTGTGCGTGGTCCTCTTGAAGAGATTCATCGACTCGTTAACGAAGATAGCAATATGCAGCGTGGTGAATTTGTTGTGCTGATTGAAGGGGTTGATAAAAAACGGCGAAAGGACAGTGACTTATCAGAACAAGACATGCAAATCCTGGAAGTGCTTCTGAGCGAATGTTCGGTTAAAACCGCAGTAAAACTGGCAATGCAATTGACGGGACAAGGCAAAAAAATCTTGTATCAGGCGGCCTTGCAGTTAAATGCCGATAATGAGTCGAATTAACGTATTAATGAATTGCTCATCCGAGCGTTAGTTTGTACACTGCAC
>JAGPVU010000176.1 GCA_018066825.1 Cycloclasticus sp.
CCACCAATATCTAGTAATAACAGCACTTTAATAGCGTTATGCCGCTCAGGGATCATTTTTAAATCAAGGTAACCAGCGTTTGCTGCCGTTGAGCGAATGGTGTCGTCCATATCCAATACATCTGGTGAGCCTTGGCGGGCAAATTTTCTGAGCTTTCGCAGGGCAATTTTTATATTGCGGGTGTTTAACTCAACGTTATCGTCCAAATTGCGAAATTCTCGCTTATCCCAAACCTTAACCGCGCTCCGATGCCGCGATTCATCCTGGCCGATACGAACCCCCTCAGGGTTGTAGCCGTATGCACCAAAGGGTGATGTACCACCCGTACCAATCCATTTATTGCCACCGTGGTGCTCTTCTTTTTGTTCGGCTAGGCGCTGCTTTAAGGTGTCGAGCAGCTTATCCCAACCCCCTAGCGATTCAATTTTTTTCTTTTCTTCTTCTGTCAGCAATTTTTCAGCTTGTTTTTTCAGCCATTCCTCAGGAATAGTGCCAAAAATCTGTTCTAAACTATTATTTTCTAAACCATCAAATGTAGCGCTAAAAACTTGGTCAAACCGGTCGTAATAACGCTCGTCTTTTACTAAAGCAGTACGTGATAAGTAATAAAAACCTTGAATATCAAACTCAGCTATTCTTGCTTGTAGAGCCGTTAATAATGACAATAACTCGGTAATAGTCACCGGAATGGCTGTCTTACGTAAGGCTAAGAAAAAATCAATAAACATGGCTTATTAATTAATCGTTTTGCTGCCGTCTATTTAAAAAAGCGAGGCGCTCGAACAGGTGCACGTCTTGTTCATTTTTAAGTAGCGCACCGTGCATTTTAGGTAGTAGATCTTTGGCATCCTTATTGCGTAAGGTTTCAGCGGTTAAATCTTCAACTAACAACAGTTTGATCCAGTCTAATAATTCGGATGTTGATGGTTTTTTCTTTAAGCCCGCGACTTGGCGAACGTCAAAAAACAGGCCTAGGGCTTCGGCCAATAAATCTTTTTTTAAATCAGGAAAATGAACATTGACGATTTTTTGCATCGTTTCCATTTCTGGGAAGCGGATATAGTGGAAAAAACAGCGCCTTAAAAAAGCATCCGGTAACTCTTTTTCATTATTACTGGTAATAATAATGAGTGGACGGTGCTTAGCCTTAACCAATTGTTGGGTCTCATAAACAAAAAACTCCATACGATCGAGCTCTTGCAGCAAATCATTAGGAAATTCAATGTCAGCTTTATCAACTTCATCGATCAGTAACACGGCGCGTTTATCTGAAGTAAAAGCTTCCCAAACCTTACCCTTAACGATGTAATTGGCTATGTCGTGCACGCGCTCATCACCCAGTTGTGAATCACGCAAGCGAGACACGGCGTCATATTCATACAGGCCTTGGTGTGCTTTGGTGGTTGATTTAATGTGCCATTCGATTAACGGTGCGTCTAAGGATTTAGCGACCTCGATAGCCAATTGGGTTTTACCTGTACCGGGTTCACCCTTTATTAATAGGGGGCGTTGTAAGGTAATGGCAGCATTAACCGCCATTTTTAACTCGTCGGTGGCAACGTAGTCAGTGGTTCCTTCAAATCGATTGTTAGACATAAGACTCGGTAATTAAAGTTGAAATAAGGCCGTTATTATAAGGGGTTTTGTTCGATTAATTGTTTGGCGATAATAATCCGTTGCAATTCATTCGTTCCTTCGCCAATCGCGAGCAAGGGCGCATCTCGGTAATAACGTTCGACATTAAACTCAGTTGAATAACCATACGCACCATGGATTCGTAACGCTTCGGCCGAATTACTCATGGCGGCTTCTGTCGCATACAGTTTAGCCATGCCGGCTTCCATATCGCAACGATCTCCGCGATCAAAGGCGGTAGCAGCTGATTGTACAAGCAAGCGTGCAGCTTCAACGCGAGTTGCCATATCGGCCAGGTAGATTTGAATTGATTGGTGTTGGCAAATAGGCTTACCAAAGGTTTTACGTTGTTGTGAATAGGCAATAGAGTCGTTTAAGGCTGCAGAGGCAACACCGATGCCTCTAGCTGCCACATTGATTCGCCCGAGAGCTAAGGCACCTAGAGCGTGCTGTAAGCCGTGACCTTCTTCAAGGCTAATTAAGTTTTCAGCAGGCAGGCGATAGTTTTCAAGGAAAAACTCAGCGGTATCAACGCCTTTATATCCTAACTTTTTCAGTTTATTGCCCATAACAAACCCCTCACCTTTGGGGGCAATAAATAAACTCATTCCTTTATGGGCAGGGCTGGTTGTGGGGTCTGTTTTTACTAATAAAGCAAAACAACTCCCATGGAGGCTATTGGTAATCCATGTTTTAGAACCGTTAATAATGTAATCATCGCCGTCGCGTTGCGCGGTAGTTTTAATCGCTTGTAGGTCGGTACCACAGTTAGGCTCAGTTAAAGCCAAAGCGCCTCGCATTTCACCTGATGCAAATAAGGGCAACCATTTGTTTTTTTGTTCTTCGGTGCCAAAACGTTGTACCGACATGGCCATAATTAAATGGGAATTAAATACCCCCGTTAGTGACATCCACACGCAGGCTATTTTCTCAACAATTTTGGCATAGGTGCTAACAGGTAGCCCAAGACCACCGTATTCCGGGGAAATTACGGCGCCAAATAAACCCATTTCTTTCATTTGAGCCACAATCTCTTCTGGGTATTCGTCGTCGGCTTCAAGTTGATGAACAGAAGGTTTTATTTGTATTAGAAATTTATCAATAGCATCTAAAATAAGGTTTTCTTGTTCGGCATCATAATTCATCGTATTCTCTCTATAATCTATCAAACGGTTGTTATATTATGGGGTTTAACAAAGACTAATGCGAGAGCTTTTTCGCCTAAAAAAAGGTACTGAGATGGTAAGAGAAGCCGCTGCAATGGTAATAGTACGTGATACCAATAATGGCATTGAAGTTTGTATGTTAAGACGGGTAGAGCAGTCACGATTTGCCGCTGGCGCCTATGTTTTTCCTGGTGGAGCGGTTGATCAACAAGATAGCCAAGTCAATCCAAGTTATCTTTGCCCCAATAAAAGTGCCGATCAGCCATCACTCATGCGCTATAAAATAGCAGCCCTAAGAGAGACGTTTGAAGAAGCGGGGTTATTGGCAGCGACAGTGCGAAGCGACACGATGACCAATGGCACGTTACGCGAAAAGTTGCAGCAAAACAGCGTCAGTTTTGAACGGGTGTTGCAGCAATTAAATATTACGATTAAATTGGATGAAATTGTTTTTTATGATCACTGGGTGACACCGGAAGGCGCACCGATCCGTTTTGATACCCGTTTCTTCCTGTCTACTGTAGATAATCAGCAAGAGTTACTCCATGACAACAAAGAAACCGACCAATCTTGTTGGATTAAAGCGGAAGAGGTGTTGGCCTTATATGATCAAGGTGAGGTTAAACTAATGCCGGTAACACACGTGCAACTAAAGCGCTTATCTAACTTTAAGTCTATATCACAACTTATTGATTATGCTAAAAAAGAAATCAATATCAAACCGACGTTGCCTGTATTAAATTATGATGATTCAGGAAAACCAACTTCGGTTACTATTGATTTAGTTGAAGGCCAAGTTGAATACCCTACGTTCAGGAAAGCGTAATTATTTAGCCAGTTTTGACATCAGGGCTACCAGCTCTGGAATTTCTTCAAACACCATCACCCCTGTTTCACTGATCTTAACGAGTAATTGTTTTTGACCACCCATCCAAATCAAGAAAATAGGGCAGTTGGGTTTTTTCTTAAGTTCGATAACCCCTGCTGCCAGTTTGTCGGCGATACTATCCATTAGTCCCATAAAGATAACAATGGCATCAAACTCTTCCGATTGAATTAATTCATTGGTTACATTTTTTAACATATCAGGTTCTGCTACTAACGCGGCAGTCAGGTCAATGGGGTTTTGAAGGGCGCTGAAATCAGAAAGAAGAGGGCGCACCTTTTGGCATAAATCGTCGCTAAAATCACTGATGCAAAAACCCGCCTCTGTGAGTTGATCGCTGAGCATAACACCCGCACCACCTGAGATTGACACCAGGCCAATACGTTGTCCCAACAACTGGTTTTCACCTAGGTAAAACTCACTGTATCGGATCATTTCACTCAATGAGGCGACTTCAATAACATCGGTGTTATCGAATATGGCTTGATAATCAGCGCCATTGAAAGGGTTTGAAGCGGTGTGTGCCTGTGTTGCTCGTGCGCCGGCGGTTGTTTTGCCGCCTTTCATTGCGATCACCGGTTTGCCTTGCTGTTTTGCCAGCAATAAGGCTTGCTCAAACTTTTCTGGCTGCCGAATTTCTTCGATGTACAAACAAATAACAGCCGTTTGCGGGTCTTTGGCCAAGTATTCAACAATGTCTGCGAGCTGAATATTTACTTCATTACCGCTGGATATCCATTTACTCACGCCTAAATTTGCGCGAATCGTTTTATCTAACCAATAGGCACCCAATGCACCACTGTGACCAGCAAAACTTAAGCCGCCCGCTTTAAGTGGATGGTGTTCCATCGCAGTAGTAAAAGAAGCGACTAATTGGGTTTCTGTGTTAATAAAGCCTAGGCAATTAGGCCCCAATAAACGTGCATCAGTGTCTTTGAAAAGAGCCTCTAACTGTTGTTGCTTGTTAATTCCTTCCTCATTAATTTCGGCATAACCTGAGGCAAAAACGACAAAGTTCTTAATGCCACAAGCCAATCCTTGCTTGATAATACCTTCAACAAATTTTTCAGGAGTCGCAATAACCGCAAGGTCAACCGGCGCATCCAATGCTTCTAAGGACGGTTTAGCCGCTAGTCCTTGTACCACTGAAGTTTTAGGGTTGATCGGTATCAATTGCCCTTGGTAACCCAAGCGTTTCATATAAGCAATAGGGCGTCCGCCCAGCTTATGTGGGTCATCTGAAGCGCCAACAACGGCAACAGATTGGGCTTCAAATAATGATGTTAATGAATTCATAAGATGGCCTAAAAACCTAAGGAACGAGCGATGATATTGCGTTGGATTTCACTGGTACCCTCACCAATGATATAGAGCAGGGCGTCGCGGTGTATTCGACCGACCGAGTAATCACGCATAATGCCCGCACCACCCAGAACACGGATGGCGTCTTCACTAACTTTAACCGCCATTTCGCTGGCGATCAGTTTAATTTTAGCAGCCATTGCATGGTCCAGAGTGCCTTGATCAACTTGCCAAGCACCGTTATAAACCATCCATTGGGCCGCCTCAATTTCAGCTGACATATTAGCTAACTTATGGCCAATGGCTTGAAATTTGCCAATGGGCCTATTTGAGATGACCCGCTCATGGGCGTAACGCGTGGCTTCTTCAAAGGCTGCTTTCGCCATGCCTAAACAGTTAGCCGATACGCCAACACGGTTTTCTGTTAATGATTCTAAAATGACGGGGTAAGTGCCTTCTCGAGCACCAAGTAGATTTTCATCGGGTACAAATAAATCCTCGATAAAGATGAGGCCCGTTTCTGAAGCACGGATACTTTCTTTAGCCAGTTTTTGGATAACGACGTTGTCAGAAGGCAGGTCAACAATGAACAAACTAATACTATCTGCGCTCATTTCCGCCGATGTTCTAGCAGCTAATAACATGAAATCTGCCATCGGTGCATTAGTGATATACAGCTTACTGCCATTAATCAAGTAACCACCGTCAACTTTTTTAGCCTGAGTTTTCAATGCACGAATATTTGAACCACCGTCAGGTTCACTGAGGCCAAAACACGATACTTTTTGACCTGCCATAGCGGGTTTTAAATAGTTTTCTTTTTGTTGATCGGTACCTATGCGCCAAATCGGCCAAATACCAAGGTGGCTATGTGCTGATAGCGAGGATGCAAACGCCTGGCAGACACGGCTGGTTTCTTCACGGATAATACAATCTGCAATTTTATCAAAACCACCTCCGCCATCTTTTTCAGGATAACGTGCTGCTATCAGCCCCATTTCGCCCCATTTCGGAAACAATTCGCGCGGAAAGACTTCATTATCATCGGCCTCACGAACCAAAGGGGCTAACTCGGTTTCTGAAAATTTACGTACAGTGTCGCGTAATAATTGGTGTTCTTCGGAAAAACTGAAATCCATAATCGTAGCCTATATAAAATAAAAATAAATGTTAAAAATGAAACTAACGTGTGTTAGAAATATATCATAGTTATTGATCAGCTATCGAATTAAAATAGCTGCATTTATGACCTGGTGGAATAATAAATAAGCATGCGATTGACTTCAGAAAATTTATTACCCAACGATGGTGTCGTTGAGTATTACAATTCGATATTCAGCCTGAGTGATTGTCATGTTTGCTTGGATGCGCTCGTTAAAAACATCCATTGGCAGCATGATGAGTTTGTAATGTTCGGCAAACACATTACTACAAAAAGAAAAGTTGCTTGGTACGCTGATAAACCATTTTTATACAAATATTCAAATGCAACGAAAAAAGCGTTAATTTGGCCAAAATTATTATTATTTCTAAAAAGTGTTGTGGAAAACAATACGGGTGAAAAATTTAATTCATGCTTATTAAATTTATATCACGACGGGAACGAAGGTATGGCTTGGCATTCTGACAATGAAAAAGAAATAGTCCCTCAAAGTACTATTTGCTCACTAAGTTTTGGTGCCGAAAGAAAATTTTCTTTTAAACATAAGCGTAATAACTCCAAAATATCATTGAATTTAGGTAATGGCAGTTTATTGCTAATGAAGCAAGGTACGCAAACACATTGGTTACATAGCCTACCTAAAACTACATTGGTTAGCAGCCCCAGGGTTAACTTAACGTTTAGAACTATCGTTGATCTTTAATGGACTTGTAGATACATATTATATAATTTAACATAATATACATTCAATACCATTATAAAAACTGAAAAGGGCAGGCGCAGCAAGGATTGAAGCCGCTACGCTTTCATACTTTTTTAGTATTTCTTTCCAGTTCTCTTTTGCTTCGCCAGAACTTCTAGCGGCTGCTGTTTCTATTAGTAATTGCTTAGGGTCAACGTTCATTTTTTTACAAATTACCATAATCGTTTCGTCCTTTGGGTGGTGTAACTCTTCGGTTAAGTCGCTTACTGCTTGTCTGCTCATTCCTAGATCACGAGCCATAGCACTTTCAGAACGATAATTTTTCCTAAGTTCTTTTAATAAGTTAACGATTTTCATATTTACCTACCTTTATTTGTAATTAACAGTTGCAACTTACACTTTTAAACGGTAGTCTTCAACTGCCGATAGTTGGTAACTACCACTTATCGGGCTAATAAGGCGCTTTTAAAGGCTTTTAAGGTTGTTTTCATTAACTACAAGAGGACTATAAGCAATGACGGACAAACAACGCGTAACAGAAGTTATAGAAGGTCAAAACCAAGTTAATTTTTATAGTTTTGAAGGTTATCGAGTTTTATCTATTCAATTCGATTCTAGTATTGACCCAGTTCAATTACTTGGGATGTATTTAAAGGAAGTTATTGATTCTGATTTTGATATTGCGAATCTTGAATTATTGAATGTTACCCAATCACCTCCAAAATCTCTTTTAACTAATTAGTACTATTTTTAAGCTTGGGGCGCAGCCCCAAGTCTAGACTTGATTAACGGACACAACTCGACACAGGATGAAAAATGGACACTTTATCGCAAGCTGAATCAATGGGTTTTTTAAACGAACGGCCACAAGGCATCTACACAAAAATTAAACTAACTTCATATACAAACGGGTTAGGCGAGTGCGTTTATACAAAGTTAAACACCGCTGATATCCGTAGAAAGAAGAACAAAAAGGAAAACGAAAATGATGACATCGAGCATGAAGAAACTTCGGAAGATACGCACATTGAATACTTGCCGAGTATTGAAGATATCGACTTCGAGCGGGATAACAAAGAGCGTTCGTTACGTCGTGCAAGATCTACAGTTAGAAAGAAAATTATCGAAGGCGAGCTAGATCACCTATTAACTCTCACTTATAAAGAAAATATGTGTGATGAAAAAAAGGGCTGGGCTGACTTCCAAAAATTCATTAGAAAACTTAGAAAGACTTACCCAAATGTAAAATGGGTTTGCGTAATGGAAAAGCAAAAACGCGGTGCTGTTCATTTCCATCTGGCGGTCCATGGTTTCTTTCAGGCTTCAACACTTCGCGGCATCTGGCTTGATGTTGTTTACGAAGGCAATATTGACATCGTAAGAAAAAAACATAATCAATCGCTGGTGGGCTTGGCTGGCTACCTTTCAAAATATCTATCGAAACAAAAAGATAACCTTGAACGTTTCGGAAAAATGTTTCGCAGTTCTCAAAATATCAAAATAACCGAATTACATTTTTATTTACCAGTTGATGTTTGGTTAGATTCTCGTATATCACGATTATTTTTAATGCTTCACGAACGGATTCTCACCCGTTGGGACTCGGGAAACATGGGTGCTTTCCATTCTAAATTTATTGCAAGCTATTAATGTTCAGATCGTACATTAATCACGGATATAAACTTAAAACGATCACTCAAAAAAAAGGTACGAAAAAATGAAATGTTATATCACTCACGCAAAAGCTGGACGATTCGACAACGACAAAGGTGAAGAAATAACTTACGCAAACGCGCATATTCTGCACCATGAATCGAAAGATGAAGATCTCGAAAAAGGACAAAAAACTATAAAGTTAAAAACGACTGCGGGAGTTGTCCGCTCTTTAGGTGTCGTTCCTGCTTGGTACGACTGCGACATTATGCCCGGTGAAAAATCATCTGAGCTAGTCACAGCCGTTGCTGTCAAGTAGGTTTTTTTCATGGCCCAATGTATCCAATTAGATGCACAAGGAAGGATTGATTTAGTTAATCAATCTATCTCTGACTGTACTGGTTATATCCTCATGGATGTTGTTGACTACACGAATTATCCAACACTCTCTGCTATTTTCGATATACCTATTACCAGTGATCTTCAGACAGTTTGGATGCTTGGGTTCGGATTACCTATGATTGTTTTTTTATCATCATGGGCACTAAATCAAGTTGTTACTTTCATTAACAGTAAGTAACAGTTTGTCGCTCATTCTGAGCAAACCGCGCTAGACGGATTCTAGCAAATGACATACGGGAGTATCTCATGGACTTTACAGCACTCATAGCAGCAGTAGATGCTACAAGCGTTGTTTTGGCTTTAACCGCATTAGCAGCAATTAAAATATTGCCAGGCGTTGCACGTTGGGGTTACAACAAAGTTATCGGCTGGTTCCGATAAATGGATTGGGAGGGGTCAAACCCTCCCTTTTTCTAATTAGAATTCAATTAAATTATGATTTGGCTAATACTATTCTTCGTATCAGGTTTACTTTGTTCTTATGCCGCGATAACAGGCTTTAGTTCATGAAATCTATATTTTACTTAATATTGATTTTCACAAGTTTCAATGTTTTTTCAGATACTACTAATCGGTATTTTCAAACTATTGGACAAGCATCAACCGCTTGTGAATCCCAAGCCTCCGCTTACTTGGCTTCTGGCAACTATTGGCAGGCTTATTGTTCACAGCAAAATTCCCTTTTCGAGCTATATTCAGAACTAAAGGGCGGAAGTGCCCACGCTCATGATCTATTCGTAACTCCTTGCGCTTCTGGCTATACATCGATTGATGCTGGTACAGGTGAATGTTCATTGCCTCCACCACTTCCAACTGATGCTGAATGTCTTGCTCGTGATACCGTTATTCACAGAACCACTTCAACTGTCGAAAGTCCCAGCATGGATGAAACAGTAGAAAAAAACGGATGTTCTTACACGTATGGTCATAAGACACCAAGCAATGCCTATGCAAATTGTATTGTTGCAGTAGATGGAACTACGCTTATTTGTGATGCAACGTTTGTTCCTACTGGTGCGACAACTGCAACCGACACTCCAGAGGGTGACACTAATCAAACTGGCTCTACTGATATACCGCCCACCAAAAGTACTTCAGCATCAACCAACCCGCCTGTAACTCAAAACGATACGCCATCAACAGGCGACACAACAACTACTCAAGATCAAACGGATACTACTACCTATAGCGATTCTGTCACTGTTACTAATGGCAACACCTCAATAACTGTAGAAAAAATATCAGGTGGTGATGTAACCAAAACCACGACAACAACCACGGTAGATAATGCGGATGGCTCAACTTCTGTTACAACTGACACGACATTCACTCAAACAACAATTAATAAAATTGATACAACGATCAATTACATCCAAGCGGCTGCAATAACTTCTTCAAGTTCGACTCCTTCAACATCATCAAGCACATCATCAACTACAACGACTGGAACTGACGGTTCATCGACAACAACTACAACAGGCGAAAACGGCGCTGGTGAAAGGGGCGAGGGGGACGGTGATGAATTCGGCGACTTTAACGGTGGCGAACATGGCGAGCTATACACCAAAGATGATACGTTAACTTTCGATAGTGTTCTCGGTGACTTCACAACCTCCATCAATAATTCGGCTGTAGTAAGTTCGGCTTCAAATTTCTTTACGGTTTCAATAAGTGGTTCCTGTCCAGTTTGGTCAACTCCTGCTGTTTGGGTTTTTCCCTCGATCAATATTGATGCTCAGTGTTCACCAATGATGAATAACATCTGGCCTTACATTGCCGCTATTTTATTGGTTACAGCTTCTTTTGTCGCTTTCCGATGGGCTTTTCTATGAGGTACTTAAATGTTTGATTGGTTCAAAGATGCTTATAACGATCTCATCCAGTGGTTTAAAGATATTTTCAATGCTGTTGTCGATTTCTTTACGGAACTACCGATAAAAATACTTGATGGGTTATTGAGTGCTATATCTTCAGCTATTAATTCGATTCCGGTACCTGATTTTCTACAAAATGGTTTATCAACGTTAATCAATGGCATTGACCCGTCAGTACTTTATTTTCTAGATCAATCAAATTTTCCTGAATGTTTAGCAATCCTTGGCGCTGGTTTATCATTTCGATTGAGTCGCAAATTATTTACTTTGGGGCAATGGTAAAATGATTATATTCCATGAGGGTTTACCTAGATCAGGTAAAAGCTACGAATGTTTAGTCAAACAGATCATTCCAGCTTTAAAAAAGGGGCGTAAAGTTTTTGCTTATGTCGAGGGCTTGAATCATCAAAAAATAGCTGAACTCTGCGATATTACATTAGAACAATGTCAAAGGCTGTTGACTCAAATTACTACCGATCAAGTACCAGAGATATATAAATACATCGAAAATGATTCATTGATCGTCATTGATGAATTGCAGGATTTTTTCCCATCAGGCCGACAAAAACTAAGTGATGGAATAACTAAATTTGTAACTCAGCACGGGCACGATGGTCAAGATATCGTCGGAATGGGTCAAAACCTCTTAGATTGTCATAACCTTTGGAAAAGACGAGTCCAACGAAAAATCATATTTACCAAGCTCGATATGCTTGGCGCTGATAATTGTTACAGTTGGGAGATGTACAGCGGAAAAGCCACTAACAAAGATATCAAATTTGTAAAGATCAGCACGGGTACAGAAAAATATGATCCGCAATATTTCGGTTCATATAAAAGCCATACAGACGAAACAATGAATGTCGATAATTTACGTGATGATCGAGCAAATATTTTTAAAACAAAAATGTTCAGATATGGCTTGCCAGCGGTATTTCTAGTAGGTTTCTTTGCTGTTAGCCATCTAATCAGTTTCTTCCAAACTCCACTAAATGCAGCTGAAAAGGAAAAAAATGTCATATCTTCAACGAGCAGCGGAGCGCCTAGTACGAGGGCTCATAGTAACCGTGATAATACGCAAGTTCAGTCAAATGATGCGCGTATGGCGATCAAAGAGGCCAAACAAGAGATAATAGGCCACGATCAAACAACCGATTATATTGAAACGTTAGCTAAAAACTACAGGTTAAGACTTGGCGGTTATATCGAATCCAACACAAAAAAAATGGGTTTTGTACAATTCTTTGATAATTCTCTAAGACAAAAAGAACTTTTTACTTTCATTGAAATGGAGTCATTAGGATGGACAATAGAAAACACAATAGCTGGAGTTGTTGCCACCAAAAAAGAAACAAAACTTCTGATTCGTGCATGGCCTTTGGAATCATTCGGAAAAGTTTCAAACTTCGTATCGGCTCAGCTATAAAAGCCAGCACGAGGTACGAGTCTGCCTTTTATAGCTGTTTCGATCAATAATAATACTTACCATTCATATTACGTTTCCAATCACTTCATATGTTGCTGAGCATAGCGAAGAATAGCGTAAGCGATACTTTATGTGAGCCCTTAGCGAACTAAAACGAACAGTTATTTATAGTCACTGATTTTTATTACTTTACATTTCTCTGTGTCGTTCAAATTAGCAACACTCATTTTTAGCCGCTTTAGATCTTTTTTTAGAAACTCAATTGTCATTTTGTAGTACTTTACTGCTCGAATGTGTCCAGCTTGTACGGGTTCGTTTTCGGGGGTGTAGAGTCGTTGATCGTGAAAGAAAAAACCTTTCCACTCATTGCCGAGGTGTGAAAGGTCTTTGTTCAGTAATTGTAAAAGTTTTACAACTGAGATGGGCGGCTTGTTTGTTGCCTCCCAGTTTTTGACGGTGTTAATAGTAACTTCTAAATAATCGGCTAATCCTTTGCGCGTAAAGCGTTTGCGATACAGTAGCTCAAAATCCATTTGATGCTCATTTTTATTAATGAGCCTTAAGCATAGCTGAATTATTAAAACCTGCTATTTTACATAATATACATTATACGCATAAGCGGATAAGCGAGTATTTAGTAGGAAAAGGCCTGCAACCCACTTTAAGAATTATTAGGGAAAGTTTTGTCTAACGAAAAAAGCATGTAGATGGGCTCTTACACGACGCACCTATTTTATAATCCCGATAAACCGTGCTGAACATAATGCGAGCACATTAGGCTTTATGCTCCATTATGCGTGTAACTGTAGAGATTCTAAAAATAAAAGAACAAATTGTTTCGATTTATTAATGCCGTATCGGTGAAAAAAATAACAATTATTAACGACCTTTGTTGTTCAATAATTTAGGCAACAAAGGTAATCGTTAAGACGATTTCAGCGATAGTTTCGCGTGCAAAATCCGGTATAAAGCAGGCAAAACCACCAGGGTTAACAGTGTGGATGAAATGATGCCGCCAATAACGACCGTCGCTAAGGGCCGTTGCACCTCAGAGCCTATGCCGGTATTTAGCGCCATTGGGATAAAGCCTAATGAAGCCACCAAAGCAGTCGTTAAGACCGGTCTAAGACGCGTTATAGCGCCTTGGGTAATAGCCTGCTCTAAAGCGAGACCCTTGTCGCGTAAATCACGGATAAAAGAAACCATCACCAAACCATTTAAAATGGCGATGCCGGATAAAGCAATAAAGCCGACAGCCGCTGAAATTGAAAAAGGAATGTCACGCAATAACAGCGCGAAAACACCGCCGGTTAATGCAAGTGGTACACCTGTAAATACAATGGTTGCATCTTTTAAGGAGTTTAAGGCTAACAGTAACAAGCCGATAATCAACACCAGCGTGAGTGGTACGACAACAGAAAGTCTGTCAGAAGCTGATTGTAGTTTTTGGTATGTGCCGCCGTACTCTATCCAATAGCCAGCGGGTATTTCGACAGATTGACTAACAGCTTGTTGCACATCGTTTACAAAACCGCCCAGATCTCGTCCACGCACGTTCGAGGTAACCACAACACGCCGTTTTCCATTTTCACGGTAGACTTGGTTGTAACCGGTCGTTAATTCTAACTCAGCCAATTCTGACAGCGGAACGTAATCACCTTGAGTCCGCTGAATGGGCAGATTGGCAAGGGCATCGACATCACTTCTGAGATGCTCTGGTAGTCTCACAACGATATCGATACGCCGATCACCTGCGTAGAACTGCCCCGCTACCTGGCCACCCAGGGCCACGGATAATTGCTGCTGAATTTCTTCGATTGTAATGCCAAACTGGGGTAATAACTCGCGCCTGGGGCGTATGGTCATCACCGGTAAGCCGGTCGTTTGCTCAACCGCTACATCAGCGATACCGTCGACGTTACGAATTGCCTCTTCGATCTCATTGCCTAGGGCTATTAATTGCTCAAAATCATCACCGAATACCTTAATGGCTAATTCAGCCCGTACGCCGGCGAGTAATTCATTAAAACGCATTTGAATCGGCTGTAAAAATTCATAGCGATTACCGGGAATTGGTTCGACTAATGCAGCGAGTTCATCGACTAATTCGGCTTTAGGTTTATTCGGATTTGGCCATTGATCCCTTGGTTTAAGCATAATGAAATTATCGGCGACACTCGGTGGCATAGGGTCTGTTGCGACCTCAGCGGTACCGACTTTGGTAAACACCAACTCAACTTCTGGCAAGGCCTTAATCTTTTTTTCTAAGACTTTTTGTAATTCAACAGCCTGCGATAAGGATGTGCCTGGAATTCGTAAGGCGTGCATGGCGATATCACCCTCGTCTAAATTGGGCACGAACTCACTGCCTAAATGGGTTGCTGCGTAGCCGCTGAGTAGTACCAGTATTGAGGCACAAGCAACAATAATCCAACGTGCTTTTATTGCTGTACTGACGATAGGTTCATAGATTGCACGCGTGACCTTCATCACCGCGCTATCTTTTTCCTGCACGGGTTTGTCAAAAAATATTGCAATGCATGCGGGTATAAAGGTAATCGAAAGCAACATAGCGCTTAGTAAGGCAATAACAACGGTTATCGCCATCGGGTGGAACATTTTTCCTTCTACGCCGGACAGTGAAAAAATAGGCAGATACACCACGGTAATAATAAACACACCAAATAAGGCGGGCCTTACGACTTCTTTTGTTGCTTCAAAAACGATCTTAAACCGTTCATTTAATGTTAGCGCCCCATTACGTCCAGAATCCGCTAAACGACGCAGACAGTTTTCAACAATAATAATGGCACCATCAACAATTAAACCAAAATCCAACGCGCCTAAGCTCATTAGGTTTGCGCTTACTTGGTTTTCTACCATACCGGTAATTGTCATTAGCATAGCGATAGGAATTACCGCGGCGGTTAACAAAGCCGCCTTCATATTGCCCAAAAATAAGAACAAAATAACGATAACCAATAACGCCCCTTCGAGTAAATTGGTTTGCACAGTTTTTAGGGTTTTATCCACTAGGCTGGTGCGGTCATAAACGGCGCTTACTGTTATCCCAGCTGGCAAGCTTTGTTTGATTTCTTCCAGCCTCTTCGCGACAGCTTTAGAGACGGTTCGGCTGTTTTCCCCAATCAGCATGAAAACCGTACTCATGACCACCTCTTGGCCATTTTTAGTCGCAGCGCCGGAGCGTAACTCCTTACCTTCGCTGATACTCGCTACGTCTTTTAACAGTACCGTTTGACCAGTAGCAGTGGGAATTGGGATGCTGCCCAAGGAGGAAATCTCTTCGAGTTGCCCCACAACTCGCATTAACCTTTGTTGGCCATTATGCTCAATAAAGCCCACCCCGCGATTTGTATTATTGGCCTTTATGGCGGTGATTAAATCTTGTTGGTTAAGGCCGTAGGCTAAGAGATTGCTCGGCTCTAATGAGATTAATATTTCACGCTTAAAGCCACCGATTGGATTGACCTCCACAACGCCGGGTACGCGTAGTAATTGTGGTTTTATTAGCCAATCGTGCACGCTGCGAAGTTGGGTAGGATTAATCAAGGAACCATCGTCGTTTAGCGCACCAGGTACAGCATCGACGGTAAACATGAAAATTTCACCCAGGCCGGTTGAAATGGGTCCCAATTCAGGTTCAATTGACGTTGGTAAGTTACTTTTAGCACCGACTAAACGCTCATTGACCAATTGACGTGCAAAGTAAATGTCGGTGCCGTCTTTAAACACAATAGTGACCTGTGATAAGCCGTAACGCGACAAGGAACGTGTGTACTCCAAATTGGGTAAGCCCGACATCGCGTTTTCAATTGGATAGCTTACACGTTGTTCTACCTCAAACGGTGTGTAGCCTGCTGCTGCGGTATTTATGACGACTTGAACATTGGTAATATCCGGTACCGCATCGATCGGTAATTTGGTCGCGTTCCACAACCCTAAGGCACAGAGCAACACAACGCCGGCTAAAACGGTATAGCGCCGCTGAATTGACGTACGTATTATATAATCAAGCATGTTTGTCCTTAGTGGTCGTGGGCTGCGCCAGATTTTTCAATATCGGCTTTGATGATGTAACTGTTTTTGCTGACGTATTGTGTACCGGGTTCTAGACCACCGAGCACTTCGGCCCACTCACCTTCCATGCGACCTAACTCAAGCATCCGAACCTCATACACCTCACCTACCCTAGCGAACACTACCGTAAAGTCTCTAAAGGCTTGTAAGCCTGAGCGCTTGACGGCGAGTGGAACCGCGTGATCGGCTACTTCAATTTGGGCGGTCAAAAACCCACCCGCTATGAGCAAGCCCTGCTGGTTATCAACCTGGGCCCTTACAATGACCGATTGATTGGCTTGTGAGAGGGTATCTATTTGCTGAATACGCGCAGGTACTGCCTGATTAACACCTTTAATTGATAGCCAAACCGTGTCCCCTAATTTGATACGCTGTCGGTCGTTGGGAAAGATGTTAAGCTCAGCGATTAATGAATCGGTATTAACGATGGATAGTAAATTACCGTTATCGGTTTGCTCACCTTCATTGGCGTGACGCGCCTGCACTACCCCGTCGATAGGTGCATAAATGGTATATGACTTGAGGCTTTCATTGCTTTCAACAACCAGTAAGGGGTCGCCTTTTTTAACCCGTTGACCTAAAGACACAATAGCTTTTTTGATTAACCCATCAAATCGCGCTTTGATATGGCGAACTGACTGGGGGTCAGCGACTAATTTGCCATATACTGAGATAGTTTCTTTTAATACAGCAGGACCGGCTGTGCTCGTTTCGATGGCCATTTCGCTTGCTACTGCATTGCTAATCAGGGTGCGGCCTTCAAAATTATCGTATCGCCACTGGTGCGCACGGCCTTGATACGTTGCATTAATATCAACGATAAAAGAATGGGGTTCATAAATAACGCTATCGCCACGGAGAAAGTCATCTTGTGCAACAAATTGAATGTTGTCGCGAATATCAGCTAAACGAATTAAGGTAATCGTTAACTCAACTTCGCTTGGGTTTAGCGGCTGGTTGTCGTTTCTTGCCCAGACCCGAAACTCAGGAGGTACGCCGGTTTCAAAAATAGTAAGTTCCAAGGAAAAACCTTGATCTTCTAATAAACGCCCTCCGTGGGGGCCCTTTTTAGGCTCTTCAGAACTGGCTGAACCTTCTGCATAAACTGAAACGGTAAGGGCAAATAAAAACCCGGTTAATACGATTAAAAGCAATCTGTTTTTGATGTTTTTCATAAGGCAACTCATTGATCAGGCGTGGTTATTTGTACGCCAGTGAGGCGTTCTATTTCAATTTTATTCAATTGTGACGCGAGGTTGTTTTCTAATAAATTTAACTGTGCGTCCAATAATTCGGTTTGTAATACTTTTAGTTCGAGGTAGCTGTATTTGCCAGTTTCATAGGCTTTACGCGACTCTAATAAGGCTTTTTCAAGCCTTGGAATAACGTTTGTTGATAGTATTTCTGCTACGTGTTGACTGTGTTCTAACTTTTTGTAGTAGACGAACAAAGCCGTTTCTAAACGAATACGAAGCGCTGTCGTTTCTACGTGCTGTTGCTCAAGTTGTGCGTTCACTTCGGCGATACGGCCTTGGTTTTGATTGTTGCCACCAAAGGGCAATGAGAGCCCGGCTATAAGGCTGTAATCTCCGGTGCTTTGGTCATGGCGAAGGCCTGTTTGAATTCGCCACAGAGGGTCTTTTTGTTCCTCAGCCAGTTTTAGTTCGGCTTCTTTAATTCGTTGTAACGATAAAAAACGATTTAAGTTTAGGTTGTTGTTAAGCTGTTGTTTTAGCTCTTCAAAACTAATGATTTTTTCTGCGAGCGTTAGTTTACCTGCTACTTTAGTAAACATGGGTACGGTCTCGCCCCATTGAGCTGACAGTAGTCGAATAGAGGCATCAATTTCATGCTTTGAGTCTTCTCGAATCAATTGCCTTTGCGCTAACTCTGCCTCGGCACGATAAAGTTCGGCCAGTGATGCCTTGCCTGAATTTGTTCGTTTTTTGGTTTCTTTAACCATGGCATCGGCTAAATAAATGGCTTTATCAGCGAGTAATGCGCCTTCTTGGAAAGCGAGAGTTTGCAAAAAATAACGCGCAGTTTGTGTGCCGACATCCAATTGTTTGATTAATTGATCGCTATCAATCAAACCTTGATTGGCTATTGCTACCTGGGTACGTTTCTGTCTTAAGGCCTGTTCTAAGACCCAGTTAACACTAAGTGTCGTTTGGGCGCTGTCAAATCCCTCTAAATCACCATTTCCCAGTGCATCTTCTAACACGATTGTTACTTCTGGTTTTGCTGAAAGACCGGCTTGAACGAGTCTTCCTTGTTGTGCTTTTTTCTGAAATTGAAAACTTGCTAAGTCAGGATTGTGTTGAAACGTTTTGCTGATGGCCTCAGCTAAACTTAGGGTGGTGCTTTTATTTGCTGCTGCGATGACTGAGAGCGGGCTAAGCAATAAAATTGCCAGCACTAATAGCATAGTGAACGTTAAGTGACGTCGCTTATCTGAGGTGAAAAATAATGTCATGAAGCTGCCTTTAATGTGAAAGCGGAAATTCAATAAGATGGTGCAAAACGTCAACCGAAAGTGTACAAAAAACCAACATCGTTGCGGCGACTATTAATAAGCCAACATAAGACAGTTGTTTTTGTTCTTGGTTGACTAATAAATAATTAACCCTGTCTTCAAGCTGGTCTTTTTCGAAGTGACAGTTAATCGTGTCAATCGGAGTGGTTTGGGTTTGACTAGATAAGCGCCTAACTTTAACAAGGGTCATGGCGATCAAGCCTTTGTCAGGCACAACCCTTGAAACGGCTGAATCTGCACCCAGCTCCATTACAAGCGTCATTTTCCCAGATAAATAATGCGCGATTGGCTGAGGGTAAACGGCAGTTAAGGACTGAAATAAAAACTTTTTAAGTGGATCAAAACAACGTTTATGCTCGTATTCATGTAAACGAACAATGGTATATTCCTTCGCCGTTAATTGCTTTCGTAAAGCGGTTGTTATGTAAGTTTTCGGTTCTAAAAAACCTGCTGTAAAAGCGCTGATGCTATCAGTATCTAATAAGCACATATCACTACCATCGGTGTCAGCGACACTGTTGAGTAATTTGGCTCGCTGTTGACTTTTAAAAAAACAATAGCCTTTCTGAATGAGTAATAAACTGATCATTACAAGCCCTAATACTAACGTTATGCCATGCCAATTAGTTAGATGAAACAGTTGGATATGGTGTAAATGAAAGGCCCTTTGGCTTTCTGCTAACGGTGAATAGTCACTGGCTATCAATAGCAATACGGCGGAGGAAAGAAAGCCGATAAGCCAAGGAGAGACGGCCAATAACCACAAGATTAAACGTCGGGTAGACAAGGGGTAAGACGCTATTGCAGTTAATTTAAAACGTATTAAGGCAGAGCTGATAAAAATTGTGACTAATACACTCAGCATCATTATAGATAGCATATTGAAAATAACCGCCGATTGACCTGATATCATGTCCCTTCACCCGTTGGAGTTGTTAATCGGTGTTTTTTAATCAATTGTTCCAATTGATCTAATTGCTCGTCATTAAGCCCCGATGATAACGATACAAAGGCTGCCATAATGGTGTCTTCATTCGGCTTAGTGAAGTCGTTGGTGGTATCCTTGATGAGCCCTGCAATAAAGTCTTTACGCTGTTTGGCCGCCCGGTATTGGAATGCGTGTCCGATTTTTTCTCTGCTTAATAAATCTTTTTTATACAACCGGTCAAGGGTGCTCTGTATCGTGTTTAAAGTTCCACCCCGGCTTTGTTCAAAATGTGCGTAAACCTGCTTGGCATCGGCAACAGTTGTTTGCCAAAAATAATTTAATATGAGTTTTTCTAGCTCACCCAAGTTCATCCTCTCACCTTCTCTTGCTACTTTAAATCTAAGCAGAGACAATAGCATATTAAAAACCGACCATCAATCGGTATTTGTATCGTTACAATAGCGTGATCGTCATAAGAGATAAATTATGACATCATGGTGGTTTATAAAAAGCAGCAAGTTATGCCGTCGCAAAACGAGTTAAGCCAAGACCTGACACGGGGTTCTATCTATAAACATTTGATCAACATAGCGATACCCGCTTCGATGGGGATGTTTTTTAACACCTTATATAATTTGACAGATAACTGGTTTGCCGGAAAAATTTCTGATACCGCATTAGTCGGCCTGTCTATTTCAAGCATTATTTTTTATCTGTTCCTTGGTTTGCTGGCGGGGTTGCAAAACGGCACCTCGGTTATGCTGTCTTCTGAGATAGGCGGGTCTAAACAAAAAAACAAACTGATACCGTTAATAGGTAACGCGATTACCCTGGGTATTGGCTTATCGTTATTCGTTATTGTGCTGGGTCTGTTATTTGCTCAACAGACTATTGACTGGCTCAGCAACGATACGACGACGGCAGAATTAGCTTGGGATTATATTCAAGTGTTAATTCTTGGCAATATTGGGTTTTCTATTAGTAGCGTGGCAGCTGGTGCGTTAATGGCGATGGGCGATACTAAATCAAACAGAAACGTTTTAATCATTGGTTTTTTTGCCAACTTAATACTGAACCCTGCGTTAACTTTCGGCTTAGAGATGGGTGTTTCTGGCCTTGCTTGGGCGACATTAATCATAAAATTAGCGTCTGCAGCCTATCTGTTATTTGTTCTCGCTAAACGTTTAAAGGTGAGATTAGTACCGAATTTTAAGCCCGATATGGCACTGGCCTTATTAAGGCAGGTTTTACCCGCTAGTTTTAATTTCATTATTATGATCATGGGCAGTTTTATCGTGACTGCTTTTGTGAGTAGGTTCGGTGATTATGCTGTTGCAGGATACTCAGTAGGCCTCCGTATAGAACAGGTTTTATTACTACCGGCGCTTGGTTTAAATATTGCTGTTTTAGCCATTGCAGGTCAGAACTACGGTGCCAAAAACTACCGACGAATCGCCGAAACTTACCGCAAAGGTCTGATTTTAAGCTTTGGCATTGCCATTATTTGCATTCCGGTGATGATCTTCTTATCGCCCTATTTAATGGGCTTTTTTAGTTCTGAAACAGAAATTATCGCAGCAGGGGTTAGTTACTTAAGAATTGATGCACTCGCTTTCTTTTGTTACGTTTCATTGTTCATAAGTGTAGCGGCACTACAAGCCATAAAGCAACCCAATTTCCCCGTTGTGATGGGTGCGTTTAGGCAATTAATTCTGCCCTTAATGGCTAATTATTTATTGATTGTTGTTTATGGTTATAGCCTTGAATGGGTATTTATTTCTGTGGCGCTGATAGTTTTTTTCAGTATGTTGATAACCTTGTTCTACACACGCCTGCAACTAAAAAGACTGGCCCAATAAGACCTGTTTTACTCTATCAGGGTAATTGCTAAAGATACCGTCTACGCCCACATGTAACATTTGAATTATGTCCTTAATCGAGTTAACGGTGTACACGTAAATTTTTAGTTTTTTTTGATGGGCCTGTTCTAAGTAGTTTATGGACAGCTGCTGTAGTGATAAATGAATTGAATAAGCGTTTAATTTAGCGGCCCAGTCAAACCCATCGGCTATATTTCTTTCTACCAACACCCCTAATTTAATCGTAGGGTCTAGCTTGTAGACCTGTTTCAATTCGTCCATTAAAAAAGAAGAAATAATCAAGGTTTTCCGTTGTTGCTCACTTAAATGGCTAAGCTGCTGAACGACGGTTTTGCCAGTTCCCTTGCCTTTTAACTCGATATTTAAACCAACTTTATTTAAGGTTGCATGAATCACCTCATTTAGTAATGGGATTTTCTCGCCCTGCCCTGCATCTAACAAACGTAACTCTTCTACAGTAAAATCCTCTAGTCGACCTTTGCCATTAGTCGTTCTTTCTAACGTTGAGTCATGAATGACCAGCAACTCACCGCCCACTAGGTGAACATCTATCTCCACTGCGTCTACACCGAAATCAATTGCTTTTTGAATGGCAAGTAAGGTGTTTTCAGGCGCGTGCGCCATGGCCCCTCTATGCCCAATAGATAACATAAAAACTCCGTTGTTTACTTGTCAAATGTTAGCTAAGTCTATAAGCAAATACTTAAAAAGGATAGAATGCAGTTTTAAATAAACTAGGTAAACCATGAGTAAGGACTACAGTGATCACTTTAATTTAGATGAAGAAGTCATTTACCTTAACCATGCTGCTGTTGCCCCATGGCCTTCTCGAACGGAACGCGCAGTGAATGACTTTTGTCGAGAGAATGTCACCATTGGTTCTAAAAAATACAGCCACTGGCTTAAGGTCGAGGCTCAGTTAAAGCAACAATTGACTGAGTTGATAAATGCCGCATCGTGCGGCGAGATTGCCCTGGTTAAAAACACCTCTGAAGCCTTATCGTTTGTTGCCTACGGTCTAGACTGGCAAGCTGGCGACAATATTGTTACCAGTGATGAAGAATTTCCGTCAAATATGATTCCCTGGGAATCGCTAGCGAATCAGGGCGTCACGGTTAAAAAAACCAAGTTAAATAAAGCAACCGACCCTACCCAAGCCTTAATAGACCAGATTGACTCCTCTACACGTTTGTTAACTATCAGCTCGGTACAGTACGCGTCTGGTTTGCGCGTAGACCTTGAACGTCTTGGCCAAACATGTCAAAAACACCAGGTGTTATTCTGTATCGATGCGATTCAGTCGGTTGGCGCGTTTGCTTTTGATGTACAAAAAAATCAAGCTGATTTTGTCATGGCGGATGGTCATAAATGGATGCTCGGACCAGAAGGCCTTGGTTTTTTTTACTGTAAAAAAGGCGTTATGGATAAACTTAAACTCACCCAGTTTGGTTGGCATATGGTGGAGGATATGGGTAATTACGATACGCCCCTCTGGGAAACAGCGCACTCAGCGCGGCGGTTCGAGTGTGGTAGCCCTAATATGCTAAGTATTCATGCCTTGTCGGCCAGCCTCAGTTTATTATTAGAAATTGGTATTGATCAGGTATCCCAAAGTATTGTTCAACGCGGTCAGTACGTTATCGACAAGGTGGTCGACAATAAACAATTACGCTTGCTGAGCACCCCGAATCCTGACGGCAATAATATTGTGGTGTTTAAATTAACTCAGGGCGATGACAGCAAGTTGTTTGATTATTTAACGCTCAATCATGTGGTTTGTGCAAAACGGGGTGGTGGGATACGTTTCTCTCCCCATTTTTACACCCCATTGAGTGTTATTGATCGAGCCTTTAAGCTAATTGAAACGTATACGGCGGCCAATTAATCGGCTTTTAACGATATAATTAGTCCACTTCCATACTGTTTAACGCCTTAACCCATCATGCATAAAGCAAACACCGTTCAAGTTGGTCATGTCCTTATTGGCAAGGGTCAGCCGGTTGTCGTTCAATCCATGACCAATACCGATACCGCAGATATTGATAAAACCGTTGAACAAGTGTATCAGCTCGCAAAAGCTGGTTCTGAGCTGGTTCGTATTACGGTAAACAACGAAGAATCTGCCGCCGCTGTCGCTGACATTCGTAAAAAATTGGACGCCCGTGATTGCCATGTGCCACTGGTTGGTGATTTTCATTTTAATGGCCATAAACTATTAACCAAATACCCGTGTTGTGCCCAAGCTTTGGCAAAATATCGGATTAACCCAGGTAATGTTGGACGGGGTAGCAAACGCGACCCACAATTTGCTCAAATGATTGAACTGGCGATTAAATACGATAAGCCGATTCGTATTGGCGTCAATTGGGGTAGCCTTGATCCCTCTGTCCTCGCGCGGTTAATGGATGAAAATTCACTTGCATCAATGCCGAGAGATTCAGTTGCAGTCATGCACGATGCGGTGATTACTTCTGCGATAGAGAGTGCGACTAAGGCGGTTGAGCTCGGCTTGGCTAAAAACAAAATCATTCTGTCTTGTAAAATGAGCGGAGTACAAGACTTGATTGCGGTGTACCAAGATCTCGCCTCGCGTTGTGGCTACCCTTTGCATTTAGGTTTAACCGAAGCGGGTATGGGCAGCAAAGGTATTGTCTCGTCTACGGCTGCCTTAGCAGTGCTATTACAACAAGGCATTGGTGATACGATTCGCATTTCTTTGACCCCTGAACCGGGTGGTGATCGCTGTCAAGAAGTTGTGGTGGCACAAGAAATTTTGCAGTCTATGGGTCTGCGTTCATTTACGCCTGCGGTAATATCTTGCCCCGGTTGCGGGCGAACGACCAGTGATTACTTCCAGCAGCTAGCGCAAGACATCCAGTCTTTTTTAAGACATAAAATGCCGCAATGGAAGTCTCAACATCCGGGTGTGGAAGATATGAAAGTGGCGGTAATGGGCTGTGTGGTCAATGGCCCAGGAGAAAGTAAAAATGCCAATATTGGTATTAGCCTTCCAGGAACGGGCGAGAAACCCGTTGCCCCTGTTTATATCGACGGGGAAAAAGATGTCACTTTAAAAGGCAATGACATAGCTCAGCAGTTCCAACAAATTGTCGAACAATACGTAATCAAAACCTACCAAAAATAACCTAAGGTTTATTATTGGTAGGTTTTTATTTGGTTGTTAATTAACGGCCATTCGACCATTAATTAACCAAGCGCTACTCTAAACCGGTAACGTCTTCAGCTTGAAGACCTTTATCGCCTTTAGTAATAGTAAACTCAACCGGCTGGTTTTCTTTTAACGTACGAAAACCGTCACCTTGAATTGCTCTAAAATGAACAAATACGTCTTCGCCACCTGCATCTGGTTGAATAAACCCAAAACCTTTTGAATTATTAAACCACTTAACTACACCCTTCACTCGTTCAGACATCTTTCTTCCTCTCTTAAATAAACAAATAAAAACAGCAGGTTACCTATATTTATTAATGTAAGCATTTAAAAAAAGCTTGCATCATCTAACTCTGCGTGACTTGAGTATACTAAAAGCCATAGGAATATCCTAAATTCTTTTGCTTAACTTAATGATTAAAGACAGATTTTCTCTATCAGGTGTCTGTTTTTGCCGCTTCCCATAGGCTATTTAATCGGTCTATAGAACAGCTTTCTATTGTTTCGCCAGAATTATTAAGCGTATTTTCTATATATGAAAATCGTTCTGCAAAGCGTTGATTAGCCTTGCGTAATGACCACTCGGCGTTCACATTAAGGTGTCTTGCTATATTGATGCAGCTAAAAAGCAGATCGCCTAATTCTTCCTCTATACGTTGTTGGTTATCGGTTATAAAAATCTCCTGTTTTAATTCGTCAACCTCTTCCATCAACTTATCAAATACAGGGCTTAAGGACGGCCAATCAAAACCAACCGAAGCGGCTTTTTTTTGTAATTTATAAGCTTGATTCATAGCAGGTTGATTGGCGTTAACGTGACTAAGTAAGCCGCCCCCATGAGATTCCTTTTTTTCTAAACGTTTGTGTTGTTCCCATTGATTCATCAATGAACGCTTTTTTACCGTTTGTTCTGCAAAAACGTGTGGATGACGTCGAGTGAGCTTGTCACAAATGGCATGAACGACATCGTCGAAATCAAATGCGTTCTGTTCATCGGCCATTTGCGCGTGAAAAACCACTTGAAACAAAAGGTCGCCTAACTCTTCGCGCAAGGCGGGTAAATCAGAACGCTGGATTGCATCGGCTACTTCATACGCTTCTTCAATGGTATACGGTGCGATTGTTTCGAAGTTCTGTTGGATATCCCAAGCGCAACCGTGTTCTTTATCCCGTAGTTGAGACATGACTTTTTTAAGGTGTTCGATGGGG